>JAYTSV010000060.1:0-80574 GCA_043745465.1 Fimbriiglobus sp.
CATCGAGCAGGGCAAGATCAAGACCGACCCGTGGATCACGCATCGCACCAGTTTCGACGGCCTGATCGAGGCGTTCCCGAGTTACACGCGGCCCGAGACCGGCGTGATCAAAGCCATCGTGGAGGTGAACTGATGGTCCGCTCCGCCGTGACGATTTGCCTGGTCCCCGAAGCCACCGCCGGCCCGTTCGTCTTCCACGGCGACATCGTCGGGGCGTGCGCGACCGCCGCGCGGCTCGGCTTCGACGCGGTCGAAGTCTTCGCCCCCGACGCGGCCGCCGTGAAGTCGCTGAACCTGCCGAAACTGCTCGGTGACCACGGCCTGTCACTCGCGGCGCTCGGCACGGGGGCGGGGTTCCTGCAACGGCAGCTGACGCTGACCTCGCCGTCGGCCGCCGTCCGGGCCGAGGCCATTGACTTCGTTCGGGCGATGATCGACGTTGCCGCGGAGTTCGAGTCGGCGGTCATCGTCGGCAGCATGCAAGGCCGCTGGTCGCCGGAGGTGCCGCGAGAACAGGCCCTCAGTTACCTGTGGGAAGCAATGTTCATGCTGGGCGACTGGGCACCGCCGCTTAATGTCAAACTGCTTTACGAGCCACTCAATCGCTACGAGACGAACCTGTTCACGACCCTCGGGGACGCGGCGGCCTTCGTGGGTAGCTTTCCGCACCCGTCAATCGAACTACTGGCCGACCTGTTCCACATGAACATTGAGGAGCAGGACATCGCCGCCGCGTTGCCGGCCGCGGAGTCGGTCGCCGACGTGCGGCGGGGCGGGTGGCCGTTAGTCGGGCACGTCCACTTCGCCGACTCGAACCGCCGCGCCGCCGGTTTCGGGCACACCGATTTTGCCCCGATCGCAGCCGCCTTGCAGGAGATGAATTACGGCGGCTACGTCTCGGCGGAGGTGCTGCCGTGGCCCGACGCCGAGACCGCCGCGGCCCAGACGATGACGGCGTTTCGCCAGCACTTTCCCCGACCGGTGTCGTGATGTTCGACTTGAAGCCCGCGGCGGCGTGCCGCTTCGACCAGGTGTCGCTCGGCGAGGTCATGCTGCGGCTCGACCCCGGCGACGGCCGCGTTCGCACGGCCCGCTCGTTTCAGGTCTGGGAGGGCGGCGGGGAGTACAACGTCGCGCGCGGGCTGCGCCGCTGCTTCGGCCTGCGCACGGCGCTGGTGAGTGCCTTCGCGGACAACGAAATCGGCCGGCTGCTTGAAGACTTGATGCTGCAAGGCGGCGTCGATTTATCCTACGTCCGTTTCGTCCCGTTCGACGGCGTCGGCCGGACGGTGCGCAACGGCCTGAACTTTACCGAACGGGGCTTCGGCGTCCGCGGGGCCGTCGGCGTGTCGGACCGGGGGCTAACTGCGGCGTCGCAGATGAAGCCGGGCGATGTCAATTGGGACCACCTGTTCGGTGCGCTCGGCGTCCGCTGGTTCCACACCGGCGGCATCTTCGCCGCCCTGTCCGAAACGACTTCCGCGCTGGTCGAGGAGGCGTTGATCGCGGCCAAGCGGCACGGCGTCGTCACGTCCTACGACCTCAACTACCGGCCGTCGCTGTGGCAATCAATCGGCGGCCCGGCCCAGGCGCAAACCGTGAACAAGCGCATCGCCAAACTCGTCGATGTGATGATCGGTAACGAAGAAGATTTCACCGCCTGCCTCGGCCTCGAAGTGCCCGGCAACGCCGCGGACTTGAAGGCCCTCGACCACGACGCGTACCGGCGGATGATCGAGTCGGCCGTGCGGGCGTACCCCAACTTTCGGGCCGTGGCGACGACCTTACGCACGGTGCGGAGCGCGAGCCGCAACGACTGGGGGGCGGTCTGCTGGGCCGCCGGCGAGTTCTTTGAAGCGACGCACCGCGAAGATTTAGAAGTGTTCGACCGCGTCGGCGGCGGCGACAGTTTCGCCTCGGGGCTGATCTACGCCTTCCTGGCCGGCAAGTCGGCCGCCGAGGCGGTCGAGTGGGGCGCGGCCCACGGCGCGCTCGCCATGACGACCCCCGGCGACACCTCAATGGCGAGCCTCGACGAGGTGCAGAAACTCGCCCGCGGCGGCAGTGCGCGGGTGGAACGCTAGCGCCGCGCCAGGGCGTTCAAAATCTCGACGCCGCGGTGCAGTGTCTCGTCGGACGCGGCGTAGGAGATGCGGAAGTGCGTGTCCCGCGTGCTAAACACGTTGCCCGGGATGATGAGTAGGTTGTGGCGGATTGCTTCCGCGACGAACTCGGTGCCGGTGCCCCACGGCGTTTTCGGGAACAGGTAGAACGCCCCGCCCGGCAGGTCGAACTCGAAGTTCTCGCGCAGCCCCGCAGCCACGAGGTCGCGCTTGCGGCGGTAGTCCTCCACGATGCCGGTCACGTCGAAGTCCATCGCCGCGATGCCGGCCTGCTGCACGATGCTCGGGGCACACACGAAGGTGAGTTGCTGGAGTTTCACCATCTCCTCGATCACGGCCTTGGGGCCGTGGGCGTAGCCGAGTCGCCAGCCGGTGATGCCGTAGGTCTTGCCGAAGCCCTCGACGACCAGGACGTTCTCGTCGGACTCGCCGGGTGAGTGGGCCGGACCGTCGTAGTGGAAGGCGCGGTAAATCTCGTCGCTGATCACCAGCACGTTCCGCTCCCGGCACAGTGCGACGACCGCCTTGACGGCGTCGGGTGACAGCACAGCCCCGGTGGGGTTGGCGGGGCTGCACAGCATCACGACCTTGGTCCGCGGCGTCAGCGCGGCCCGGACGCGGTCGGGGTCGATGGCGAAGTCGGGGTAGGTGTCCACCCGCACCGTCACCCCGCCGGCCAGCGAAATCATGTTCGGGTAGCTGACGAAGTACGGGTCGAGGACGATGACTTCGTCGCCCGGATTGACGACCGCCAGGAGCGCGAGCAGGAGTGCCCCGCTGGTGCCGCTGGTGACGAAGAGTTCGCGCGACTGACCGGGGAAGCGACCTGCCACGTCGGCCTTGAGTTTGGCCACGAACGCGGCGTCGCCCTGGGTGACGGTGTAGCCGTTGCGGTTGCCGTCGATGGCCGCCTTGGCCGCCGCCTTGATCGGCTCCGGCACGTCGAAGTGCGGTTGGCCGATGCTCAAGTTCACGGGGTCTTTGAGGCTCCGCGCCAGGTCGAACACCTTGCGGATGCCGGAGACCTCGACGGCCTTGGCCCGGTCGGCGATCCAGCGAGTCTGATCGAGCATGTCAGCCCTGTATTTCGGATTCGGGATTTCGGAATGCGGATTGAAAGGCAACAGTTGTCCCAGCGGAGAAGTTATGGAAGCCGCAATCCCAAATCCGCAATCCGCAATTCTTGTTCACCGTTCGATTTCGTCGGGGTCGGCAAGCTTCGACAGGGCCTCGTCGGCCAGGGTGTCCAGCAGTCCGCGGACGGCGCTCATGCTCTCGGGGCGCTTCAACGCGCTGAAACTCAGGCAGCGGTGGATCAGGTCGGCGAGCGGCTCGGGGCAGCCGGGGTTCAGGTCGTTCACGGGCTTGAGCAGTTCGTGGAAGGTCGCTTCCTTGAGTTCGAGTCCCTCGGCCGCGGGGACGACGTTGGGCGGTAACTTGAAGGTGACGAGGCGGTACATGGTCGCGCCGAAGTTGTAGATGTCCGTCCGCTCGTTGACGATTTTCCGCATGGCCGTTTCGGGGGCCATGTACTCGGGCGTACCCTGCACGCGGTCCTTCGGTTCGCCCTTGATCCAGGCCAGGCCGTAGTCGATGACCTTCGCGTTCGTGCCCCGACCGAGGACGATGTTGTTCGGCTTCAGGTCGGCGTGGACGACGCCCCGGGCGTGCATGTGCGCGACCCCCGACGCGGTCTTTTCGAGCACCCGCAGCAGCTTGGCGTGGTTCAACAGCTTGACCTTGTCGAGCGTTTCCCCGGGGACGAACTCGATGAGCAGCTTGGCCTTCTTGACCCGGAACCGCCAGTCGGACTCGGTCTCGTAGCAGTAGATTTTGACGAGGTTCGGGTGGTCGAGCATCTGGCCGACGCGGAACTCGTGCTTGGCCTGCTCCAGGAACTTCTTGTCGTCCTCCGTCTCGACCGGCACGATCTTCATCGCGTACTCGCGGCCGTCGGCCTCCCGGCGGACTTTGACGATACTGCTCTGGGCACCCGCCCCGAGGGTGGCGAGGACCGTCACTTTCCCGATTTTGTCGAAGGACATCGAACGCACTCCCGCCGGTCACCAATAATGAATCATGGCGATGATACCGCCGGCCCCTTCCGCCGGCAAACCGACCGTACCGTTCCGACCGTTCACGCCGGGAACAAGACCGTGACGCCCGCCGCTTTCGACGCCCGCGTTCAAACCTTCGGCCGCGAAATATTCGCCCGTCTCGACCGCACCGGCCCGACGCCGCTGACGAAGTCGTGGCTCGACGAGAAGATGATGGGCCTGACGATGGGCCACGAGGCCCTCAAGGTCCAACTGTTCCGCTTCGTGGACACCCTGCCGTACCTCATCGGCGACCCCAAGGAACTGGCCCGGCACTTGCGCGAGTACCTCGGCGAGGCCGGGGCGAACCTGCCCTGGTGGGTCCGTGCCGGGGTCAAGTTCCTGCCCAACGGCGGGCTGGGCGGCAGGGCGCTCGCGGCCGCCGCGCGGCACAACGCCTCGGGCATGGCCCGCAAGTTCATCGCCGGCTCGAACGTCGAGGAGGCCATCGAGGCCGTCCGCAAGATGCGCGGCGAGAACCTGGCGTTCACCATCGACCTGCTCGGCGAGGCGACCGTCAGCGAGGCCGAGGCCGACCACGTCCAACGCCAGTACTTCGACCTGCTCGAAGGATTGTCGCGGACCGTCAACTCGTGGCCGGAAATCCCGGGCATCGACCGGGACGACCGCGGCCCCATCGCCCGCGTCAACGTGAGCGTCAAGCTGTCCGGGCTGTACAGCCAGTTCGACCCCATCGACCCCGCCGGCACCGCCCGCGCGGTCAGCGCCCGCCTGCGGCCGATCCTGTCGCTGGCCAAGGCGAAGGGGGCGTTCGTCAACTTCGACATGGAGCAGTACGCCTTCAAATCGACGACGCTGCAAATCTTCCGCGACCTGCTCAGCGAGTCGGAATTCCGCGACTGGCCGGACATCGGCATCGCCGTGCAGGCGTACCTGACGGAGACGGAAGCCGACCTCCATCAACTGCTCGACTGGGCCAAGAACGTGCGCCGCTGCCCCGTCTGGGTGCGGCTCGTCAAGGGGGCGTACTGGGACTACGAAACGGTGATCGCGGCTCAGCAGGGCTGGCCGCTGCCGGTGTTCTCCCGCAAGGCCGAGTCAGACGCCAACTTCGAGGCGCTGTCGCGCTTCCTGCTCACGAACGTCGATTGGCTCACGCCCGCCTTCGGCAGCCACAACATCCGCAGCATCGCCAACGCCCTGGCCGTCGCGGAGGAGCTGAAAGTCCCGCCGCGGCGCTTCGAGTTCCAAATGCTCTACGGTATGGCCGACCCGATCAAGGACGCGATCAAGTCCCTCGGCTCCCGCGTCCGCGTCTACACGCCTTACGGGCAACTGTTGCCGGGCATGGCGTACCTCGTGCGCCGGCTGCTCGAAAACACCTCGAACGATTCGTTCCTGAAACAGGGCTTCGCCGACGGCCTGCCCGAAGACTTCCTCCTCCGCGACCCGGCCGCCCCCACACCCCCTCGGACCCCGAGCATGACGACTCTCGCGCCCCCGGCAATTCCGGCGAGCTTCCGCAACGAACCCCTGAGCGACTTCGCCCAGGAGGCCAACCGCCGGGCGATGAACGACGGCATTGCGCTGGTCAAGACGCAACTCGGCCGCACGTACCCCGTGGTCATCGGCGGACGCCCGGTGCCGACCCCGACGCTGCTCGACTCGTTCAACCCGTCGAACTCGGCCCAACTCGTCGGCCGGTGCGGCAGCGCGACCGTCGAGCTGGCCGACCAGGCCGTCTCCGCGGCGAAGCACGCCTTCGAGTCGTGGCGGGACACTGACATTGATGTCCGCGCCGCCGTGCTCAACCGCGCGGCCGATGTCATGCGGCGGCGGCGGTGGGAGCTGGCGGCGTGGATCATCCTCGAAACCGGCAAGCCGTGGCGCGAGGCGGACGGCGACGTGGCCGAGGCAATCGACTTTTGCGCCTACTACGCGCTCGAAATGCAAAAGCTCGCGTCGCCCCAGCGGCACGACGTGGCCGGGGAAGAGAACGCGACTTTCTACGAGGCCCGCGGCGTCGCCGTCGTGATCGCCCCGTGGAATTTCCCGCTGGCCATTCTGTGCGGCATGGCGGCGGCGGCGGCGGTCGCCGGGAACACGGTGATCCTGAAACCGGCCGAGCAGTCGTCGGTCGTCGGCGCGAAGCTGATGGAAGTCTTCCAGGAGGCCGGTGCCCCGGCCGGCGTCGTCAACTACTTGCCCGGCGTCGGCGAAGCGATCGGCCCGCGGCTGGTCGGCCACCCGGACGTGGCCCTGATTGCCTTCACCGGATCGCTCCCGGTCGCGCTCGCCATCAACGAGCAGGCCGCGAAGACGCCGGCGGGGCAGGGGTTCGTCAAGAAGGTCGTCGCCGAGATGGGCGGCAAGAACGCGATCATCGTCGATAGCGACGCCGACCTCGACGAGGCGGTCCGCGGCGTCGTCGATTCGGCCTTCGGGTACGCCGGACAGAAGTGTAGTGCCGGGTCGCGGGCCGTCGTCCACGCCGCCGTTTACGACCAGTTCTTGACGCGACTGATCGCGGCGACCAAGAGTCTCACGGTCGGCGACGCCGAAAACCCCGGTTCGTCGCTGGGGCCGGTCATCGACGCCGAGGCCCGCGACCGGATTTTGCGGACTATCGAGCACGGCAAAACCGAAGCCCGGCTCGCCTTCCAGGCCGACGTGAGTGGTATCGCCCAACGCGGCTACTACGTCGGCCCGACGATCTTCGCCGACGTACCGGCGGACGCGTCCCTCGCCCAGGAAGAGATATTCGGCCCGGTCTTGTGCGTCACGAAAGCCGCCGACCTGGACGACGCCTTGCGCATCGCCAACGGCACCAAGTACGCCCTGACCGGTGGGGTTTACAGCCGCAGCCCGGAGAACTTGAAGACCGTGAAGCGGCGCTTCCGCGTCGGCAACCTGTACGTCAATCGCAAGTGCGTCGGGGCACTGGTCAGCCGCCAACCGTTCGGCGGGTTCAAGCTCAGCGGCGTCGGCAGCAAGGCCGGCGGCCCGGATTACTTGCTGCAATTCGTGGTGCCCCGGACGGTCACCGAGAATACGATGCGCCGCGGGTTCGCGCCCGAAGTCGGCCCGCACGACTGACCCGCCGAAACCCGGCCGCGCCGCGGTCGGTACAATCAGCAGACACGCCCCCCCGACGGAGAGACGCGATGACACGCTGGTGGCTCCTGGCCCTGTTCTTGAGCCTCGGCCCGACGGCTCGGGCGGACGACGCGAAGCCGACCGCCGACAAGGTTAAGGCGGCCGAGAAGGAGTACGCGATCCCGTACCGGTTGACCGACACGAAGCACATCCTGGTCCGCGTGAAAGTGAACGGGAAGGGTCCGTTCAACCTGATCCTCGACACCGGCGCGCCGGCCGTCTTCATCACCAAGAAGAGTGCGGAGCGGGCCGGCCTGGACACCGACAAGGACGGCTGGGCGGCGACCGATTCGTTCGAGCTGGAGGGCGGTTTGAAGGTGCCGGGGGCCAAGGCCCGCGTCGCCGACCTGTTCCAACTCGAAGGCATGAACGGCATGGGCCTCGCCGGCGTCGAACTGCACGGCGTCGTCGGGTACAACGTGCTGGCCAAGTACCGCATCACCTACGACTTCACGGCCGACAAGTTGAAGTTCGTGCCGCTCGACTTCACCCCGCCGGCGGTCAACGCCCGCGGCAAGGACAACAGCCAGGGCGGCCTCGACCTGCTCGGGCCGGCGATGAAAATGCTCGCCGGGTTCATGGGCATCAAGCCGAACTTCGCCGTCGAGCCGCGCGGCTTCCTCGGCGTCGAACTCGCCGAGACCGACGGCAAACTCGCCGTGAAAAGCGTCGTCAAAGGTTCCCCCGCGGAGGCGGCCGGGTTGAAGTCGGGCGACCTCATCACCGGCGTCTCGAAGGCGTTCTCCGCCAAGGGCCGCGAGCCGGGCATCGACGACCTCGACCGCCTGAAAGCCTTCGGCCGGTGGGTCGAGCCGATGCGGGCCGGCCAGAAGGCCAAGATTCAAGTCGAGCGCGGCGAGAAGACCGAGACCGTCACCGTCGAATTCGGGAAGGGGCTGTAACGTGAACTTCAAACTCGCCATCGCTTCGCTGCTGACCGTCGCCATCGCCGGGGGCGTCCAGGCCCAGGCGCTGCCCGAGGCCAAGCCGGTCAAAGTACCTTTCAAGCTGCTCCCCTCGCGGCACATGCTCATCGAGGTGACGATCAACGACAAGGGGCCGTACAAGTTGATCTTCGACACGGGGGCACCGCTGAACATCGTCACGAGCCGCCTCGGCAAGGAGACCGGCATCTCGAAGCGGGGCGGGGGCGGCATCGCGGCCCTCCTTTCCGGGGGCATGAACCAGGTCGAGATCGGCACGATGCGACTCGGCGACGTGACGGCCAAGAAGGTCGCCGCGGTCGTCATGGACCACCCGACGGTGAAGTCGATTTCGGACGCTTTCGCCGAGGAGCACGGCACCATCGACGGCATCGTCGGCTTCCCGTTCTTCGCCCGGTTCGCCACGACGGTCGATTACCAGAAGAAGGAACTCCTGCTCTCGCCGCGGGACTACAAGCCGGGCAACTACATCGAAGACTTAACGAAGTCGCTGTCCGCGGCGGGCGAGAACGCCGGCCTGGCCAAGGTCGTCGGCCCGGCCGGCCTGTGGGGCTTCGTGCTCAAGAAGGCCAAGGCCGGCGAAGAGCCGGGCGTAGCGGTCGGCGAAGTCTACGAGGGCACCCCGGCTGCGACGGCAGGGTTGAAAGTCGGCGACCGCGTGCTGACCATCGACGGTCGCTGGACCGACACGCTCGGCGACGCCCACGTCGCCGTCAGCCTCGTCAAGCCGGGCCGCAAGGCCGACGTGACGCTGACCCGCGACGGCAAACCGATGACGTTGAGCATTACCCCGGTGGTGGGCTATTAAGAATTTGGGATTGCGGATTTGGAATTGCGGAATGAAAGCCGACCAGGAAGTGTTTTCATTCCGCAATTCCAAATCCACAATTCGATTTGACCGTCAATTCTTCAGCGCGTAGATCACGGCGGCCGCGGCGAGTCTTAAGGCACTCTCGCGGGTGTGGCCGAGGCAGTCGGACGACTTGTGGCCTTCCATCGCGCAGCCTAGGTCGTACTTGCTGTAGATGATCGCCCAGCGGCCATCCACTTTGACCCCTTCGAGCAGTGGCGGCAGGTCGGCGAACCCGCTTTCCTTGTCGGCCGTCGAGGCTTTCTCCCGTCGCTTCACGGTCGGAATCACGACCCGCTTGACGCCGCCGACCGTCTCGGAATAGAGGTCGTCGTCGGCCGGGATGACTTCGAGTTTCTGCGCCGGGAACAGCGCGGCCACCAGTTTGCGGAACGATTCGTCGAACTGCGGGGCACCGCAGCAGGCGTCCGCCAACAGCACGCCGCCGGTTTGCAGGTTGGCCTTCAGGCCGTTGATTTCTTCGGGGCCGAAGGTGAACGACTTGCGGCCGTGCAGGTACAGGAACTTGTACTTCGGCAAATCGACGCTGTCGGCACTCAGGTTCTCCACGTCCAACACGACATCGAGCTTGGCATTCTGTTGGAGGTAGGCGGAGAGGTTACGCATCGCGGCCGGGGCCGGCGGGGCCTCCCCGGGCAGGCGGATCTGGGCCGGCTTCAAGAACCCCTTCGGCGGCGACTTGATCGCCGTGCCCTTCTCGACGATCGTCCGCTTCGTCAGCCGCTGCGTCGGCGGCTCCATGCCGGTGGCGTAGGCGATGATGTTGGCCGCCAGGCGGAACGCCTGCTCCCCGCGGTTCGCCGCGTTCTTGCCGGCCGGGGCCATGAACCGCGACTCTTCCCAGTACCCGGCGAGCGGCTGCGGGCTGAACACCATCGCCGTGCGGCAGCCGCGCTCCAGGACCATCAGCCCCGGGTAGTCCGACGGCGGCACGGCGTAAAAGCTCGTCCAGATCGGGTGCTCCGGCGGCATCGGCTTCAACTGGCTGTCGGGGAATTGCGCCTTCACGAGCGACTGAAAACTTTCCGCGAACGCCGGGGAGCCGCAGCAAGCCTCGGCGATCACGAAGCCGCCTTCTTCGACGTACTTCTTGAAGATTTCCTTGTGCTGCCCCGGCAGGTTCAGACGTTCGTGGCCGGTGAGGTACAAGATGGGCGACTGCACCAGGACGCCGACTTCGGCCAGCACGTCGTCGTTGCGCGCGAAGTCCTTGCGGCGCGGGTCGTACACCTGCCAGCCGAGCGGCATCCCCTGGAAGAGTTCGCGGCTGGCGAAGGCCGTCAGGTTCCGCACGTCGTTGTGCTTGCGGTTCCAGCCGACCACGCCGGGGGGGCCGCCGCGCTCGATCAGCGTGCCGTTGTCGGGCATCGCCGACTCGCCGTGCGCGAGCTTGCTGATGAGGACAGGCGTGCGGCCCTTCGACAGGAACAGCAGCGCGAAGCTCGTCGAGATGGTGGCGACCGTGTCGTACTCGGTCTGGGCGTTCTTGGTCCAGCCGCCGTCGCGGTTCTGCTCGCGCACCAGGAACTCGCAGCCCTCGCGGTACCAGTCGATGCGGCCGATGAACCGCTGCCCGGACAACCGGCCCGCCCGCTCGATGCCGTAGATGTTGTAGTAGGTCGATTCGCCCCCCCGCGGCCGCGTGAAGGTGAAGTTCCGGCCGATGTAGTTCATACCCCGGTTGATCGCGTCGTTCTCCTCGTACAGGCCGCACTTGGCCGCCACGCCCGTCGCCGCGTCGAGTTGTTGCTGGCTGGTGTTCAGGCCCATGCCGGCGATGTACAACCCGGCGACGCCGGCGACGGTCATCGTGAAACTCGGCTCGCTCGCTTTGACGTAACTCCACGACCCGGAGTTCTCCCCCTCTTTCCGCAGGCCCCGCAGGTACAGCGCTCGCAGTTGTTCCCATTCGGCGTCGGCCACCTTGGCCCCGGCCACTTTCGCGGCGTACAGGCCGAGCAGGGCGTACTGCGTGTTCGACGCGTCCGGGATTTTGTAGTCGTTCAGCGGGTACGTCCACCCGGTGATCCGCCCGTCGGTGCGGAGGGCCGTCTGGAGCAGCCAGTCGCAGTTCGCCTGGATGAGCGGCAGGTCGCGCGGCTGGCGGGCCTCGGCCAGGACCATCGTCACGAGCGCGACGACGTAGGTCGTCTGCTTCGGCAAAGCCCGGAGGAACTCGATCGCCGTCTTGACCTCCTTTTCGTCGGGCTTGACGCCGCAGTTTAAGAGCGCGAGCGTGGCCAGGGCGGTGACGCCGCCGCTCAGCCCGACCACGTCCCCCGTCCAGTACCCCTCCCAGGTGCGGTTCTTCTGCGAGGCCCGGAGGAACTGCACACCGCGGTCGATGGCCAGGTTGACCTGATCGACGAGTTCGCGCTCGTCCCCCGGCGGTGGGACGGCGGTCGCCGGCGGGGCGACGGCGAGCAGGGCCGCGAAGGCGGCGGCGAGAAGCGGGCCGAGAAACAGGTGCGTCCGCATCGTGGCTTCCCTTGAGGCGAAGAGACCTCACCCCCAACCCCTCTCCGACGCGGAGAGGGGAGCAAGTAGGTCCGAGTCGTGGACCTCACCCTCTCGCTCCCCCTCTCCGTCTCGGAGAGGGGGAGCGAGAGGGTGAGGTCTCTTCACCATGGTAACGGGCGGGTCAAACCGGTGTGAGCGCACGCCGGGATTTCCCGCGTCAGCCCCGCAGCGGCCGTTGCCACGCTTCCTTCAAATCGGCGAGCTTGGCCCAGACGAGCCACTCGCCGTCCGCCCCGGCCACCCGCAACCGCGGCTCGGCCACGGTGACGCCGATGTCGCTCACCGGCAGGTCGCCGAAGAGTGCCGTCACCCCCGCGACGTTCTCCGGGGTCACTTCCAGGACAAACCGCGTCGCACTTTCGCTGAACAACTTCGCTACGTCGCTCAAGCCGGCCCCAGTCCCCAGGCCCGTCACGTCGGCCCCGACGCCGCCGGCGAACGCCATCTCGGCGACGGCGACCGCCAGGCCGCCTTCGCTCAGGTCGTGGCAACTCCGCACCAGCCCGCGGCAGATCGCCTGGTGCAACGCGGCGAAGATTTTCGGGGCCGTCGCCAGATCGGGGCAGGGGACGCGGCCGCCGGTCCGGCCGGTGACGAGGTGGTAGTGCGAGCCGCCGAGTTCGTCCTTCGTGGTCCCGACGACCAGCAGCCGGTTGCCGGGCGACTTCAAGTCCATCGTCACGCACTGCCGCACGTCCGGCACGCGGCCCAGCGCCGTGATGAGCAGCGTCGAGGGGATGGTGATGCGGAGCGTCGGCGACTTGTACTCGTTGTTCAGGCTGTCCTTGCCGCTGACGAACGGCGTCCCGTAAGCCAGCGCCACGTCGCGGCAGGCTTCGGCAGTGCGGACCAGCGCCCCGAGCAGTTCGGGGTCGGTGACGTTGCCCCAACAGAAGTTGTCGAGGATCGCCGTGAACGCCGGGTCGGCCCCCACGGCGACGACGTTGCGTAGGGCTTCGTCGATCGCGCACGCGGCGGCGGCGTAGGGGTCGAGGTCGGCGTACTGCGGGCAGAGGCCGTTGCCGACCGCCGCGCCGAGGGTCAGCCCGAGGACCGGGGTGACGACGGCGGCGTCCGACGGGCCGTCGTTCAGCAGCCCGACGAGCGGCTTAATCACGCTCCCGCCCTGGACCTCGTGGTCGTACTGGCGGACGACGCTCTCCTTCGAGCAGACCGTGTAGCTGCCGAGGATTTTCAGCAGCGCGTCTTGCGGTGACATCGCGCCGTCACCGGTCGCGGGCGTCACCGGCTTGCGGGTGTACGTGGCCCGGCGGACGACGTTCGGCCGGCCGTCGTGGAGGAAGTGCATTGAGAGGTCGCCGACGGGGTTGCCGTGGTACGACAGCTTCAGGCGGCCGGTCGCCTCGAAGACGCCGAGGACCACGGCTTCGACGTTTTCGCCGCGGCACAGGTCGTGCAGTTCCTGCCACTTCTCCGGCGGCACTGACAGCACCATCCGCTCCTGGGCCTCGCTGATCCAAATCTCCGTGTAGCTCAATCCGGCGTACTTCAGCGGGGCCTTGTCGAGTTCGACGTGGGCACCGAGGTCCGCGCCCATTTCGCCGACGGCGCTGCTGAAGCCGCCCGCGCCGCAGTCGGTAATGGCGGTGTACAAGCCGCGGTCGCGGGCCTGCATCAGCACGTCGAGGACTTTCTTCTCCTCGATGGCGTTACCGATTTGGACTGCCCCGCCGCTAAGGGTTTCGGACTGGTCGGTGAGTTCGAGCGACGAGAAGGTCGCGCCGTGGATGCCGTCGCGGCCGGTGCGACCGCCCATCGCCACGATCAAGTCGCCGGGCATGACCTGCTTGACGACCTTATCGACGGGCACGGTGCCGACGGTGCCGCAGAAGACGAGCGGGTTGGCCAAGTACCGGTCGTCGAAGCTGATCGAGCCGTTGACCGTCGGGATGCCCATGCGGTTGCCGTAGTCGCGCACCCCGGCGACGACGCCCTGCATCGTCCGGCGCGGGTGCAAGACCCCGGCGGGCAACTGGTCGGCGGGGTAGTCGGGCCGGGCGAAGCAGAACACGTCGGTGTTGCAGACCGGCTTACCGCCGAGGGCCGTGCCGAGCAGGTCGCGGATGACGCCGCCGAGGCCGGTGTTCGCGCCGCCGTAAGGCTCGATCGACGACGGCCGGTTGTGCGTCTCGACCTTGATCGCCAGGTGAAAGTCGTCGGAGAACTTCACCACCCCGGCGTTGTCCGAGAAGACGCTGACGCACCAGTCGTCGGCCCCGAGTCGCCGGCGAATCTCCTGGGTCGCCCCGAAGATCGTCTCCTTGAGCAGGTTGCCGTAGCGGCGCGTCGCGGTCACACCGTCCACGGTTTCGGCGTAGTCGATCACGCCCTTGAGCGTCTTGTGCGAGCAGTGTTCGGACCACGTCTGGGCGACCGATTCGAGTTCGCAATCGGTGGGGTCGCGGTCGTGTTCGCGGAAGTGTACCTGGACCGTGCGCATCTCGTCGAGGGTCAGCGCCAACTGGCCGTCGCGGCTGATCGCCATCAACCCGGCGTCGTCGAGGTCGCGCAACGGCACGACGACGAGGCGGAACGTGTACGGCTGGCCGACGGCCAGGTTGGTCGCGTGCAGCGGCCCCGTCACCACCTGCTCGATCGCGCCGTTGGCCAGGATTTTGCGGGCGATCAAGTCGCGGTCGGCGGCGTGGGTGTCGGGGCCGTAGTAGCGGCGGAAGGTGCGGGCCTGCGCGACGGCGAAGCCGAGGTCGGTCGCGGCGGCGGTCACGCTGTCGGCGACGTTGTCCGTCACCCCCGGTTTGAGCAGCACCGTCGTCGATGCCCGGTCGAGGGGCGTGCCGAGTTCGCGGACTTCGGCCCGCTCGACGAGGCGGTCGATGAGCAGTTCGTCGCAAAGCTGGTGCACGTCCGGCGCGCCGAGGTGGCCGTCGAGCAGGTAGCCGCGGCTGGTCGCCGTGACCAGGTCGGCCCCGCGCGTGGAACTCGTGAGCAGGTCGAACTCGTCGCACACGCGGTCGCGCTCGCCGTCCCGGCCGAGGGGGTGGATTTCAACTTCCCAGAGCATCGCGCACCTGTTTCGCTTCGGTGAGCCACGCCACCAGGGCGGCGGCATCGCGACCCTCCAGCGCGGCCCGGAACTGCCCCATCCGGCGTAAGTAGGCGTCGGTGGCGGCGAGGACTTCGTCGCGGTTGGCCGCGAAAATCGCCGCCCACAAGTCGGGGTCGCCGGCCGCCACGCGGGTCGTGTCGCGGAAGCCGCCGGCGCTCAGGTTGAGCCACTCCAGCGGCGTCACGCCGGCCAACCCGGCCGCGGCGGCGTGGGGCAGGTGGCTCGTGACCGCGAGGGCCTTGTCGTGCTCGAACGGGTCCATGCGGACCACCCGCGCCCCGAGCCGCTGCCAGAAGAGTTCGACGACGGAGAGGGCTTCGAGGTCGGTGTCGGCGGTCGGCGTGACGACGACGAGGCGGTCGTGGAACAGGTCGGCCCGGCCGTGCGCCGCCCCGCGCTTCTCGGACCCGGCCAGCGGGTGGCTGCCGATGAACATCGCCCCGCGCGGCGGCATTTTGCCGTCGAGTTCGCGGAGGATGTTGCCCTTCGTACTGCCCGCGTCCGTGATGATCGCCCGGGGCGGTGCGGCGCGGGCGGCAGTCAACACGTCGGCCGCGATGCGGTCCACCGGCGTGCAGACGACGACCAGGTCGGCGTCGGCGGCGGCCTCGCTCAAGTCCTTCGTTGAACGGTCGATGGCCCCGAGTGCGACGGCCCGTTCCAGCGTCCGCTCGTCCCGGCCGACGCCGACGACGCGGCGGGCCAGCCCGGCGGCCTTAGCGGCCAGCCCGACCGAGCCGCCGATCAGCCCGACGCCGACGATGGTGAGTTGTTCGAGTTGCATCGCTGGCAGTATACGAACGCCGCGCCGCCGCGGAAGTGAGCCGCTTTCCCGGGCGGATGGGTGACGCCAACTCCGGGCCGTGGTACACTCCCAGGTGCCCCAACCGTCGGCCCCGGACGCCCGCAATGCCCGTGTTCGTCCCCCGTTTCGAGCCTACCGGTTACGCCCCGTCGCGGCGGGACTGGCTGCGCCTGGCACTGCCCGGCCTGCTCGCCGGTGGGGCAGTGCGGGCGGGGACGCCGGGCAAGCCGCGGGCCAAGTCGGTCCTCGTCGTCTTCACCAGCGGCGGCATGAGCCAACTCGACACTTGGGACCCCAAGCCGGACGCGCCCGAAGAAATCCGCGGGGCGTTCGGCTCGACGGCGACCTCGGTGCCGGGCGTGCGCTTCGGAGAACACTTGCCGAAACTGGCCCGGCTGGCGAAGCACGTCACCGTCGTCAAGTCGATGACGCACGACGACGCGGACCACGGTTCGGCGTGCTACCTCGCCTTGACCGGGCACCACCACCCGCGGAAAAGCTCGAACCCGCGGCCGGCCCCCCACGACGCGCCGAGCCTCGGGGCAGTCGTTCAGCGGGTGCGGCCGAGCCAAAAATTCCCGCACGCGGCGATGCAGGTGAACGGCCCGCTCTGGACGCCGCGCGAGCCGGGGCCGGGGCAGTTCGGCGGCTTCCTCGGCCGCGGCTTCGACCCGATCGAGTTCGGCGACGTGACGCGGGGCAGCGACCTGCTGGCCGGCTTGACCCGCCCCGCCGATGTGCCGGCCGACCGCGCCGACGACCGCCGCAAATTGGCCGAGCAACTCGACGGCCGGGCGAAGCTCTGGCCCGGGGCGGCGGGGCAGGCCGAAGTTTTGCGCAAGACCTACGACCTGCTCAACGCCCCGAAGACCCGCGACGCCTTCGACCTCGACAAGGAACCGGCGGCGGTGCGCGACCGGTACGGCCGCTACCGCGCCGGCCAGGCGTGCCTCCTCGGCCGGCGGCTCGTCGAGGCCGGGGTGCCGTGGGTGACCGTCTTCTTCAACCACTCGGTCCGCGGCCAGGACGCCCACCCGAACGACACCGACGCCTACGGCTGGGACACGCACAACGACATCTTCGCCGCGATGAAGGACCATCTCCTGCCGCGTTTCGACCGCAGCTTCTCGGTACTACTCGAAGACCTCCGCGAGCGCGGCCTGCTCGACACGACTCTGGTCGTCTGCGTCGGCGAGTTCGGCCGGGCACCGACGGTCGCCGTGGAGAAGAACTTCCTCGGCACGTCGCCGGGGCGGAAGCACTGGCCGCGCTGCTACTCGGCGGTGCTGGCCGGGGCCGGAGTGACGCCGGGGGCCGTGTACGGGGCGAGCGACGGCCACGCCGGGGACGTGAAGTCGAACCCGGTGTCGCCGTCCGACCTGGCCGCGACGATGCTCGAGGCCCTCGGCATCCCGGCCGACACGCAGTACACCGACCCCGCCGGCCGGCCCCTCCGCGTCACCCCCGGCGACCCCGTCCGCGGCCTGTTCACCTGAAACCGTTCCCCGGAGTTCTTATGCGTGCGTTCGCCCTGGCAGTCTGGATCGTGGCCACGGTCGCCGCGGTGTCACCGGCCGAGGAGCCGGCGTTCGCGCCGCTGTTCAACGGCAAGGACTTGACCGGCTGGAAGGCGGTCGCCAAGGACGCCAAGCTCGACGCGGCGGCGACGTGGACGGTCCTGCCCAGCGGCGTCTTGAAGTGCAGCGGAAAGCCAACTGGCTACCTGGCCACCGAGAAGGAGTACGCCGACTACGTGCTGCGGCTCGACTGGAAGTACGCCCCGACCGACCTGAAGCGGCCCAACAGCGGCGTGCTCCTGCACGTCCAGAAGGACGAGGTTTTCTGGCCGCTGTCGCTGGAGGCGCAACTGGCCCACGGGCAGGCGGGCGACCTCTGGTTCCAGTTCGACGCGAACAAGAAATTGCCGACGCTGACTATCGACCCGGCCCGCAAGGACTCGGCCAACAAGGACGGCCGGCACTACTTCCGCATCGGCAAGGACGACCCCGTCGAGAAGCCGCTGGGCGAGTGGAACCGCTACGAAATCGAGTGCGTCGGCGGAGCGGTCAAGCTCACGGTCAATGGCAAGCTCGCCAACGAGGGGACCGGCGGCAGCCTGACCCGCGGCCGCATCGGCTTGCAAGCCGAAGGGGCCGAAATCCACTTCCGCAACGTCGAACTCCGCCCGGCGAAGTGACGTTTCCTTACCGAGGACTGAGACGAGGCGACGCAGTGCTTCAAGACGCCTGCCAGTTGAGTTTCATCACGGACAACGTCGCCGACGACCCCGGCGTGAACACGAACGCGAAGTGACGATTGTTGACCGGCGCACGAAGTCTCGGTAGCGCGACGATATGAAAGTCAGCGATGTGCTGCGTCGGCTCGGCGAAGACGGGTGGGTCCGGGTGAAGTCGAAGGGTGGCCACCGGCAGTTCAAGCACCCGGACAAGCCTGGACGGGTGACCGTGTCGGGCAAGCCCAGCCACACCGTCCCGCCAGGCACTCGGGCGAGCACCTTCAAGCAGGCCGGCTGGGGCTACTCGGTGGAAGGAAATACATGAAGCGCTACGCCATCGTGTTTGAAGCCGCAGGGACGAACTGGGCCGCGTATGTGCCGGACCTCCCGGGGTGTGTCGCCACGGCGGACACTCCGGTGAAGTTGAAGCGGTTGATCCTCGGGGCCATCGAGATGCACCTCGAAGGCATGGCCGAGGACGGCCTGCCGATCCCCGAGCCGTCCACTGTCGTCGATTACGTCGAGGTCAACGCGTAAGTTTGCGAGGCACGTCCACGTTTGGGTCACGTCGCCGACGCCGCCGCCGTGATGACGAGCGCGGTAAGATGTGCGACAATCAGTCAGCGATTCGGCGAGCCAAGAGCGTGAGCGACTGGAGGATGAGACCCCTCCAGTCGCTCACGCTCTTGGCTCGCCAATACGGACGAAAAAAACGCCTTGCGGTCGGCCGCAAGGCGTTCGTAAGTTCGAGTCGAAGGGGTTACCGCTTCGAGAACTGGGTGCCGCGACGGGCACCGCGGAGGCCGTACTTCTTGCGTTCTTTCATACGGCTGTCGCGGGTCAGGAAGCCGCTCTCGCGGAGCTTCTTGATCATGCCGAAGCTCGTCTCGTCCAGCGTCGGCTCGGGCCGGGGCGGGTCGCCGGGCTTGGCTTCCGCTTTGTAGCTGCGGATGACGGTGATGTTCGACTTCGTGAAGGTGAACGACTTCTGCTCGACGGCCGGGCTGAACATCGTCTTGATCGCGCGGGCCACGCCCTGGCAGATCGCCCCGGCCTGGCCGGAGATGCCGCCGCCGTGGACCTTGATCGTCACGTCTAGGCGGTTGGCCAACTCGGTGATCGTCAGCGGGCCGACGACCGCGGCGCGGTCCTTGTCTTCGGTGAAGTAGCTGTCGAGCGGGCGACCGTTGATCTCGATCTTGCCCTTGCCGTCGGTCAGGCGGACGCGGGCGACCGAAGTCTTGCGGCGACCGGTGCCCAGGTAAATCTTCTTCTTCTCGGCCATGATCGGTCAGCCCTTTTTAGCGTTACGCCATTTTGAGTTCGACGGGGAGTTGTGCCTGGTGGTCGTGGCTCGACCCGGCGAAAATCTTCATCTTGGTGATCTGCTTGTAGGCCATCGGGCCTTTAGTCATCATCCGTTTGACGGCCTGGAAGATGATCTCTTCGGGCTTGTTGTCGCGCATCTTGCGGGCCGAGATCAGCTTCTGGCCGCCGGCGTAGTGCGAGTAGGTCTTGTAGACTTTGTCGTTCCACTTGTTGCCTGTGAACTTCACCTTCGCCGCGTTGACGATGATGACGAAGTCGCCGGTGTCAGTGTTCGGGGTGTACGTCGGCTTGTGCTTGCCGCGCAGGATGTTCGACACCAGGGCCGCGAGCCGGCCGACGACCAGGTCGGTCGCGTCGATGACGAACCACTTGGGATTGACCGTGTCGCGGTTCGCCAGGGTGGTGTGAGCCCCAATCAACGTCGCCATGCGTCACTCGTCTTGCAACAGGGTCCGTCGGCAATTTCGTAAGCTCGTATCGTAAAAGCGACCGCCCTGTCGTCAAGGTCGCCTTGCTGGAAATGTCCCCGGTCGGACTCGTTCCAATGTCCGGGGGGCGGTCGGCGAATACCCTGTCGTGTGCCCGCTTGCCCCCGCCCGTGACCGAGGTCTCCGATGCCGAACCCCCTGTCGCTCGACACCGTCAGCAGCAACCAGCACCCGTTCGGCCTGCCCCTGGGCACCGTCCGGGCGTTCATGGCCGTGCTCATCCTGGCCAACTTCTGGATGGTCCTGCTCTGGCCCGGCGACACCGCCAAGCCGTTGCTCGGGCACTTCTTCATGCTGCCGCTGGTCCTGTACTCGTTCACCCTGAGCCGCGACCCCCGCTCCGAGAACTTCTTCCACCGCATCCTGCCGTTCCTGTTGCGGCTCCTGCTGGTCGGCGGCACGGTCGCCGTCATCGCCTTCGTGGTCAGCAACGGCGTCGAGAACTACCGCGAACGGCTGACGCCCGACTTCACCGAGTTCAAGGACTACTGGATGCCGTTCTCGGCGTCGCTGGGCATCGGGCTGATGATCGGGATCGTCCTGAACGCCCTGTTCGGCCCGACCGGCGAGTTCTTCCGCACCGTCCGCGCCTGGCTGTCGGTCGTTAGCATGGTGATGCTGAGCATCGAGTTGGCGATGTTCGTCATCCACCTCAAGTCGTCGTCAGGCGATCTGGGCTTCCTGACCTTCCTGCGGAACTACCAGGTGGTCCAAATCGGCATCGTCTCGGCCTACTTCGGCACGCGGGTTTAGAGTCCGGAGTACCCGGCCGGGGTGGGCGGGGCGATCCGCCGGCTCCGCCGCAGGCCGCTCGCCGAGACTGCGGGCGCGCGATACACTCTCCCGCAGGAGTCGATTCTTGCGGGAGCGGATCGCGTGTCCGGGTTGACCATGACTGACCGTCCGAAGGCGCGGGGCATCCCCGAGGGGTTGTGGGTCAAGTGCCCCTCGTGCAAGGCCACCGTCTTCAAAAAAGATGTCGCCGCGCGGCTCAACTGCTGCCCCGAGTGCGACCACCACTTCACCACGTCCGCCCGCGACCGCATCGTTCAACTGCTCGACGCGGACTCGTTCGAGGAGTGGGACGCGGCCCTCAGCCCGCTCGACCCGCTGGAGTTCGTCGATCGCATCCCCTACGCCAAGCGTATCATTGAAGAGCAGGCCAAGACCGGGATGCCGGACGCCGCCGTGACCGGCCAGGGGTACATCCGCGGCCGGGGCGTCGTGCTGGGCATCACCGACTTCGCGTTCATGGCCGGGTCGATGGGGTCGGTCGTCGGCGAGAAGCTGACGCGGGCCGCCGAGCGGGCCACCGAGTTGAAACTGCCGCTCATTTTCGTCAGCGGGTCCGGCGGCGGGGCGCGGATGCAAGAGGGTATTTTGTCGCTCATGCAGATGGCTAAAGTGTCCGCGGCGCTTGGCCGGTACGCCAATGCCGGCGGCCTGTACATCGCCGTGCTGACCAACCCGACGATGGGCGGGGTCGCGGCGAGTTGGGCGTTCCAGGGGGACATCACCCTGGCCGAGCCGAAGGCGATGATCGGCTTCGCCGGTGCCCGGACGATCAAGAACACGATCCGCCTCGAACTGCCCGAGGGGTTCCAAACCAGTGAGTTTCTCTTGAAGCACGGCTTCGTCGATCGCATCGTCCCGCGGGCCGACTTGCGGACCGTCGTCGCCCGCCTGATCGACTTCTGCCAGATTCAGTGAGCGGGGGCGTGAAGCAACCTCACCCCCCCCCGGCCCCCTCCCCGACGCGGAGAGGGGGAGCGAGAGAGTTGATGTCGAAAGTCCCACGTGCGGCATCCTCCCGCTCCTTGCTCCCCCTCTCCGCGTCGGAGAGGGGGCGGGGGGTGAGGTCTCCGCCCCGACCCGAACGAGGCACCCGCCCGTGAGCTTCCTCAGCAAACTTTTCGGCGGCGGCGGCGGCAAAACTGTCGAGGTCGCCAAGCGCTGGGACCTGCAAGGCCGCACGGGGCAAGGGAGCATGTCGAAGGTGTTCAAGGCCTACGACCGCGAGTTGGGCCGGACCATCTGTCTGAAGCTCATGGACAAGGAGAAGACGCGGAAGTTCGAGGAGCGGTTCAAGATCATGGGCCTGAAGAAGCCCAGCGAGGGCGAGGTGTGCGTCGCCCTGAACCACGTCAACTGCATGAAGACCTTCGAGCACGGCCGGACCCGGGACGGCGAGCCGTACCTCGTCATGGAGTGGATCGACGGCCTGGGCCTGAACTACCTGATCGAGACGAAGTCGGCCCAGCTCGACGGCAACCGGATGAAGTACGTCAACCAGTTGTGCGAGGCGCTGATGTACCTGCACGCGGTTCCGTACCTGCACCGGGACCTGTGCCCGCGGAACGTGATGGTGGACAAGGAGGGCGTCGTCAAGCTCATCGACTTCGGCCTGACGATCCCGTACACCCCGGCCTTCTGCCAGCCGGGCAACCGTACGGGGACGGTCGATTACCTGGCCCCCGAGATCATCAAGCGGAGCACGACCGACCAGCGGGTGGACGTGTTCGCGCTGGGCGTGACGGCCTACGAACTGTTCACCGGGGCGATGCCGTGGGAGCCGTCGCCGTCGTCCGAGGTGAGCCTGACCCGCAAGCTGAACACCTTGCCGCGCAAGGCCCTGGACATGAACCCGAAGATCGGCGAGGAACTCGCCCGGGTGCTGATGAAGTGCGTCGAGCGCGACCGGGCGCTGCGGTTCCCCACGGTCGTCGCGTTCAAGGACGCGCTGGCCCGCTGCGAACGGCAGGACTACTGATGGCGTCGCTCGTGCCGAACCGCTTCCTGGTCCGAATCGCCCACCCGTGTGCCTACGTCAAGGCGATGCCGGCCGACTCCGAGGACGCCGAACGCCTCCTCGATCTGCCCGAGTCGGCCCGCCTGCACACCTTCGCCGCGCTGGACGGCCGAACCGACTTTGCTGACGTGCGGTTGGCCTGGAACGACTTCGGCCTGGGCGTGCAACTCGCCGTGAAGGGCAAAGCCCAGCCGCCGACCGGGGACGCCGCCAAGTCGGGCAGTGCGGACGGCCTGACCCTGTGGCTCGACACCCGGGACGCCCGGGCCGGCCACCGCGCCAGCCGGACGTGCCACCAGTTCTACTTCCTCCCGGCCGGCGGCGGCCCGGACAAAGCCGACCCGGCGTGCGGCCAGACGAAGGTCCACCGGGCCCAACAAGACGCGCCGGTGTGCGCCCCGGCCGACATCGCCTTCATGCACCACGCGGTGAAGGCCGGCTACCGGCTCGAAGCCTTCTTGCCCGCCGCGCTGTTGTTCGGCTTCGACCCGCAAGAGCACCCGCGGCTCGGCGTTTATTACCACGTCCGCGACGCCGAACTCGGCGACCAGTACCTCGGCGTGACTTCCGACTTCCCCTTCGCCGACGACCCGTCGCTCTGGGAAGTGCTGGACCTGGGGAAAGCGAAGTGAGTATGCGCACCCTGGCTTTCGGCGACATCCACGGGGCGACCGCGAACCTCGACTCGCTGCTCGCCGCCGTCGCCCCGACGCCCGACGACTGGCTCATTTTCCTGGGCGACTACGTCGATCGCGGCCCCGACAGCAAGGGCGTCCTCGACCGGCTCATTGCCATGAAGGCGACGCACCGGGTCGTCTGCTTGCGCGGCAACCACGAACTCATGATGCTGCAAGCCCGGACCGACGCCGGGATGCGCAAGATGTGGCTCGGCGTCGGCGGAATGCAGTGCCTGGCGAGCTATTCCCCGACCCCCGGCAAGTCGGGCAAGTTCGAGGACATCCCGCCCGGCCACTGGGAGTTCCTCAAGACCGAGTGCGTCGATTGGCTCGAAACCGAGACGCACATTTTCGCCCACGCCGGCGTGGACCCGCACCTGCCGATGCGGGCACAGACCGAAACGGCAATCTTCTGGGACTTCCTGCGCGGTCCGATCGACCACGTCAGCGGCAAGACGGTGATCGTCGGCCACACCTCGCAGAAGTCGGGCAACGTCCTCGACTACGGCTCCACTGTCTGCATCGACACGCACGCCTACGGCGGCGGTTTCTTGACCTGCCTCGACGTGAACGCCGGCCACTACTGGCAGGCCGACGCCCTCGGCCGCGTCCGCGAAGGCGACCGCGTCCCCAACTGACGGCCGACGATTTTGCGTCAGCGCCCCGGCCCACTCGGCGGGCCGGGAGGGTACTTCGCCGCCGAACTGCCGCA
Source organism: Fimbriiglobus sp. (assembly GCA_043745465.1). GTDB lineage: Bacteria > Planctomycetota > Planctomycetia > Gemmatales > Gemmataceae > Fimbriiglobus. Next base: position 23,816 of record JAYTSV010000060.1, read on the forward strand.
CCGCGAGGCCGACCAGCATTCCGGTGGCGAGGACCGCCGCCAACGACAGCAGTCGCCCGGCGAACACGGCGTCGCCGACGACCCGGCCGCACGCCCCGACGGCGTAAAACGACAGCGGCGGGTAGTTGTTCGTGACGAGTTCGTCGGCGGCCGGGTAGAGCGCCCGGCGGCCGAGCGCGGCGTCGGTGAAGTAGGCGTTCCAGCCCTCGTTCACGTCGATCTCGACGCGCACGGTGGCCCGGTACGCCGGCCACGACGTGAAGAGGACGGCGAGCAGGCCGAGCAGCCCGGCGAGGAGGCGTAACGAACGGGGAGTGCGCGAGTCGTCGGGCGGAGTCACGGCGGCGGGAGCCTCGGGGGAGCGGTGCGACCGCGTCGTCTTACGGCGCACGCCCCGCGGTTTCCTCAACCGATGGCCCGGGCGATGCCGAACGCGGCGGTCGCCGCCAGGGCCCCGATGCCGGCCGTCTGCCAGGCACTGCGCAGCGGCCGGGCCGTCGTGAAGCGGCCCTTCACGTAGCCGAACGCCAGCAGTGCCGCCAGCGTCACGCCCGCCGACCAGGCCAACCCCTCGTGCGCCGTCCGGGCGACCATGTACGGCGCGAGCGGCACCAGCCCGCCGGCGACGTAGGCGGACGCGATGGTGAGCGCACTGTTCCGCGCCCGCTTCGGGTCCGGTTCTTCGAGGCCCAACTCGAACCGCATCATGAAATCGACCCAGCGGCCGCGGTCGGCCCGGATGGCGTCCACGACACTGGTGACGGTCGCCTCGGGCAGTCCGTAGCCGCGGAACAGGTGCGCGACTTCGGCGGCCTCGGCCTCCGGTACTTCGAGCGTCTCCCGCTCCTCGCGGGCCTTCTCGCCGGCGTAGTGCTCCGCGTCCGTGCGGGCCGCCAGGTAGCCGCCCAGGCCCATCGCGATCGACCCGGCGGCGACCTCGGCCAGCCCCGCCGTGACGATGATCGCCGTCCCGTCCACGGCCCCGGACAGCCCGGCCGCCAGCGCGAACGGCACCGTCAGCCCGTCGGCCATGCCGATGACGATGTCCCGCACGACTTCGGACGCAGTGAAGTGGTGTTCGACGTGCGGCGCGTGGCTCATGCGAGAATTCCCGGAGTGTCTGGCTATTCTAGCCGCCGCGCCGCCAGCCAGGCGAGGACCTCGGCCGCGTGCGCGTCCGACGGGAACACCGGGTAGAAAACGCGCTCGACGCGACCGCCGGCGAGGACTAGCGTGAGCCGACGGAGTCGCGCCCGGCCGGCGGCCTCGAAGGTCGGCAGTCGGAGGGCGGTCGCCAGTTCGAGTCGCTCGTCGCTGAGCAACTCGAACGGCAGGTGCAACCGGGCCGCCGCCTCGACCTGCTCTTCGGGCGATTGCGTGCTGACGCCGAACACCGCGGCCCCGCGCGCCGCGAACTCACCGGCCAGGTCTCGGAAGGCGCACGCCTGTGGGGTGCAACCCCGCGCCCCGGGGATGGCGTCCCAGCCGTCCGGGAGGGGCACGCCGGGCCGGCCGGTCATCGGGTAGCAGAAGGCCACGACCAACCCCGGCCGCGCGGCCAGGTCCACTGTGCGGCCGCTCGTGGACGGTAGCGGGACTGACGGGACCGCGCGGCCCGGCAGGTGGTCGCACGCCCCGTCGTCGGCAGGGACCGGCAGGCCCGAGGGCAGTTGGCTGAAGTCCGTCATCCGACACCTCTCGGGACGAACCTTTCGCTGCGGTTTCGACCGCGGTTACTTCATCGGGACCGGTGCCGGGGCGGGAACGGCCGGGGCCGCGTCGGCCGGGGCGGGGTTGATCGTAATCGGCACCTTCGGCCGCATCTGGCCGACGACGGCCGTCCGCAAGTGCATGGCGTACACGGCGCGAACGTCTTCCTTGACCAACTCGAACTTCTTCGGCGTGCCCGGCTTGCGGTCGGTCACCATGATCAGGTGCTGGCCGAACTCGGTCTCGACCGGGTCGCTCACCTGGAAGGCGTTCAGCTTGAACGCCGCCTCCGAGAACGGCTCGACCATCTGGCCGACGCGGGGGAAGAAGTTCAGGTCGCCGCCGTCCTTTTTCGACGGGCAGGTCGAGTGGTCCTTGGCGAACTGCGAAAACAGTTCGTCGAGCCGCTTACCGCGAGCCTGCTCCTTGGCGAGCGCGTCGCCCGGGGCGGCGGCGGCCTTGTCGCCCTCGGCGACGAGGGTCGCCTTGATGTCGGCCAGCTTCTTCTTGGCCTCGGCGACCTTCACCGGGTCGGTTCCGGGCGTCAGCAGAATGTGCCGGGCGCGGACGATCGAGCCGTCGAACAGGTCGGGCCGCTTGTCGAAGAACGCCTGCAACGACTGGTCGGTGCCCTGCTGCTTCAAGAACTTGTCCCACTTCATCTGCGCGGCGACTTCGACGCGGAACTCGGCCTCGGTCAGCATCATCGCGTCGAGTTCCTTGGCGTAGTCCTTGTTCGACTTCTTCAACTCCGCCTTGAGTTCTTCGAGCAACTTCTCGACCTCGGCCGGGGCGACCTCCATTTTGAGGAGGTTCAGGTACTGGTCGATTAGCGTGTTCTCGATCAGGTGGTTGAGAATCTCTTTCCGCGCCAGCCCGTGCTCTTCGACGGGGAACTGCCGCAGGGCGCGCCACACGGAGACTTCGGGGATCGGCTGGTTGTTGACGGTCGCGGCAATCCCGGTGGGCCGCTCGACGGGCTTCGCCGCCGGGGCCGCGGCCGGCGCGGGCAGCGTCGCGGCGGGCGGGGGCACGGGGGCCAGGGCCGGCACCTGGGCGGGCACGGGGGCCGGGGCCGGGGTCTGAGCGGTCGCCGAACCGGCGACGGCGGACGTGAGCAGCAGCGCGACCGCGCGGCGGGTGAACAATCGCATCGGTTCCATCCTCAAGGGCAGTCCGCCCGGCGTCGTGCCCGGCGTCGTTGTGCTGACCGGCCGGCGACGATAGCAACCCCCCCAAGGTGCGCCGAGGGCAATTCCCCCCGATTCGGCATTTTCTCACGCTCGGCTCAGGTGTGGGCGGCGTCGAACAGAACGAACGCGAACGGACCGAAGAGTAGCACCGGCAGCCACGCCGCCGGCGCGGGCGACAGGACGTCGTTCTCGCCGAGGAACTTGCACCCGTAGATCACGGTGTAAAACATCACGCACAAGATCAGGCACAGGCCGACGTTGACGAAGACGTTTTTGTTCTGGTCCCGCAGGATCACGCCCAGGCCCATCAGCACCAGCATTACGCCGACGAGGGGCCGGGTGAACCGCATGTGGAACGCGACGGCGACGTTGGCCTGGCGGCGCGAGTCCGGCTTGGCCAGCGACTCGCGGAGCCGGGCCGTGGACGCGTACAGAAAGGCGTTCCCGGTGCTGGTCAGGGCCTCGAAATCAACCTCGGTCGTCTTGAGGAAGTAGACCCCACTGGACAGCCGCTCGAAGTACGCCGGCAGCTTGCCCTCGACACTTTCCGGCGTCGTCTGGAAGAGCTTCCAGCCGCCCGTCTGGGCCGCCCCCGTCGGCGGCACGTACACGGCCTCGCGGGCCGTGAGGTGGAGCATCCCGGTCGGGCTGTCGTCCGGGAAGGTCAGGCACAGGTCGAGGATTTTGCGGTCCTTGGGGTACCCGACGTACCCCTCCAGGTGGACGCCGCTGGGGTCGAACGCGCCGCGCGCGCCGACGGCCTTTTCCTGGTTCGGGTCCTTCCGCGGCTTCTGCAACTCGTTCGCCACGGCCGGGATGAAGAACTCCTGGTTGAGCGGCCCCAGGGCGATCGTGACCAGGCAGCCGACGAGGATCGGGCGGACGACCCGTTGCGTCGAGATGCCGGCCGAGAGTTGGGGCAGCAACTCGTTGCTCCGCTGCATCCAGGCGACGGTGAACATCGCCCCGATGAGCGTGATGAGTTCGCTGAGCTGGTTGAAAATCTTCGAGATGTTGGCCGTGTAGTACCGCACGATGTGCCGCGCGTTGTCGGCCATCGACCCCTGGCTGAACTCGTCCAGGTTGGTGAACAGGTCCACGATGATGTACAGGCTCAACAGGCTCGTCAGCACGATCAGGTAGGACCGGACGAAGCTCACCAGGTAGAGGCGGTCGAGGGTGGTCACTTCGGGGCCGCCGGCGGGGTGGGGTGGAAGTCGAGGATGTACCGCTGGAGGTAATCGTTGCCGGCCGTCGCCCCGAAGGTGCCGAACCCGTTGGCCCGCAACTCGCGGACGACGTCGTCCTTCGACCGGCCCTCGAACTCCATGCGGTAAATGGCCGTCATGAAGCCGGTGCGGTGCAGCCCGGCCTTGCAGTGGATGAGCACCGGCAGTTTCTTCTCGTCGGCCACGATCTTGAGGAAGTCGTCCACGAGTTTCGGCCGCGAGCCGCCGTCGTGTGCCAGCGTCTCCAGGACGCCGCCGTCGAGGGAAACGTACTCCACGCCGTTGTCCCGGCAGATGTCGCTTTCGAGCGTCCGCGGGGCGTCCAGGTAGGTCGTCGGCCGGTCCAAGAACGAGTCGGCGATGTACGGGTCGCGGGCTTCTTCCTGGAGGTTGATCACCGTCTTGATGCCGAACCGTTTGAAGGCGTCGCGGAAGCCGTTCCCGGTCATTTGCCCGCACCGGTAGAGCTTGCCGTCCGTGACGACGCGCAGCCGCTTGGCGTGGTTGTACTCCGCGCGGTAGTAGAGGTAGACGCTCGCCGCCACCGCGAGGGCGACCGCCAGACCCAGGGCGTGACGCCACAGCGCGAGAACCCGGCCGACCGCAAGCATGGCACTCCTCATCATCGGCACGTACCCGGGTGGAGCCTGGATGTCAACGCGGGCCGCGATCATTTCACCGCGTCGAGGTTCACCTGCGCCGCTTGCAAAATCTCGCCCGTCGCGTCGTTCTGGACGAAGGCGACGAGTTTCAGGTTGGTCAACGCGAGCGGCCGGTCGGGGCGGGGGAACTCGCCCTCGGTCTTGGCGTAGTCGTCGAGGTACTTCGACAGCTTGCCGCGCAACTCGGCGACGTTGATCGTCGCGGTCACGTCCTGCGTCTTCTTGGTGAGCGGCTGGCCCTTCGCCGTCCCGGGCATCTCGCGGACGACGGCGCTGTGGTAGCGGACGCCGTTGCCGCCGCGGTAGCGGACCCGCTCCTCGACCACGGCGAACCGCAGCATCACCTTCTCGCCGGGGGCATCGACCTCGGCCGTCGCCTTGGCGGTGAGACCCTTGTCGCCGGGGGTGACGCTGAGCGTCAGCTTCGCGGCGGCCGGGGTTTCGAGCTGCTTGTCGAGTTCGGCGCGGAACTCGGCGAACTTCGCCTTGCCCGCCGCGACCGGGCCGCCGCCCTTGGGGCCGGCCTTGCCGTTGAAGAAAACGCTCGGGGCACCGGTGATCTGCTCGGCGTAGAAGCCGGCGCGGTCCATGCCGTCGAAGCTCGTCAGCGGGTCCGGGGCGGGGACGTGGAAGTGGTAGTTGAGGACGATCAACTCCGTCGGCTTGTAGCTCGCCAGCAGGGCGTCGCACGCGACATCGACCGCCACGCACGGCGGGCACTCGGCCCCGGTGAAGACCTCGATCACGGCGACCCGGTCCGACTTCGCCTTGCGGCCGGCGAACGGCTCGGCCTTGAACGTCCGCGTCTCCTTGGTGGACTCCGCGAAGTCCCGGGCTTCGAGCTTGGCCACGCTCGCGGCGTACTTCTTGGCCTCGTCCGGCTTGCCGGCTTTCGTCAGCACGCGGGCGAGGGTGTCGAAGACTTCCATCTGCTGGGCGACCGGGGCGTCGTCCGACAGGGTGCGCTCGGCCCGGCGGATTTGCGTCAGGGCGATCTCGGAGTACCCGTCCTGGTCGGCCAGCACGCCGGCGATCTTCAACCCGGTGGCATTGTCCCAGCGCGACCCGTACCCGGCCGACGCCTTGGCGAGCTTATCGACGACCTGCCGCACCTCGTCGGCCGTCAGCTTCTTGGCGGTGGCCTGCGAAAGGACGGCGAAACCGGCGTCGAACAGGGCCGGGCCGGCGTCCAGTTGCTGAAGGGTTTCGCGGGCCAGCTCGACGGGATCGTCGGCCTTCTTGAGCTTCGACGGGTACATCTCGGTCAGTTGCAACGGCCCGCCGAACTGGTTGAACGAGCCGCTCAGCTTCTTCCCGTCCTTGGCGAGCGAGCCGTCGAAATTGATGAACTCGCGGCCGCCGAACAGGACGGCGAACCGGACCTTGTCGGCGGTCACGTCGAGCCGCTCGACGGTCGGCTCGGCCTTGAGCTTGGCCGAACTGCCGAGGAAGTCGCCGACCCACTTGCCCTCACTTTGCGAGAAGGCGAACAAGAAGGTGATCGTCTCCTCGCCCTGTGTGATGCGGAACTTCCAGCGGCCGGCGACGGGCGACTCGTCGGGGGCCGCCAGCGCGGTGCCCGTGAGGAGGACCGCTGCGAACAGGGCGGCACACAGCAAAGTGCGGGTCATCGGCGCGCCTCGGGGCGGAAGGGGGAGCGGGATCGCGTCAGGACACGATACGGGAAGTCGGCCGACGAAAAAACCCACCGGCACGTCTCGACCGTCAGGTTCGAGCGGGCCGGTGGGCTTCGAGTGCCCGGGACAGGACTTGAACCTGCAATCCCTTTCGAGAACCAGCACCTCAAGCTGGCGCGTCTGCCAATTTCGCCACCCGGGCGGGTGTCAGACGCATTATGACGGCCCGCCCGAACATTTCAAGGGGGCAGCCCCGGCGGATCGAACGGGGCCGCGGAAATTCCCGGCGGGCCGGCCCGAACATTCGGCGGGGTCACGACCCGGTGAGTTTGAAGTACACGACGGCGATGGTCGCCAGCGCGATCGCGGCGGACGCGACGTACAGCACGGACGCGCGGACGCCCAGCGACCGGTCTTCCCGCAGGGCCGCCTCGGACCAACTCACGGCGTCCTGGGACTGGTCCTCGGTCAGCCGCTGGAAGACCCCGCCGGCGAACGCCTGCGACCGCTCGTCCAGGCCGGTTGCGGCGAAGTAGCACCCGCCGACCAGGGGGTACTGTTCCGCGTCCGTGAGGTCACCCGGGGCGATCCCGGCGGTCACCCCGCTCGACAGGATGCGGCCGAGGCGGGGGGACCGGGTGAACAGGTCGTACAGGAAGTAGAACAGCTTGCGGTTGTTGTTCGGAACGAACCGGTTCGTCTTGCGGCCCTCCGGCGGCCACTCCAGCTTGAGCCGGTTCAGGACGAACGCCGGCACCGTGTTCAGGCGAATCCACTCGGCCACGGTCTCCATCACCCCGGGCATCTCGGCCGCCGGGCGGTCGGGCACCAGCGGCATCCGCTGGCCGATGCGGCCGCGCAACTCCTGGGCGGTGAAGCCGCGGCGGAATTCGTCGAACCCCTCGGCTTGCTCCAGGTCGCACACCATGACGTACTGGGGGTAGACCATGCGGAGCCCGACGCGGGCCGTGGCCAGGTCGCCCGACAAAACGCCGACGGCGGTCCGGGCCAGGTCGTCGGTTTCGAGGGCCGCCCACGGGATGAGGACGAGCGCGCCGTTGACCGGGCACCACGGCCGCCGCTCGCGCTCGATGAGCCGGCACAGGTACGCCAGGCGGCGCGGCCCTTCGGCCAGCTCGTCCGACCCCATGCGGACCTGCGTCTGCTTCCGCGCCCCGGCGGACTTCATCATCGCCCCGAGTTCGTGCAGTCGGGCCTGTTCCGCCGGCGACAAGGCGCGTTCGCTCTGGGCGCGGATCAGGTCGTAGAACTCGTCCTGGTCCTTCTGGTCCACGCCCTCCAGGGCCTGCCCGGGGGTGATGGTTTTGTTCATGTTGGTCGCGTCGGCGTTCTCCCCGCCGCCGACCGCTTCGGTGTCGTGCAGCCGGGCGATGTACTTGCCCCAAGTCGAGGCCCCGGAGCACGTGACGTAGATGGCGTTCGGGCCGGCGAAGATGCGGACCGGTGCGGAATCGCTCTTCGGCGCGGTGAACTGAATCTTCTGCTGCGAGTTCAGGAACAGGGACGCGTCCCCGCCCTGCGGCCGGCCGACGACGAGGTACAGCGGCAGATCGACGACGGCGATGCCGTTCTCCCGGAGCTTGTCCATGCCCTCCCGCCAGGCCGCCTCGATGTCCGGGTACTCCGCCGCGTCCGAGGCGTTGAACAGCTTCCACCAGAAGTAGGCGATCCACGTCAGTGCGTAGAGCAGTAAGAACAGAATCGGCAGGTAGAAGGGCCGGATTTCGTCGCGGGCGTGCTTCTGCAGGTAGGTCTGAACGATCTCCAACCGGTTCAGGTAGAACAGCCCGGTCAGGATGATCGCTAGCAGGATGACCGTGACGAGGACGCGCACCCACCTCGGCCAGGCGCGGAAGTCGGCGGCCTCGGCGAAGATGGGGATGACCATCCCGACGAGGCTGCGGATGCGCTCGATGAAGCTGACGAACAGGTAGACGAGGGTCTGCATGGCTGTCGCGGTCCCGAAGGTGGCGGTGGCGTCCGGCGGTTAGTTCTTGAACATCTGCGTGACGACGAGCGTGCCGACCAGCAGTGCGGCGGCCAGCACGACTACGAACAGGCGGACGGCCGCGAGTGCCCGGCCCCGGTTCCGCAACGGCGACACGTTGGTCCGCACGCCCATGTCGGCCGGCAGGCGGATTTCTTTGTTCCGCGACGCGACGACGCGGCGGCGGGCGCGCTCGGCCCACTCTTTCGGGTCCACCAGAGACGGCGACCCGCGGAAGCCGAGCATGACGCACCAGAAGAAGACTTCGACGGCCTCGGTGCCCGGCCGCTTGTCGGCCAGGTCGGCCTGGGACCAGAACCGCCAGGCCCGTTCCTGACCGCCGCCGTAGATCTCGGCCTCCAGGGACTTTTCCCGCCACGGGCTGCACCACGGGCACTCGGGGTCCGAGATGAAAATCTCGTCGAGCCAGCAGGCGATGGCGTACCGGGCACCGAGGAAGTCGCGCTCGTCCGGCTGGACCGGGCGGCGGACGGTGTCCCCGTAGTCGGCGTGGCCGCGGATCGCGCCCTCGCCGAGGAGCATCTGCTTGAGCCGGGCGTTCTCCACGTCGAGCAATAGGCTCTCGCCCGCGCTCAGGCGCTCCTTGAGCGACAGTCCGTAGGCCATGACATCGAGGACGTGCCGGCTGAGGTCGGTTTCCATGGCGGAGGCTTAACCCTTGGGGGGGACGACGTACAGGGTGAAGCGCATGACCGGCTGCTTGCCCGGCTGGCCGCGGATGAGCACGTCCCGCTTGTTCTGCAGGTCGCCGTCGAGCAGCCGCTCGTTCAGGCGGATGGCCAGGCGGCGGGTGCGCTGCACGAAGGGCCACTCGTCCGGGCTGCGCTCGATCGAGAAGTACGTGTCCTTCTTGGTGATCGGCAGCACCCGCGGGGGTTGGGCTTCGTACCGGAAGACCATGCCCCGGTGGCCGAGGGCGTACACGTCCTCGACGCGGTCGGTGGACGCAATCTTCATGTTCATCTGGCCGCTCGTCAAGAGGCCGATGACCTCGTTGCTGTTCAGGTTCGACTCGACGCCGACGAACATCTGCCAGCCCGGGGCCATCCACGGCTCGTCCATATCGACGCGCATCTGCAGGCCGTGCCCGGCGAACGGCCGCTGCTGGAACTTGCGGTCCGCGCCGATCATGTTCAGGAGTTGGTCGAGGACCTTCTTCAGGTCGAAGAAGCACGGGCCGAGTTCGTCGTGCCGGTACTCGGGGAGTTCGGGGATCGCACGGTCCGTGCCGAAGATGGCGAGCTGGCCGACGAGCCGGCACAACTCCGTGTACGCCTGGACGGGGTGGACGCCGTCCGTCCGGGCGATGATCCGCGTGACGGCGGCGGCCTCGTTGAGCAGCCGCACCTGCTCGAACATCAACCGGGCTTCCGGGTCGGTGTCGAGGAAGCTGATCTCGCGGTCTTTGACCGTGCCGCCGAGGTCGCGGACGAGCGTGCCGATCTTGTGGTAGATCGGCTGCAAAATGTCCTCGCGGAGGGCCGGCCAGCCCTCGCAGGCCAGTACCGGGGGCATGAACGGGCGGTGCAGGACCGGCGTCGATTCGCCTTGGGTGGCCCGCGTCAACACGGCGAGCGGTAGCGTCTCGTACCCGGCCGGGTCGGTGCCCGACGTCAACACCGTCAAGTTCAGTCGGCGGTACTGCAGCGGCCGTTCGGTCTTGCCGTCGCTCTCGTCGGGCACGCGGTTGTCCATCTCGACGCGGTACCGGGCCGCCTCCCCGCCGGCGGCCGTGACGTTCGGCCGGCCGAGGTCGAGGATCGGCACGGCGAGCGAAATTTCGACCGTCCCTTCGTTCCGGTCCTCGGCGTACTTGAACGCGGCCCGCAAGTCGATCTCGGGCAGTGCGGCGTCTTGGGGGACGCGGACGATCGTGCCGTCCCGCATCCGCGCCTGGAGCCGCCGCACCACGAAGCGGAAATTGGTCAGCGCGTTGGGGTCGATGTCGATGCCGCGGAGGCCCCAGTTGTACGGCACGTCCCACCGGCTCGACTGGCTAATCAAGTCGAGCGTGTGCCGGTCCGCGGCCTGGAAGTGGTGCTGGCGAAGGAACATGCCTTCGTGCCAGTAGACCGGCAGAGCGCGCATGGGGGTGGCCCAAGAGAACAGCAAGCGTTACAGTACCAGTAATATACGAATGTGCCCCAGTGCTTCAACGCCCACCGCCCGCTTTTTCGCACCCTGTCCCGACGGGCACAACGACGCCGCGGTGACCCCCAGTTCCAAGGAGCTTACCCATGCCCGTCGCCCCGATTCTCGACGTCGAAGCGATGCTCCTCCCGGTCCCGGGCGACGACCCGGCCGGCCGGTCGCTCGGCCTGCGCGACCGGAATCTGCTCAAGGAGTACCGCGAAGAGCACGACCCGGCCAAGCTCAGCTCGGACGACTTGAAGGACTACGCCCTGGCCAACAAGCCGCGCAAAATGGCCGACTGGAACAAACTGTTCGAGTTCGGGACGGACTACCTGGTCAAGCACGGCAAGGACTTGCGGCTCGTCATGCTCATGACCGAAGCGGCGACGCACGCCTACGGCTTTCGCGGCCTGCGCGACAGTTTGAAACTGACCCGGCGGCTGTGCGAGGAGTGCTGGGGGGCCATGCTCCCCGCCATCGACGACCCGACCAGCCCGGACGATGTCGAGGGCCGGGTCACCCTCTTCGGGTACATCGACGAGGAGTTGAAGACGCCGTTCTTTCCGAACGTCTTGCGCGACGTTCCGCTGCTGACCGCGGGCGATGTGAAGTTCGGCTACCGCAACGCACGGACGGCGACGACCGACGAACCCGGCTCCGGGAAGGAAAACTTCGACGCCGCGCTGGCCAAGGCCCAACCCGATCAACTGAAGGCCGTCGCCGAGGCCGACGAGTGCCTGGCCGAGGCGATGACCGAGGTCGCGCTGCTCGGCGCGGTCCTCGACGCGAAAGCCCCGGGCATGTCGCCCGGGTTGACGGGCTTGAAGAAGGCGATGATCGACTGCCGCAACATGACCCAGGAGATGCTCCGGGTTCGCGGCAACGGGACCGCGGGGGCGGCTCCCGGCGCGGCGGGCGACGGGACTGATTCGGCGGCCGGCGGCCCCGAGGGGAGTGTCGGCTCCGGGGGCGGCGGGCGGTCGCGCGAGGGCATTTACGCCCAACTCCTGCAACTCGTCGTCGCCCTCGAAGTGGTCGAGCCGCACAGCCCGGTCCCCTTCCTGGTCCGCCGCGCGATCGAGTTGCGCGACGCCAAGTTTCCCGAACTGGTGGACCAACTCACGTCCGGCAAAAACGTCCTGGACTTCCTTCGCCAACCGATCGGACTGGACAAGCCGGCCGAAGGGTGAGTCGCGGGAAGCCCAGAACGTGGAGCAGTTACCGACCCCGCGGTTGGAAGTCGCCGCCGAGCGGGGTCGGTTCGGGCGGGAACCGGTTCTCGGTCGCCGGCCGGGTCACCGGTTGCGGGGCGGGCAGCTTCGGCACCGTCGGGATCGAGACGACCGGGGCCGGAGCCTGAACCGTCGCCACCAGAGCTGCGACGGGGACGCTCGGCTTCTGGGCCAACGTCGGGGCGGGCACGATCGGAACCGCGACGCGCGGCACGGTCACGATCGGTGCGTTGACGACCGGCGTCGGCGTCGGGAAAGCGGCGACCGGCGTCGGGACGACGAACTTGAGCGGCGTGGGCGTTGGCGTCGGCACAGTGGCGACCGGCGTGGGGGCGACGAACTTGAGAGGCGCGGGCTTCGGCGTGGGCAAAACGGGCGGCGGTAGTGGGGCGACCGGCTTGACCTCGGTCATGGCGATCGGCGTGACCGCCGGGGCCGACGCGGCGACGGGCTGCGCGACCTTCGGCGAAGCGACGGTCGGCTTGTCGGCGGCGGACGCTCCGGGCGAACTCACGACGACCGAGGGTAGGCGGGCCGGCGACGGGGCCGGGGCCATTGCCGGGATCGGCGTCGGCACTGCGGCCACCGCGGTCCGCACCGGCGTGGGCGTCGGCCGCTGCACGACGACCGTGGGCGGGGCGAGGACCGGCTGGCCGATGGCCGCGCCCGAGTCGTTCCAGGCGAGGAGTTCCAGCAGGGTCGTCGGCTGCGGGCTGGCCCCGGTCGGGGTCGCCGACGTGGCCACCGGCAGCCCGGCCGCGACGTAGTCGCTGTCGTTGATCGGGGTGCTGAAGTCGTACCCGAACTGCGCCCCGAGTTCGAGCGCCCGGCGGCCCATCGCGGTCACCTTCGCTCGCGGCATCCGGGCCACGGCAGCGTAGTATTGCTTGGGGTAGTCCGCGTCCCCGGGCCGGGCCTTGCCCGCGGCCTTGTCGTCGTCCTTGTCCTTGGTCTTGTCGCCCCCTTCGACCGGCCCTTTCTTGTCCGCGTCTTTTTTGTCCGCGTCGGGCGGCACCAGCGGCGGCAGTTCCGGGGCGCAGCACGCGCTCCCCAGGCAGCGGTCGAGGGCGTGCGCGGCCACCGCCCGCACCCGGGCCGACCGCTCCGACGGGTTGCCGTCGGCCTCGGAGCAACTCACCGCGATGCTCAGGGCGACCGTCACCTTGCACGTGCAACAGCAGCCGCGCAGGAGGGCCGTCGCCGCCTCGTACCGGACGCACTCGTTGCGGTCGGCCCGGAGCGCGCCGATGAGCGCGTCTTCGGCCTCGGGCCAGTAGTGACAGTCGAGGGTGCCCAGGTACTTGATCGCCTTGACCCGCTCCTCGGCCCCCGCCCGGTCGAGCTTGGCCTTGGCCGCGGCCCCGACGGCACCGGGGTCTTTCAACTCGGCGACGCTCGGGATTTTCGGCGCGAACGGCGGGATGATGCCGCCGGTGAGCTTCGTCAACGGCTCGCGGATCCGCTCGCGGAGTTGGCCCAGCGGCGTCCGGACGGCCTGACGGCGGCGGAACTCCCGCTGCACGGAATCGACCCCGAGCCGCGACCAGATCGTCGGCCCGTTGGGCAGGAACGGCTGCGGGGCGATGCCGACGGGGCTGGGCGGCGGGGGGACGACGCCGTTGAGCGCGGCGCTCGGGTCGGGGGCGACGGCGGGGGCCGGCGTCTGGGCGGACGCGGTCACGACCATGGCCGCGGCGGCGGCGGCTCCGAGTAAGATTTTCGCGGTCTTCATCCTTCGATCCCCTGGGGCTGTGCCGATTGCCGAACGATTCGTACCCCGCACTTTCCGCCGCCACAATCCCCCGTCGCTCGGGGGCCGTTTGCGTCAGCGGAACTTGGAGTCGCGGGCTGTACCTATGCAATCGACAACAGATCAGAGCGATCTTCAGGGTAAGTTCGATAAGTTGGATACGAGCGGTAAAACCGCGTGGACTGGGTGTGCCGCTTGTATCGGGGACTTGGGGTATACTGGCCTCAAGCGAGAGTTACCGTCTTGTTGTCCGTGCCCAAAAGGTTAAAATCGACACAGTTCTGGAACAGAAATTCCTACGAATAACTTTCTATGAGCAACTCCTACACGCAAACCGGCCGACCGCTCGTCCTCCAAACTCCCCTGGGGAAGGACGCGATGCTCGCCGTCGGCATGAGCGGGACCGAAGCGCTTTCGACGCTCTTCCGGATCACGATCGACGCAAAGACGCTGCGAGACTTCGTCTTCCCCTTCGACAAGGTTTTGGGTCAGCCGGTGGGGTTGCAACTGAGCCTGCCGAAGACGGGGGTCCGCTACTTTCACGGCATTTGCGTCCGGCTCGCGCAGGGGAACAGCGACGAAGAGTTCACGAGCTACCGGCTCGAAATCGTCCCGAAACTCTGGCTGCTCACCAAGAAGACGCAGAGCCGCATTTTCCAGCAGTTGAGCGTGCCGGACATCCTGAAGAAGGTCTTCACCGGCCTGACCGTCGAGTACAAATTCTCCGGCACCTATCAGCCGCGGGACTACGTCGTGCAGTACCGCGAGAGCGACTTCGATTTCGCCGCGCGGTTGATGGAAGAGGAGGGCATCTTCTACTTCTTCAAGACCGCCGAGTCGTCGCACACCCTCGTCGTCGCCGACGACAAGCAGAGCCACCCCGTAGTCGTCGGGCAATCGACGATCACCTACAAGACGCACACCGACCAGGCGGACGCCGGCGAGGACTGCATCTCGTACTGGTCGAAGGTCCAGGACCAGGTGTCCGGCAAGTTTCTGCTGTGGGACCACACGTTTGAATTGCCGCACCGGAAAAACGACAGCACCAAGGCCCTGACCGATACGACCGTGATGGGCAAGGTGTCGCACAAGTTGACCGTCGGCGACTACGCCAATCTCGAAGTGTACGACTGGCCCGGCGAGTACGCCCAACGGTTCGACGGGATCGAACCGAACGGCGGCGAGCAACCGGCCGAGTTGGGCAAAATTCCCGACGACGCGAAGCGGACCGTGAACCTCCGGATGCAAGCCGCGGCCGCGGCCTCGGTCACCGTCCGCGGCGAGGGCGAGGGCAGGCAGATGGCGGCCGGGCACAAGTTCAGCGTGACCGTCCTGCCGACCGACCTGGCGACCACCCCGATCAAGCCCGACGGCGAGTACGTGCTCACGTCCGTCGTCCACTTCGCCGAACTGCCGGCGAGCTACCGGAGCAGCAGCACAGCCGGTAAGGGCTTCGTCTACCGCAATAGCTTCACCGCCATCCCGTCGGCCCTGCAGTTCCGGCCGCAGCAGACGACGGAGAAGCCGGTCGTCCCCGGGGCCCAAACGGCGGTCGTCGTCGGCCCGCCCGGGGAGGAGATTTTCACCGACAAGTACGGCCGCATCAAGGTCCAGTTCCACTGGGACCGCGAGGGCAAGATGAACGCCGCGAGTTCGTGCTGGATCCGCGTCGCCCACCCCGCGGCCGGCCGCGGCTGGGGGATGATGAGCATCCCGCGGATCGGCCAGGAAGTCGTCATCGACTTCCTCGAAGGCGACCCCGACCAGCCCCTGTGCGTCGGCTGCGTCTACAACCCCGACCAGATGCCCCTGTACAAGCTGCCCGACGAGAAGACCAAGTCGTCGATCCGCACCAACTCGTCCCCCGGCGGCGACGGGTACAACGCCATCCGGTTCGAGGACAAGGCCGGGAAAGAGCAGATCTACACACACGCCCAGAAGGACATGGACGTCCGCGTCCGCAGCGACCTGATGGAGCGCGTCGGCAAGGACCACCACCAGCGCGTCGGCTTCTACCTCGCCAACGACCACAAGGGGGACGCCGGCGGCGAGACGAAGAAGGGGAACCAGTACGAAGAGGTCGCCATCGACTCGCACCGCAAGGTGCACCGCAACATGGACGAGCAGATCGGCGGCGACTACAAGCTGCTCGTCGGCGGCATCGACGGCCCCGGGAACGTCGATGTTCACATCAAGAAGGCCAAGCACGAACTCATCGACGACACGTCCGACCTCGTCGTCAAAAAAGCCGTCACCGAGACCTTCGACGACACTTACAACTTGACCGTCAAGGGGGCCGTCAACCGCTCATTCAACGGGGCCGTTCACGACACCACCGACGGGGCGGTCGAGTCGAAGGTCGGCGGCAACGCGGACCACGACATCGGCGGCGACCGCACGGAAGCCGTCGGCGGCAAGGCCGATCTCAAGATCGGCGGCGACCACAGCCAGGACGTGGGCGGTAACGTGTCGCTGTCCGTCGGCGCGAATTGCGACATCGAAGTCAGCGGCAGCCTCGGCGCGAAGGGCGGCTCGACGGTGACCATTCAGGCCGGGTCGCTGCTCGTCCTCGAAGCCCCGACGATCTGCCTCAAGGGCGGCGGGGGGTTCATCACGATCACCGCGGCGGGCGTCGCCATCTCCGGCACGATGGTGCTCATCAACAGCGGCGGCGCGGCCGTGCCGGGCAAACCCCCGATGCCGAAGAAGCCGAAGGCCCCGAAGGCCCCGAAGGCGGCCAAGCCGGCCAAGGACGCCAAGGACGCCAAGCCGACCAAGCCCAAGGACGCCGACCTGTCGAAGACCGGTACGAAGTCCAACTGACCCCGTTCCTTCGCCCCCGCCGGAGTGACTCATGCCCCCCGCGGCCCGCGTCTCCGACATGCACGTCTGCCCGATGGTGACGGGGATCATCCCGCACGTCGGCGGGCCGATCCTGCCGCCGGGGGCGGTCCAGGTGCTCATCGGCTTCCTGCCGGCGGCCCGCGTCGGCGACATGCTCGTTTGCGTCGGCCCGCCGGACGTGATTGCCAAGGGGAGTATGACCGTGCTCATCGGCGGCCAACCGGCGGCCCGCATGGGCGACCTGACCGCCCACGGCGGCACCATCGTTCTTGGTTTTCCGACGGTGATGATCGGCGACGCCGGCGGCGGAGCGGGCGGCGGCGGGGCCAGTGGAGGGGTGGCGACGGCCGGCACCGCGGGCGCGGCCGGGACGGCCGGCAACGGCCCGTTCGCCACTCAGGACGCGGCCGCCACGAACGCCCTGACCGCGGCCAACACGCAATCGATCGCCGCCAACCGCGAGTACGGCGGCGTCATCTACCGGGGGTCCGACGGCCAATACTACTCCACCGGACCGGCCGCGGGGACCGATCAGGGTTTCAACCCGGCGTCCGCCCCGGCCCCGGCCGGGACTACGGTCGTCGGCGACTACCACACCCACGGCGACTACTCGACGGCCGACCCGAAAACTGGGGCCGCGGTCCGGACGTCTGATCCGGCCCACGACGACTTCAACAGCGACCAGTTCTCGGCGACGGACAAGACGGGGATCGCCGCGGACGGGGCCGGCGAACCCGGCTACGCGGGCTACCTCGGCACCCCGAGCGGCGGGTTCCGCCGGTACGACCCGGCGACCGGTGCCGACACGAAGTTTTGAACCGCCCCCCACGCCGCAAGAGCTGCCCGATCGAGGAGGACGAGAGTATGGCCGACGTGTCACCGATTGAAGAGCTGGAGGCGATCCCCGGTGAGGCCTTCCTCGCCCTGTACGCGGTCCTGCCGGTGGTCGCCCGGCACCAACTCCGCGCGGACGACTACCGCTTCACGGTGGTGGACGACCCGGCCGGCCGGACGGCCGTGATCGAGCCCTCGGGCCGGGCGGCCGGGCGGCGGGGGTACGCCGTCCGCAAGGCGGCCGAGGTCGCCGTCCCCCCCCTCGCCGACCGGGCAGTCGTCGGGGCAATCCGCGGCGAGTCTCTCGGCGTGATCCAGGCGGCCGTCGGCGTGTTCTTGAAGAAGGAGCCGCAGCCGGACTTGGCCCACTACACCATTCGAGTTCTCCGGGACGGCCCCGCGACGGTCGTCACGTTCCGGGACGGGACCGTCAAGCCGGCCGGCCGGGGCGCGGCCGGCCGGCCCGGCTTCGAAGTGGAGTTCGACGCCGCCGCGGCCGTGGTCAAGTCGTACTACATCCGGTAGCCCGGCCCATCGACCCCGACACGGCCCCCCAGACCTCCCCGCGTGGGTTCGGCGTGGAATTGACCCTGCAAATCGAGTCCGGCGACGCCGCGGGCCGACGGTTCCCGGTCCCCGAGGGGCCGATGCTCCGCGTCGGCCGACTGAGTACCGCGGACATCCGCCTCTCGGACGACCCGACGCTGTCCGGCGAGCACTTCGGCGTCCGCTGCGACGAACACGGCGGCCGCGTTCAGGACCTGGGCAGCCGCTTCGGCACGCTCGTCAACGGGGCCAAAGTCGTCGAGTCGCCGTTGCACGACGGCGACGAGATTCGCGCCGGCCGCACGGTCTTCTCAGTGAGCCTCGTCGGCGCGCCGGCGGACAAGCCCCAGGACGCCCGGCACACCCTCGTGCCGCCGACCGGGACCGTCGTCGCGCTGCCGCTTGCCACGGACGAGCCGTCGCCTCCCGCGCCGCTCTCTCCCGCCAAGGCTGCGGCCCTCGACCACCTCCGGCAGATGCCCGGCCCCCTGTACGCCGTCCTCGACGCGGCCTGCGAGCCGACCGTCCCCGGCCGACTCGACCGGGCGGGGCTGGAGTACGAGAGCCTCTACGAGGGCGGCCGCGGCGACGAACTCGCCCCCTTCGGCCCCTGGCTCGTCCGCCTGCCGGCGGGGACCGCGCTGCTGGAGGAATTCGTCCGCGACGGTTGGGGGGCGAGCTGGGCCGTCTACCTGACCTGCGACGCGCCGCTCCCGGAGGTCCGCAAGCACCTCCGCAAGTTCCTGATCGTCAAGCTGACCGACGGCCGGCAAGTCTACTTCCGCTACTACGACCCCCGCGTCCTGCGGACGTACCTGCCGACCTGCACGGCCGCCGAAGTCGTCGAGTTCGTCGGCCCGATCCGCCGCTACGCCTGCGAGAGTTTGGACGCGACGGACCTGCTCGAGTTCGCCGCCGCCTACCGCGACTGGCGCAAAGTCCCGCTCGGAGGTCCGTCGTGATCGCGCTTCGGCCCGAGACTGACGCGGGGTTTGCGCCCGAGTCGATGGGCGAGTTCGAGGCGTGTAACGCCGGCCAACCCCGCCTCACTCCATCGCGTAGGTGAACGACGAGTTCGCGTCCACGCCGACGGTCACGCGCTTCACCGGACGGCCTTCGGCCATCCGCGTCAGCACTTCTTGCGACATCGCCGGTAACATGCTCCCGGTCAGGATGTGATCGACGTTGCGGGCACCGCTCTCGACCTCGGTGCAGCGGGCCGCGACCGCGTCCACGACCTCCTCGCCGTAGCCGAACGTCGCCTTGTGGTTCTGCTTCAACCGCTCGCCGATCAGGTTCAACTTCAGGCCGATGACGCGGCGCAAAACCTCCTCGCCGAGCGGGAAGTACGGCACGACCGTCATGCGGCCGAGCAGCGCCGGCTTGAAGGCGCGGAGCAGGTCCGGGCGGAGGCGTTCGGCGAGTTCTTCGGGCGTGGGGAGCTTGTCGAGGTTGGCGCAGGCCTTCATGATCGTGTCGGTGCCGACGTTGGCCGTGAGCAGGATGATCGTGTTCTTGAAGTTCACGTCGTCGCCGTCGTCGTTCTGGAGGACGCCCTTGTCGAAGACCTGGTAGAAGATTTCTTGCACGCTCTCGTGGGCCTTCTCGACCTCGTCCAACAGCACGACGCTGTACGGCCGGTTCTTGACCGCGTTCGTCAGCACGCCGCCCTCGCCGTAGCCGACGTAGCCCTTCGAGGTGCCGACGAGCCGCGACACCTTGTGCGCCTCCTTGTACTCGGACATGTTGACCACGACCATGTTGCGGTCGCCGCCGTAGAGCAGGTCGGCCAGGGCCATCGCCGTCTCGGTCTTGCCGACGCCGGACGGGCCGACGAGCAGGAACACGCCCAGCGGCCGGCGCGGGTCGCCGAGGTCGGCGCGCGAGGTGCGGATGCGCTGGGCGATGGCTTCGAGGGCGTGCTTCTGGCCGATGACGCGCTCGGCCAACTTGTCGGCGAGCTTCAAGACCGTCTGCACCTCGTCGCGGACCATCTTGCCCATCGGCACGCCGGTCAGCCCCGAGATGACCTCCGCGACGGCCTGTGAATCGACGACCGGGTAGACCAGCGGCGTCTCGCCCTGGACCTCCAGGAGGGCGAGATTCTGCGCGGCGAGGTCGGCCTTCTCGGCGACCAGTTCGCGGGGCGGCGTCTCGGCGGCGGCGGCCTCAATGGCGGTGCGTAAGTCCTTGATCGCCGTGACGATTCCGGACTCCTTGGCGAGTTGGTCCTTCAACCGGCCGCGGTTCTCCTCGGCGATCGCTCGGCGCTCGCACAGCCCTTCGAGGCGTTCCGGGTCGCCGGCGGTGACGCGGGCTTCGCGCTCCAAAAACTGGATCTCGGCGGTCAGGTGTTCGATCTCGCGGACCACGTCTTCGAGCGCCGGCGGGGTCGCGGACTGACTGAGCGCGACGCGGGCGCACACGGTGTCGATGAGGCTCACCGCCTTGTCGGGCAGTTGGCGGTCGGGGATGTACCGCGTCGAGAGCTTGACGCACGCCGACACGGCCTCGTCCAGCACGCGGACGTTGTGGTGCTTTTCGAGCATCGGGATGAGGCCGCGGACCATGCGGGTCGCCTTGATCTCGTTCGGCTCGTCGATGTTGACCTGCTGGAAGCGGCGCTTCAGGGCGGCGTCGGTCTCGAAGTATTTTTTGTACTCGGCGTAAGTCGTGGCCGCGATGGTGCGCAACTCGCCGCGGGCCAGGGCGGGCTTGAGCAGGTTGGCGGCGTCGCCCTGGCCGGCCTGGCCGCCCGCCCCGATGAGCGTGTGGGCCTCGTCGATGAAGAGGATGATCGGCCGTGGCGACGATTTCACTTCTTCGATAACGGACTTCAGGCGGTTCTCGAACTCGCCCTTCACGCCGGCTCCGGCTTGCAAGAGGCCCAGGTCGAGCGTGCGCAGGGTGACGGCTTTGAGCGGCTCGGGCACGTCCCCGGCGGCGATGCGCAGGGCCAACCCCTCGACGACGGCCGTTTTGCCGACGCCGGCCGCGCCCGTCAGGATCGGGTTGTTCTGCCGGCGGCGGGTCAGGATGTCGATGGTCAGGCGGATCTCGGCGTCCCGGCCGACGACCGGGTCGATCTTGCCGGCCAGTGCCCGCTCGGTGAGGTTCACGGTGAACTGGTCGAGGCTCGGGGTCTTCGACGGGGCACCGGCCGGGGTGCCGGGCGCGGCCGGGGTGCCGTCGCCGGCCGCGCCGCCGAGGGGCTTGTCGAACTCATCGCCGGTCAGGCCGCCGAGGACTTCGCGGAGTTCCTTGGCGAGTTGCTCGCCGGGCACGCGGACGAGCGACAGCGAACTGCCGCTGACGCCGAGCTTCAACTTCGAGTCGGTGAGCAAGGCGGCGAGCAAGTGGCCGCTGCGGATCGCCCCGACGCCGCACTCGATCGACGCGACCACCCACGCCTCGCGGAGCAGGTCGAGGATGTTCATCGACAGGGCCGGGGCGCGGCCGTTGCCGGTCTTGAAGCGGCCCATGGCCACGTCCAGTTCGCGGCGGACGACGGCCACGTCCGCCCCGTAGTGGGCGAGCAATTTCGCCACGTCGGCGTTCGGCAGGTCGAGCAGCTTGACCAGCCAGTGCTCGACTTCGACCTCGTAGTGCGTGCGCGACAGGCACAGGCCGGCCGCCGCCTCCAGGGCCTTCTTGGTGATCGGGTTCAACTTCTCGATCAGCAGTCGCGGGTTGGTGACGGGCATGGGGGCCATCCGGTAAGGGGGTCGGGTCACGGGTCCAGGGAGAACGGCAGGGCGTGCAGGGCCGCGCGGTCGTCGGCGGGCAGTCCGAGGTCGAGGTCCATCCGCCGCACTTGTCGCACGGCTTCGCCCAAGTTGAGCAGTTCGACGACGGTCTCCTTCTTGGTATTGATGAAGTCTTCAGAGAGCGGCCCGAGGATGACGGTGTACGCCTTCACTTCGGCCTTCTCGACGGTCGCGGCCGGGTCGCGGAAGTAGTACAGGTGCTGCCGCGCGACGATGGACGTATCGACTTCCCAATCGACCTTCGCCCGGAGGAGCCGGCCGGCCGGGTCGTTGTCGATGCGGAGGACCAGGCAGCGCTGCGGCTTCCCAGCGATGTCCCTGGGGAACGGCCGCTGCGCCGGGTTCTCGGGGTACTTCGAGCCGAGGAAGGCGATCTCCTCCAACCTGGCCCGGACGCGGACCCCGGCGACGGAACTGGTCGCCCCCGTTTTCAGATCGCTGTTCGAGAACGAAAGGCGGGCGAGCGGCGACAGGGGCAGTGCGGCCGGCCAGACGGCGAGTTGGAACGGCGAGCCTTTCGTCAACTCGTCGGCGTTGCGGACGCCGTCCGTCACGAGCCGCCAACTCGGGGCGACCAGGCCGAAGGCGTTCCAAACGGACAACGGTTTGTCGTACCGAGTCGCCTCCTTGGCCCCGGGGAGTGTCCGGCGGACCTCCCACCAGTGGGCGCGGGGGTTGCCGACCGACAGGGCGTCGCCGCCGTCCCCGGGCTTGAGCGAATCGACGCGGTCGAGGGATGCGACCGCCGCCAGATACGACAACTCGCTGCCCGGGTTGCCGACGCCGAAATTGGGGACGTGCAGGAAGTGCGAGCCGTTGGCGTTGGCCCGGTCGATGGCGATCTTGGGGTTCTTGCCGAGCACGTCGCGGTAGTAGCACTCGCGCTCGAACTCGTACTTCGACTCGCCCTCGGTCCGCCGCAACCGGACGACCAGGGCGTCGCCGCCGGCCAGCCCGATCTCGGCCCGCTTGGCCAGGTACTTGAGGAAGTACGCCGGCTTGTCGAGGGTGCCGCGCCACAAGGCGGAATCGCCCGCCACACCGCCGCTCTTCGCGCTCGCCGGGATGCCGATCCGCGGCACGTCGTTGGGCGGCTTGCCGGTAGAAACTGCTTGCTTGGTGCCGGCGTCGAGGAGCTTGACCCGCGGGCGGAGGGACTCAAGGATTTCGCGCCGCAGCGTGCCCTCGTCCGCGGCGACGATGACCCGGCCGCGGTTTTCGTCGTCGAATTCTTCGAGCGGCCGGAACATCGCCTGGGCGAGGTCGAGTTCGTCCTGGTTCGCCCCGAAGACGACCATCTGGATCGACGCCGCGATCCCCTTGAACTCCTTGACCACGTCGTCGTTCACGAGCCGCGTCAGCTTGGCGGGGTTTCCGGGGAGGCGGAAGACTTCCTCGACCGTGACCGCTTTGCCGCCGACCGCCGGAGGCTGGGGCACCTCGGTGATGTGAGACGTATCCGCGCCGTCGGTGACCACGATGAGGGTCTTCACGCCCGCGAAGTTCTTAGGGAAGTCTTCTTCGGCGGCCAGTTTCATCGTCCGCACCAGCGGGGTCAGGCCGTCCGGCACGACGGTCAATCGGGTCAGAATCGCCTCCTGTTCGCCCGCGGTCAGGCCGTTGACGCCGAGCGGCCCCTTCGAGTCGAAAATCAGTCCGCTCTCGGCGGTCGCCCCTTCGGCCTGGCGCATCAACCGAATGCTCAGTCGGGTGCCGGGGGGTAACTTCGGCAGCAGGTCGCGGAGCAAATTGACGACGACTTCCTTCTTAGTCTTGCCCTGACCCTTGTCCCACTTGTCGGTCATGCTGCCGGAGTAATCGACGACAACGGCGACCGCGCCGGGGTCCACGTCCGCCCGCAGGGCGATGGCGGCGCGCGGCGGCGGCTGCAGGTCGGTCTGGACGACGTGGGGCCGGCCGTCGAAGGCGATGTCCTGCGAGGACCGCTCGACGTGGCCGCGGAAGTAACCGGTGGCGGTCAGGGTGGCCGTGCCCCGGCGCGACTCCAACGGAGTGGGGCACTGGGCCTCGACTTCGGCCCCCCGCTTGCCCGGTTCGGCCTGCCAACTCACCGGCCGCGGCCGGGTCGCCGGCTCGTCGAGGGTGAGGGTCGCGTTCCCGCCGACCGACGCCCAGACGACGGCTTCGGCGGGCAGGAGGGCCTTCAACTTGTCGTACCCGCCGAGGTCGAACTGGTACGCGAAGCGGTTGTCCTTCTCGGTCGTCCAGCCGCCGGTAAGATTACTGCCCTTGACGAGCGAGTACTTCCAATCCGACTTCGCGGCGGCGATCAACTGACCGGCGTCGGTCGCGTCGGCGGACGGTTCGGCAGGCTTGGAGGGGTCCTTCAAGGCATTCGCGTCGGCGAGGTAGTCCTGGGCGAATTTCGTCAGGTAGGGCTGGTTATCCTCGCCGAACCAGTGGTCGAGGGCGGCGCGACGGGCCAGGGCTTCGAGGAGCACCGTCCAGCGGCGGCGGGCGTTGGCGGCGGCCGGCTCGTAGGACTCCGTGGCCCGGAACGGCGCGGCCAACCGGCTCAACGCCTCGGCTTCTTCGGGCTTGGTCGAATCGGCGAATTTCGCTTCCCGCTGGCGGTGGCCGAGCGCGACGCTCGACAGTTCGCTGGTGTCCTTGAACGCCTTCGCCGTCCGTTCGCCGGCGGCGTCGGCGTGCGGGCCACCCAACGACGCGAACGTCGTGCGCAACCGCCGCCCGGCCTTGACCTCTTCGACGGCGGCAGGGGGCTTGCCGCCGCCCGGGGTTTCTTTCGCCGCGTTGGGGTGCGGCTTATCGCCGGCCTGAGCGTCTTTTTTGTAGAAATCACTCGCCATGAGGCGCGCCGCGCGAAAATTGGCGGCGCGCTCGGCCGGCCCGACCAGGGGCACCGGGAGCGTGGCGAGGTGCTGGAGGGCGAGCCAGTTGGTTTGCGTCGGGTTCCTCGACGACACACTGGCTTCGGTCGCGGCGAACTGGCGGACGGCTTGCGTCGAGGACTTCAACGTGGCGTCGGCCAGCGCCGCAATCGACGCGGGATCGCCGGTCTGGAGCGCCTTGTCGATGGCTTCGGCCAGGGCGTGCGTCGCCGTCCAAGCTTTGACAACCTCGCCGGCCAGCGCGGCGGGGTCGGCCCCCGGGGTCGAGAGCGTTTCGACCTCGTTGGCCCAGCGGCTCAGGAACGGCAAGTCGGCGTAGGCTTCGTCGCGCGCGGCGAGCGCCGA
The DNA here is from genome assembly GCA_043745465.1 of Fimbriiglobus sp. Classification (GTDB taxonomy): domain Bacteria; phylum Planctomycetota; class Planctomycetia; order Gemmatales; family Gemmataceae; genus Fimbriiglobus. The sequence continues at coordinate 48,600 of JAYTSV010000060.1, forward strand.
CTGGAGTACGGCCGCAGCCTTGAGTGCGGCTTCGTAGTGAACTTTGGCCGACGCGAACTCGTCCCCGGCCGACTTCGCCTTGTCGCCCGCCGCGTCGGAGAGCATCCGGTCCTCGCCGCGCCGCCGCGCCTCGTCGGCCAACACGACCGTAGCCCGGACGACCGGCCAGATCCGTTCGCTGTAGGGGAAATTCCCCGGGACCGTCGCACTGAGGGCGGCCTGTTCGGCCAGTTGACGGCTGGCGACCGCGGGTTGCCAGGTCGCCGCGAGCGTCGGCCCCAAGGGCGGGGGGACCACCTGCGTGACGTAGCGGTGGAGCATCAGCGGCAGGTGCGCCTCCGTCGGCGGGCGGTCCTTGATGTCGGCCGTCTCCTTCAATTTCTTCGCCAGCGACTCCAGCGACGTCGCGTTTTTCAAGGTCGCGGCCACGCCCCCGGACGACGGCCGGCCGAGCGCCGCGTCGAGCGGGAGGGCATGCCGGACCGACAGTTTCAATTCGACTTCCGTGCCGCGGCGGATGCGATCTTCTTCGACTTTGATCGCGGCGACGAGGACTTTTTGACCGTCGCCGTCGCCGGCGAGGACGCCCTGCTCGTACCGCAAGATCAACTCGCGGTAGCGCCGCCACGCGGCGGGAGTGTACACCCACGGGGCCGGCCGAGCCTTCGCCAGCTTTTCCGCGTCCTCCCAAAACCCGGTCAGTTCCCACGGGGCGTCGAGCGGCGCGGCCTCGTCCTCGAACGCCTTCGCGTCCGGCGGGCGGTAGAACGGGCGTTCGGCGAACTGCCGGGCACGGGCACTGCCGTCGGCCCACTCGTCCGCGGCGACCGGGAGCAGCACGGGCTTCTGGACCGTCGGCCGCTCGTTTTCGCTGGCCCGCTGGACGGTGGCGACGACGTACTCCGTCAACTCGCGGAGGCGGTACGCCTCGTAGCCCTCGCGGCCGGCCTTGCCCGTCAGTCCGGCCCGCAGCGCGTGCGCCAGCACCGTCATGCCGCGGTCGGCCGAGTCCCAGGCCCGCGCCTCGTCGCCGGTCGCCAGGATCACCGCGAGCGTCGGCGACTTGGCGATCTCATCGGCGAGCGCCTTGTTGGCCACCGCGGCCCGGGCGAAATCGGCGGCGACTTCGCCGAGGTTCGGGTCGGGTAGGTTGCGGCCCACATCGAGGACGAGGACCGTCCGCTTCGCCCCCGCCCGCGCTTTGAGTTTGACGACCAAGTCCACGAGCTTAACCGGTAGGCCGTCGGCGCGACCGGGGTACAAGACCGGGTCGCCCTCTCTCGTCACCCCGCCGGCGAGGCCGACGTAGACGACGACGGGATCGATCTTGGGATTCTGATTCTGATCGATGGCGTCGAGCCACGTTTCATCGTTCAGGTCGAACGGCGCGTCGGCCCCGGGCACCGGCCCGATGGCCGCGCCGCGCCCGGAATTTTTCACGCCTTCGAGGAGGCGGGCGGCACTCACCCACCCGGCCGGGTCGTACCGCACGTCCAGGCGGTCGGCACTCCGGGGGTCGCCGGCGATCGCGATCAGTCCGGCCCGCTGCGGCTCGGCCAGGAATTTAAGGCAAATCACGACGGCGACGACGACGGCGACCGCGCACCCGCCGAGGGCCAGGAGTTTGACGGTCCGCGACGAGCCGCCGGCCGCGGCCGAATTCGGCGCGGCCTTTCGCCAGTTCGGCTTCGCCGGTCCCGCCTTGCCCCGCTTGCCGCGCCAGCCGTCGCTCGCAGGTCCACCCGCCATGATCGGCTCGCTTTCATCGCACCTGGAAACCGGTCGCGCCACGCTCCGCCGGGTTAGTAACAGCATTCTGGATTAACGCAGAAGCGTCAACATGATTCGGACTATCAGCGCAAAACAGCGCCCGGCGGGTTCGCCGGGCGGTGGCTAGTTTATCCGGCTCGGTCGGAGCTACGACGCCTTACTCGACGCGGCGAAGCCGGACGCACTCCCGCCGTCGCGGAGCACGTTGTACTCGACGAGTTCCGGGGCGGCGCTCGTCCCCAGATTGATGAACGTGGTCGGCTTCGGCGTCGGGCTGCCGAGGGCCTGCTGGTAGTTGACCGTCTTCGTCGGCACGGCGCGGACATCGTCGGTCGAGTCGAACCGGGTGACGGTGAATTCACTACCGCGCGGCGAAGTGACGAGAATCGCCCGGCGGCTGCCCGTCACGTCTTGGGCGGCCCCGAAGGCGACGCCGCCGACACCCGTGAAGAAGGCCGACGCGGCGTCCGCCCCGCCGACGAGGCCCGTCGGGAAATCGTAGGCCATGAAGCCGACGACCTCCGTCGCGGACAGCCCGCGCGCCGTGCCACTGCCCAGGAAGACTTTGACGTGCGGCCCGCCGCCCGCACCCGGGGCCGTCACGAGGTCGTCCGTACTGCCGGTGTCGTACCGGCCGGCGTCCACGAACACCCCGCCGCGGAAGCCCGAGTCGTAGGCGAAGAAGTCGTTGATGCTCGGCCCGGCAAGACCCGTCGCGCCGCTGATGATACGGACGCGCGGGGCACCGCCCGGTCCGGCCCCGACGACGATGTCCGGCACCCCGTCGCCGTTGAAATCCCCGACCGCCACGTTCACCCCGCCCCGCTGGGACGATTCGAACGCGAAGAAGTTAAACTTCTCGGGGAGGTACGGTTCGACGTTCTGGAAGGCGATGGGAACGAGTTTGCCGGACTTATTGATCGCCATTTGGACCTGGCCGCCAACGACCGTCGGGCGGGCGTCGATCTTGAAGACCTGAACGCGGGGGCCGCCGCCGATGCCGGCCCCGACCACGATTTCGAGCTTACCGTCGCCGTCGAAGTCGCCGGTGGCGACCGACAGCCCCCCACGGAAGGTCTCGTCGAACGGGAAGAACTGAGCGAGGATCACTTCGGGGTCGAGGTTGGCCAGGTCGAGCGGGGCCTTGTTGAGGAAACGGCCGTCGATGATTGTGATCGCCGGGGAGTCGCCGGCCCCGTTGGCGATGATCAGGTCCGCCGTCCCGTCGCCGTTCACATCGGCGAGCGTCACCTTCGGCGCGGAATAGGCGACGAGCGGACTGAGGAGCGACGGCGAAACGACGAACGGGTTCGGGATGATGCCGGACCCGCCGAGTTGCGTGCTGATCCGGCTCAGCTGGCCGGCAGTGTTCTGCGTAATCTGCACCCGGACCGCGTATGAGGTGGACGCGGTCGAGCCGAGGCGGGGCGCGGTCTGCACGGCGAAGGCCTCAAAACTTTGGCCCGGGAACGTCTCGATCGACGTGTAGGCGAGCGGTTGGAACCCGCTCCCGGGGAACGAGAACGTCCCGTCGGCGGCACCCTGCGTCACCAAACTTACCCCGGCGATGCCGACCAATTGCAACGACAAGGAGTCGAACGGGGCGAAGTCCGGGCCGTCCGCCGCGACGGGGAGGTTGCCGTTGACGATGACCTTCGTGCCGAGGGCGGGCCGGACGATGAAGCTGTCCTTGGTGACGTTGTCGAAGCCGTTGGGGCTGACGCCGGTGCCGGCCTGGCCGAGGATCACCTGGCCGGCCTTGGCTTCGGCCACGAACAGGACCGTCGCGGACTCGGTCTTCGCCCGGCCGACGCTGAAGAAGACCTGGACCGTGCCGCCGCCGACGTTGAAGAGTGCGACGAGCGAACCCGGCGGCACGGCCACCCCGTTCTCGCGGGCCGTGGCGCTCGCCCGGGGGTCTTCGGCCGTGAAGTTCCGGCCCGTAATCAGGGTCACGTTGCCGCCGCCAGCGATGGCGATGGCGGCCTTCGAGGGGTCCTCGAAGCGGATCGCCAGGTCGCTACTGTCGCGGACCGAAATGCTGCCGCTCGTGAGGTCGGCGAAGAGTTCGGCCGTGCCGTTCGTGAGCGCGTTCCCGGGCTGGTCGAGTTGGAACGCCCCGGCCCCGTTGAGGTACAACTTGGTCGTCGTGAACTGCCCGCCGGGTTGCGTCGCCCCGTCGGCCAGTCGCAACACGATCGGCGCGTTCGGGGCCGAGATCGCGCCGGCGAAGACAACTGCCTTCGTGCCGATGTTGATCGCGCCGCCGGCGGTGTACCCGGTCACCGGGGTCGTGCCGGTCGCCGTCAGCGGGCCGTTGACCGTCGTCGTGCCGGTGCCCTGAGTCTGCACGAACGTCGTGACCGTCACCGGGCCGTTCGAGGTGACGTTGTTCGCATCCGGGATGAGCAACGTGACGATGGCCGCCTTCGAGCCGATGGCGTTGGCGAAGGTCACATTGACGCCCGGCCCGCCGACGGTGAGGTCGAACCCGGCCGCCGCGGGGTCGAGGGTGCCACCGAACGTAATCGACCCGGACGTGCCCAGGAACTGCGTGCCAGATTGGGTGAACGTCACCGGGTCGGCGTAGGACTGCACGCCCGAGGTGCGGACCAGTTTGCCGCGGACTTCGGTCGTCCCCGGCGCGTCGGTGGTCAAACTGTCGAGTGCCGTCGTGGCCCCGATGGCCTGGTCGAACAGGGTCGCGCGAGCGGTGTTGATTGCGAGGCCGCCGGGGCCGTCGATGGTGCCGGTGAACTCGATGTCGCCGTCCTTGGCCGTCGCCGTCGATTGGCCGACGAGGGCGACCGGGCCGCCGCTGGCCTGGGTGAACGACGTGCCGGCGGCGATCGTCGCACCGCTCAACGTCAGCGTCTTCGCGTTCTCGATGCGGACGGAGCCGGTCCGGGCCAGGACGGTCGTGCCGGTGACCGAGGCGGACTGCGTCTGAACGCGCAGGTTGCCGTCCACGGCGATGCCGCCAGTCACAGCGACGGTGTCGTTCCCGCCGCCGGTGAGGATCGTCAGGTTGGTGTTGCCGTGGGCGTTGTCCGCCGACGCCACGGTGATCGAGTCGTTGCCGTCGGTGGTCGTCGTGTCGAGGGTCGCGTCGGCGTTGTTCCAGAGACCGACTCGGGGCGTCGCCGGGCCAGAAACGATCAGCGCCGGGTTGACCTTGCCGGCGGTCGCGTCGAATCCATTGCTCACCGTCAAGGCGTCGTCGGCCGTGGCGAACCCGACGGTGACTTTCGCCATGTTGCTGATGTCGATTTGCGAAGTCGTCTCGAAGTTGACGAAGTCGATGTTGGAACCGTCCACGGAGACGCGGCCCGCGAGGCCGGGGCCGGCAGTCGTCGTGGTGAAGTTGGCGGTGTTTTTCGCCCCCAGGACGCAGACGCCGATGTCGTTGCCGGCCCCGCCGTCGAAAATAACGCCGCCGGCCGGGACCGGGCTGCCGCCGACGAAGTTGGCGATCAGACTGTCGGCACCGTTCAAGCCGTTGAACCGGAAGCGGGTGGTGCCGACGGCTTCGACCGGCACGTCGCCGTTCAGCCGGTAGCTCAGCGGCCCGGTCGGGGTGCGCGAAATCGTCAGCACGTCGTCGCCGTTCGTGCCGTCGAGCACGACCGCGGCCGGGTTGAGCAAGCGGACGGTTTCGATGTCGAGGTAGGAGACCGGTGCGCCGGCAGTGTTGAACGAGTTCGGCGTGGCGAACACGTCCTTGCTTTGGGCGTCGAAATCAAACCGGTCGCCGGTCGGCGTACCGGTCGGGGCGCGGCCGTTGATTGTGACGGGTGTCGTCGTGCCGGTGAGCTGGAAGAGGTCGGCTCCGGTCCCGCCGTCGATGGTCGAAGCGGTCGCCACGAGGTCGGCCCCGCGCAAGTCCACGATGCCGCCGGCGGCCGCGGTGACGGCGATGGCCACGGTCGTGGCCGCGCGGATCACGACTCCGGAATTGACGCGGACCAGGTTGCCGGCCCGCAGCCCGACGCCCGACGCGGTGGCGGTCGCGTTGCCCGTGACGAGCAGGTCGGTCGTGGCTTGAACGTCGAGGGCACCGAGAGTCGTCCCGAGAATGGTCAGCGCGTTGGCATCGCGGACGGTGTCGGTGCCGCCCGACGTGACGGTCAGGGTAGTGAAGTCGTTGGCAGGGTCGGTCAGCGTGACGTCACCGGTGCCCGTCGAGAGCGTCGTCGCCCCGGCGGTCACCAGTACCGGCGCGGACTGCGTGACTGCGCCATTGGTCGTCGAGACGCTGAAGTTCCCGGTGACCGTGACGCCGGCGAGGACCAGGGCGTTGGCGTCGGCGAGTGCGACGTTACTGCCGCTGACGACGCGGACCGAGCTGAAGTCGTTGACCGGGTCGGCCAGCGTAATCGGGTTCGGGCCGGCGGTGAGGGTCGTCGGGCCGGCAACGGTCGCCGGTGCGGATTGCGTGATCGTACCGGCGGAGAGGTCGAACGAACCGCCGATGCCGACGCCGACGAGGTTGATGGCGTCGGTGTCGGTGTAGGCGACGTTGCCCGTCGTGTTCGCCCCGAGATTCACGGCCTTGTTCGCGGCGGTGAGGGTGTAATTGCCCGGGCCACCGACGCCGAGTTGGAGCGTGTTCGTCGTGATCGCCGCCGACTGCGTGGCCGCGGTCTCGGCGACGAGGCGGACGCTGTTCACCGCGCTCAACGGGGCGTTCACGGCGATCGTCTTGCCGTTGAACTCGACCGCGTTGTTCGAGGCCAGGGTGCCGGAGATCGTCACGGCAGCGAACGGCGCGGCCGGCGTGCCGACGCGGACCGAGGCGATCACGTCCGACGCGGTGGGACCGGCTGAAGTCAGTTCAAAAGTGTCGGCCGCGGTGCCGCGGTCCACCGAGAAGAGGGCCGACGGGACGACGAAGCGGGTCGCTAAGAAGGTGCTGTTGAGCGAGACGAACTCGGCCTTGCCGTTGCCCGCCACGCCGGCGTCTTCCTGGAGCCGGGCGGTACTCGCCGCGGCGGGCAGGGCGAAGTTCATTTCGCCGACCGCCGTCGGGTCGAGGAGGGTTTCGAGTTCGAGGTTGCCGTAGCTGACGACGCCGTTCAACAGCGGGTTGCTGCCGGTGAAGGCAATCGTCCCGGAGTTCGAGCCGACGGGCGCGCTCGTGATCTTGGCGAAGGTGCCCTGCGTGGCCGTGAGTCGGTCGTTGCCGCCCTTGCCGTCGAATGTCACGCCGCCGGCCGGAACCGGGTTACCGCCGGAGTAGTCGATTTGCAGGCTGTCGTCGCCGGCCGTGCCGTTGAGGCGGATCGCGGCGGTGCCGTAAGTGTCGATGGCGACGAGGACGCCGTTGGCGTACAGCTCGACGTTCGCCCCGTTGCGGACGAGCCGGTAGGCCCCGGCGACGGTCGCGTCGTAGGTGCGGACGGGGTTGTCGTCGTTCTGGATCGTCAGGGTGTAGACGTTCTGCGCGGGGTCCACGGTCACCTGGCCGCCGGTGCCGTCGGTGGCAATGCCGAGAGTCACGGTCGCCGTCTTGACACCGGCGTCGGTGAGGTTCTCGAACACGGTCAGGGTGACCGGGGCCGTGAAGACAATACCGTCGCCAGTCGGGAAGGTCACGCCACCGGGGAAGGCCGGCAGGTAGTTGCCGACGCCGACGCCGGCCCCCGGCCCGCCGATCACCGCGTCCCCGCCGCTGGTGAACGACGCGGTGACGTTGCGGTCGAGGCCGATCGGGCCGACGCCGACGGCGGTGATCGTCAGAACGGCGTTGACGGTGCTCGACTGATTGTTTTCCAGGAAGGCGTCGGCCGCCTTGCTGAAGCTGATCGCGGCCGTGTCGTTGTCGAGGATCGTCGCCAGCCCGACGGCGGGGTTCAGGGTCACCGGCCGGCCACCGAGGGCCAACTTGTCGGCGTTGGTGAACGAGGTCGCCACGGTGAACGTCTGGGCCCCCGTGACGCGGCGGTCGTCCACGGTCGCGACGGTCACCAGCTTCGACGTGGTGTTCGCCGGGATTATCACCATCTGAGAGGCGATGGGGGTAAAGTTGGCCCCGGCTTTCGCGCTGCCGTCGGTCGCCGTGAACTCGAAGGTGACGGGCACGTCCACGGGGTTCGTCAGCGTGAAGACGAAGCCGAGGCCGCCGCCCTCCGTGACCGTGGGCGAACTGACCGAGATGGAGGCCAGGTCGTCGTTGACGATCGTCCCCTTGCCAACGCTCGTGATGACGAACTTGGCCGTCGGGATGCCGACATCGGTCGGGGCGACGGTGTTCAACGAGGCCGTGAAGGTCTCGTCGAGTTCGACGGTCGTATCGGCGGTGATCGGCACGCCAAAAGTCTGCGACTCGTTCGCGGTGCCGACGAAGTTCAGCGTACCCGCCTTCGTCGTGTAATCCAAGTCGGGCACGCCGGCTTTGGCGGTGCCGTCCGCCGTGGCGAAATTGACTGCGAACCCGCCTTGCACGGCGTTGCTCGACGTGACCGTGAACAGCATCGGGCCGGCATTTTCGAGTTGCGTCACATTCGACACCGTCAGCGTCGTCGTGTCGTTGTCGAGGATGCTCACCGTCGCCGGCCCGCCCGCGGTGAACTGACCCGCCCCGATCGCCTGCACCGGGGTGACGGTCCCGATCGCCACCGAGTATTTCTCCGTCGGCTCGACGATCGCGTCGTCGAAGGCCGTCACCGTGAACGTCTGCTTCTCCCCGGCCGTGCCGGCGAAGGTCAGGGTGGTCGAGCCGAAGGTGAGGTCGGCGGCCGACGTCGGGGCGATCGGGTTGACGGTGAGCGTCACCGAGAACCCGCCCTGCACCGCGGCGGTGGACGTGACCGTGAAGGTCGTGACGCCGCCCTCCGTCACCGTGCTGAAGTCTGCTGCGATCGAAAGCGCCGTCGTGTCGGCGTCGGGGACGGTCAGGGTCGCGGGGGCACCTATGGTGAAGGACGCGGCCGGGATGGCCTGGGTCGGCGTCACCGTGCCGACCCCCACCGCGAACGTTTCCGTCGGCTCGACGATCCCGTCGGCCACCGCCGTCACCGTGAACGTCCGCGTCTCCCCGGCCGTGCCGGCGAACGTCAACAGGCCACCTGTCAAGACAGTGTCGGCCGCCGACCCCGGCGCGTTCGGCGTCACCGTCGGGGCCACCGTGAACCCGCCCTGGACGGCGTTCGACGACGTGACCGTGTACGTCGTCGTCACCCCCTCGGCGGCCGTCACCGCCGCCGGCGTGACCGTGAGCGTGGTCTTGTTGTTGTCGAGGATCGTGGCCGTGCCGGTCGTCGTGCCGAGCGTGACATCGAATAGGTAGGGCGACGCGATGGCGCTCAGGTTGAGCGTGAACTGCTCGGTCGGCTCGACGATCAGGTCGGGGGTCGTCGCCACCGAGAACGTCTTCGAGGTCGTCCCGGCCGGGATCGTGACCGTCGTGGCGACGGCGGCGGTGTAGTCGGCGGTGGTCGTCGTGCCCACGTTGCCGGTATCGACCTGGACGGTCACGTTCTTATCGACGGGGTTCGACAAGGTCAGTGTGAAGACCGCGGCCGTGCCCTCCGTCACCGCCGCCGGTGAGTTGACCGAGAGCGTCGCGGAATCGTCGTTGGTAATCGTCCCCGTACCCGCTGCCTTGCCGATCGAAGCGTTCTTGGACGGGTTCGAGAGGGTCGCGGTGAACGTCTCGTCGGCCTCGACTGTCGTGTCGCCGTTGATCGTGACCGTAAACGTCTGCGTGAGGTTGCCGGCCAGGATCGTCACGGTACTCGCTGCGGCAACGTAGTCGGAGCCGGCCGTCGCCGTGCCGTTGGCAGTAGCGACATCGACCGTGACGTTCGCGGCATCGGTCACGTCGAGGCTGACGGTGAAGGTCATCGAGGTGGTGCCGGCGTTGCCCTCGGCTTGCGTGACATCGTCGATGCTCACGAGCGGGGCAGGGTTGACCCGGTCTTCCAGTGTTAGCACCTGCGGCCGCACCCGGCGGGCCGATGTCCGGGGCGTAGTTCGGCTCACTGCGGGGAACAGTTCGCGTAGCCAGAGACGGAACATGGGATCACTCCGGGTGGGTCGGCGAAGGGCCAATTCGTTGGCCCTAGCGCGCAACTTTTGCACTGGGCAAAATGCGGCGTTCGGGCGGTTTGTACCGACTATCATCAAAAGTCAGCCGGCCCGCTGCAAGCCAAACAGCCTCAATACGAAGCACTTATCTCAAGACGAAAGTCCGGCGGAAGAGATTGGAGAGATTACGCCGACTTTGGCGCGGATCCGATCCCCGAGACGGTGCCGAAGTGACTCTCCCGGTCAGCAGAATCTCGAACTGCGATATTTTAGGGGGCTTAGGGCCGACTGGGAGAATTGGGGTGCCGGCCGGTGGTGCCGAAAAGCAAGAAAGTAGGGCTTGGGCAAAGACTTCCGAATCTCCCACTGGAGTAAGCCTATCAGACTCGACGATGAAGTTCTTCAACGGCTCCCGTTCAAGATTTCAACCCGTCCGGAGTTCGGTCATGGCCCCGCGGAATCGATTCTGGCTGGCGGCGTCGGTCTTCATGGTCGGCGGGGGTCTCTCGGCCCAGACGCCCGGACCGAATCCCTTGCTCCCGCCGTTACCGCAAGCGGTGCTGCAAGCCGTGCCGCCGGCCGGCCCGACCGAGGGCAAATCGGCCGCGCCGCCGGCCACCCCGTCGCCGTTGCCGGAGTTGCCGCCGACGCTGCCGACGGGCGAACTGTTCAACCCCGGGTGCTCCAGTTGCCGCGACGGTACGCCGGGCTGCCTCGGCAGTTCGTGCGACCTGAACCCGAAGCCGAAGGGGCCGAAGAACCCCGTCTGGCTGGGGTACACGCAGCTCCTCATGTGGTACCAGCCGACCCGCGCACAATTCCCGCTGGCCGTCGGCAACTCGCCCGGCGGGGCCTCCCGCGTCCTGTTGGCCGGGGACGGCGAACTCGGCCGGTTTAACGCCTTCCAGGTGGCCGGCGGCATGTGGCTGAACGACGACCACACCTTCGGCGTCGGCGCGGACTTCTTCATCAGTGAGCAGCGGAGCCGCTTCGAGAGCGCCGCCGGGGGGCCGGGCGGCCTGAGCATTCAGCGGCCGTTCATCGACGCCGTGACCGGCCGGCCGGCGAGCATCCTCGTCGCCAACGCCGACCCCGGCCCGTTCAACCAGCCCCAGTTCGCCGGGTCGGTCGCCACCGCGATCACCGCCCGCCTCGCCAGCGCCGGCATCGCCCTTCAGCGCAACCTGTTCTGCACGCCGACGACGCGCGCCAACCTGTCGTTCGGCTTCCGCTACTACGACCTGGACGAGTCCTTGAGCATCTATCAATCGACGATCAACGGCCCGGGCGTCGGCGCGACGATCGCGCTCCAACCGCTCGCGGTCGGCTCGGCCGTCAACCTGTTCGACCGCGTCTACACCCGCAACCAGTTCTACGGCGGCGAACTCGGCGGCCGCGTCGAACACGACTTCGGCATGGTCACGCTCGGCTTCGCCCCGCGCATCGCCCTGGGGGACGTGCGGCAGTCGGTCACGGCCTCCGGGACGACGACCGGCACGAGCGCCGGCGGTGCGCCGGTCACCGCGATCGGCGGCCTGCTCGCCGCCGGCGGCCCCGGCAACGGCAACCTCGACCGCGACGTGACCAACCGCATCGGCACGGCAACGCAGTTGAACGCCTACGTCGCCCTCAAGCTCACCGACCACCTCCGCGCGACCGTCGGCTACCAGTTCCTCTACCTGAACAACGTCGCCCGGCCGGGCCAGCAACTCGACCAGATCGTTAACCAGCGGGTCGTCCCGGTGAGCGGGGCGTTCGGGTCGCTGAGCGGCCAACCCGGTAACCGCCTGACCCTCGACCGCGACGGCTTCTACGCCCACGGGGCCACGATTGCTTTCGAGTTGACGTACTGAGCAACGGCGAGGCGACGAAGGCCGTCGAGAGCGTGGCCGGCGGGGCGGCGAGTGGCACCCTCAAGGGCATCAAAAAGGGGCTGGGTCTGGAAGGAGAGAAGAAGCAGAAGTAGGCGTCCCGCCGAAGCCCTTTGCCACTCTCGGACTCTTGATCGGGGTCGGGTCGATTTTGCGGGCCGGCAGGGTTCGGCCTCCGAGCGGGGTTTCTTGGGACATCAATCTTGCCGCGCTTCCGCCCGGGGTGTTAAGATGTTGAGTGTAAAGAGGGGCTTGCCTGGTTAGTCCCCCGACTCCGTGAGATCGCCGACATGCCGATCGTCGCCAGCGTCTGTACCAACTACTCGCCGCTGGACACGTCGGACGGCATGGGCCTGCCGGAGGGGACGCCGATTGACCGCCGCAGCATTTTCTCGGACTGCATCCACGAGGCCGACCGGTTCAAGTGGATCGAGAGCGAGAAGGCCGGCCGCGACCTCGGCGAGGGGGCCATCAAGAACTGGGTGCAGCACCACTGGTGGGGGTATCTGCGGGCCCGCTGGCTGGAGCACTTGCAGGGCAACACCTTCTGGATGGAACTCGACCGCGGCGACTTCGGCCTCCTGAGGCGCGACTTTACCGACCACCGCGACTTGTTGGACCAGATCGTCGAACTCCTCAAGGACGGCCAGGAGAACCTCGGCGTCATCGCCTGGGCCACGCGGTGTCGGATCGAGATTACTCCGGTCATCCAAATCCTCGAAGCCCTCGACATCAACAGCCGCCGTTTGGTCCACCAGTTCGACTGCATCCGCTGACCTTGCACTTCCCCCCGCCGCCCGCCGCCGACCACTTCGCCGGAATCCTCCTCGCCGGTGGCCACTCGTCCCGCATGGGCCGACCGAAAGCCCTCCTGCCAATCGCCGGCGAACCGATGCTGCTCGTTGTCCTGCGTGCTCTGCTCGCTGTCGTAAATCCGATCGTCGTGGTCGCCGCCGTGGGCCAACACCTGCCGCCGCTGCCCGACGAAGTCCTGCTCGTCTACGACCCCATGCCCGACGGCGGCCCGCTGCTCGGCTTCGCCACCGGCATGGCCGCGCTGCCGCCGCACGTGACCGCCGCGTTCCTGTCGTCGTGCGACGCCCCACTGCTGCACCCCGAGTTCGTCGCGCACCTGCTAGCGAACCTGGGGGCGAACGCCGTCGCCGTGCCGCGCCACGCCGGCCGGCTGCACCCGCTCGCCGCCGCCTACCGTCGCGAAGCCGGTGCCGTCGCCCTGACGCGGGTGCGCGACGGCCACCCGGCGATGCACGGATTGCTCGACGCGCTGGCGACGGTCGTCGTGGAGGACTTCCCGCACCCGGAGAGCCTACTTAATGTGAACACGCCGGACGAGTACGCGGCGCAGGTCGCGGAAACGACGCGCCGTTGAATCCGCGCCGCGAGTCCATCCAATAGCAGCGACGCCCCCACGCCGCAGGACGACGACGATGCACCCGCACAAGCCGAAACTCGACCGCCACGCCGGGTCCGCCGCCAACATCGACTTCATGAAGTCCATCAGCCAGCACAAGATCGACCCGCCGGCCGTGACCGGCAACATGCTCGCCGCCGACTTGCTCGACACGGCGTTCCTCAGTTACAACGGCGGGCGGATGCGCGAGGGCTGCCGGCTCTACGCCGAGCGGATGCTGGCCGCCGACTGCACCGTCGGCTTAGCACTCAGTGGGGCACTCACGCCGGCGGGGCTGGGCATGGCGTGCCTGGTGCCGCTCGTCGAGGCGGGCTTCATCGACTGGATCGTCTCGACCGGGGCCAACCTCTACCACGACACGCACTTCGCCCTCGGCATGGACCTGTACCAGTCGGGGCCGAACCTGCCCGACTTGCAGTTGCGCGAGAACCAGGTCATCCGCATCTACGACATCATTTTCGACTACGAGAACCTCCTCGGCACCGACAAGTTTTACCGCACGCTCTGCCGCGGCGAAGCATTCCAGCAGACGATGGGGACCGCGGAGTTCCACAACCTCGTCGGCAAGTACCTCAACGAGCGCGAGCAGCAGACCGGCGTCGGCGGCAAGTCGCTGCTCGCGGCCGCCTACCGCGCCGGGGTGCCGATCTACACGAGTTCGCCGGGCGACAGTTCCATCGGCATGAACCTCGCCGCGCTGATGCTCGAAGGCAGCAAGTTGCGCATCGACCCGCTGCGCGACATCAACCAGACGGCGTCGATCGTCTGGGACGCTAAGGCCGGCGGCGGCACGAGCGGGGTGTTCATCCTCGGCGGCGGCTCGCCCAAGAACTTCATGCTGCAAACCGAGCCGCAAATCCAGGAAGTCTTGGGCCTGCTCGAAGCCGGGCACGACTACTTCCTGCAGTTCACCGACGCCCGCCCCGACACCGGCGGTTTGAGCGGGGCGACGCCGAGCGAGGCGATGACGTGGGGCAAGGTCGATCCGGACAAACTGCCGGGCACCGTGACCTGCTACGTCGATAGTACCATCGCCCTGCCGCTGATTACCGCCTACGCCCTGACGCGCCGGCTACCGCGGCCGTCGAAGCGCTACTTCGATAAGCTGCCGGCGCTGACGGCGAAGCTCGAAGCCCGCTACGCCGAAGTGCAGAAGGAACGCGGTGAGTAAGTCGCCACGCCGCAACCTCGCCCTCGTGGCTGCGCTGCTGGGCTGGATGTTCGACGGCTTCGAGATGGGCCTGTTCCCACTGGTGGCGCGGCCGGCGCTGCGCGAACTCCTCGGCCCCGGCACTGACGAGAGCGTCGTCGGCCTGTGGTTCGGCGTCATCACCGCCGGCTTCCTCGTCGGGGCCGCGACCGGCGGCGTGCTGTTCGGCCGGCTCGGCGACCGCGTCGGCCGCGTGAAGGCGATGACCCTGAGTGTGCTCGTGTACGCCGTGTGCAGTGGCCTGTGCGGCTTCGCCACGGAGCCGTGGCACCTCGCCGTGTTGCGCTTCCTCGGGGCGCTCGGCATGGGCGGCGAGTGGGCGCTGGGGGTGGCGCTGGTCATGGAACTGTTCGCCGACACGCCGCGCGGCAAGCTCGCCGGAGCCATCGGCGCGGCGGGGAACCTCGGCTACGCCGTCGTAGCCGTCGTGGCGCTGAGCCTGAACCAGATGCCGACGTTCGACTTCGCCGGGGCGTCGAACTGGCGGCTGCTGATGTTCCTCGGGGCGTTGCCGGCCGTGCTGACGCTGTTCCTGCGGCTGTTCGTGCCCGAGTCGAAGCCGTGGGAGCGGGCGCGCGACGAGGGCAGAGTGAACCACTGGGGCGGTGGCGACCTGCCCATCATCCTCGTCGGCATGGCCGCGGCGCTCGCAATGGTGGCGCTTTGGGCAACGCCGTTCAGCCTGGCCGTGCGGGTGCCGCTGACGCTCGTCCTCGTGGCGACCGCCGGCGGCTGCTTCCTCGCCCCGATCGGCCGCTTCCTCGAAGCGAGTGGCACACCCGACGACGAGGTGCGCCGCAGTCTCGGCCGCTTGGTGCTGGGCGCGGGGCTGGCCGGGGTGCCGCTGCTGGCGACGTGGGCGGGCGTCATGTGGCAATACACCTTCGTCCACAAGCTGACCGACGGCCGCGACCCGACCGCCGTGCCGACAGTCATGCTCGTCTCGGCCACGGCGGCGGCGCTGGGCAGCTTCGCCATCGCACTGCTCGGCGACCGCTTCGGCCGCCGGCCGGTCTACGCCGTGTTGTGCGTGCTGTCGCTGGCCGCGCTGCTGAGCTTCTACACGATGCACGACCACTACGGGCCGGCGCTCGTGGCCCACGCCGGCGTCGTCGGGTTCGTCTGTGCCGGGTTTTACGGCTGGCTGCCGCTCTACCTGCCGGAGCTGTTCCCGACGGCCATTCGCGCCGCCGGCCAGGGCTTCAGCTTCAACTTCGGCCGCGTCATCGCTGCTGTTGGGGCGCTGCAAACGACGGCGCTGCTCAACGCCTTCGACAACGACTACGCCCGCGCCTGTTCGGTGACGGCCGGGGTCTACCTCGTCGGACTGGTGCTGATCGCGTTCGCCCCGGAAACGCGCGGGAAGCCGTTGCCGGGGTGAAGAAACCTCACCCCCGGCCCCTCTCCGCGTCGGAGAGGGGAGCAAGTGCGTGGCAGCCGTTGACTGAAACCCACTTGCTCCCCCTCTCCGTTTCGGAGAGGGGGCCGGGGGGTGAGGTTTCTTCGCGCCGGCGGCGCTGGTACACTCAGTGCGCCTTTCCCCCCCGTCCCCGGAGTCACCGCAATGTCCCTCTCCCGCCGCCACTTCCTACAAACGTCCGCCGCCACAGCCGTGGCCGCCCCCCTGTGGGCGACGGCCAAGCTCGCCGCCGCCCCGCCGACGAAAACCTCCGTCGCCGAGACGGCCGTGAAGGCCCTGTACGACACCCTCTCCGAGGCGCAGAAGAAGGCGATCTGCTTCGACTGGGACCACATCGACCCGAATCGCGGACTGCTCCGCACCTTCACCGCCAACAACTGGCAGATCACGAAGCCGATGGTCCGCAGCGAGTTCTACACGAAGTCGCAGCAGACGATGATCCACGACGCCTTCCGCGGCCTCGTCAGCCCCGAGTGGCACGACCGCTTCGTCAAGCAGGCCAAGGAGGACGCCGGCGGCCAGCCGTGGGGCAGCCAGCAGAGCATCGCCATCTTCGGGCAACCCGGCGGCGACCAGTTCGAGTTCGTGTTGAGCGGCCGGCACCAGACCTTGCGGGCCGACGGCAACACCGAGAAGCACGTCGCCTTCGGCGGGCCGATCTTCTACGGCCACGCCGCCGGCACCGACGACGAAGCGGCCGACCACCCGGGCAACGTCTTCTGGAGCCAGGCCGTCGCCGCCAACAAGCTCGCCGCGACCCTGAGCGGGGCGCAGCGCAAACTCGCCCTCGTAGCCAAGTCGCCCAAGGAAGCGGCCGTCGGCTTCGCCGGCAAGGCGATCGCCGACCGCCCCGGTCTGCCCGTGACCGATCTGTCGGCCGACCAGAAGGCCGAGTTGCAAATCGTCCTGGGCAAGCTCCTCGAACCGTTCCGCACCGAGGACCGCGACGAGGCGACGCAGTGCCTCAAAACGCAGGGCGGCCTCGACGCCTGCCGGCTGAGCTTCTTCACGGACAACGACATCGGCGACGACGGCGTCTGGGACAACTGGCGGGTGGAAGGCCCGTCGTTCGTCTGGCACTACCGGGGTGCCCCGCACGTCCACGTTTGGGTGAACGTCGCCGACGACGCCGGCGTCAAGACGAACGCGCGGTAGAACTTTCGGCTCGTCGGGCGGCTTAGGGGCTGCCTTCGGGCTTCCCGACTCCCCGCGGCGGCCGGGCGTGCATACAATCCGTGGCGTGTGCGGCCTGCCCGGAATGCGGGCCGGTAACGTAGTTTTCCCGAAGGAGTCTCCGCGATGACGTTGAAACTGGCGATTTTGTGCGTGGTCGGGCTGGCGATGGTCGCGGCCGGCGGGGCCAAGGCGGCCGACAACCCGGTCGTGGTCATCGAGACCTCGATGGGTACGATCAAGGTCGAACTGTTCGAGGACAAGGCCCCGATCACCGTCAAGAACTTCCTGGCGTACACCGACGACAAGTTCTACGACGAGACCATCTTCCACCGCGTCATCGGCAAGGAAAACAAGGGCGACGACTTCATGATCCAGGGCGGCGGCTTCACGGCCGACATGGCCCAGAAGAAGACCAAGGACCAGATCAAGAACGAGGCGACCAACGGCGTCACTAATACCCGCGGCACCCTGGCGATGGCCCGGACCGGCGTCGTCGATAGCGCGACCGCCCAGTTCTTCATCAACCTCAAAGACAACGACTTCCTCAACCACAAGGACACCTCGACTCGCGGCTTCGGCTACTGCGTCTTCGGCAAGGTGACCGAGGGCATGGACGTGGTCGATAAGATCAAGGCCGTGAAGACGACGAACAAGGGCGGCATGGACGACGTTCCCGTCGAGGCCGTGACGATCAAGTCGGTCAAGCGGGCCGTCAAGAAGTAACCTCGACTCGGGTACTCGCAGCGGCCGCGGCAGTCGTCGGACTGCCGCGGCCGCTTTGGTTTTGCGGGCCGGCCGGGTTAAGATTCGTCCGGGCGGCCGTCTATGATGGTGGTGACTTCCCACGCCAAGCCCTCGGGTTGGGACGGTTGCGCGAACTCGGCAACCGGTGCGGCCGCGAGCCTGGGAGTTTTCTCCTTGTGGGCAAGCTGCG
Organism: Fimbriiglobus sp.; assembly: GCA_043745465.1. Lineage (GTDB taxonomy): Bacteria > Planctomycetota > Planctomycetia > Gemmatales > Gemmataceae > Fimbriiglobus. The sequence goes on from JAYTSV010000060.1 coordinate 66,441, forward strand.
CAGGCGGCACAATCTCGCACTGGCGTTGGCCCGCCGACGGGCTTACCGACACGGAAGACACCATGCGCCGAACACTTCTGCTCCCCCGCGTTCTGCCCGTCGGCTTCCTGCTGGCGGCCGTCGCCGTTCTCCCCCTCGCGTTCGCCCAGAAACAACCGTTGCCGGTCCCCCCGGGGGCGGCCGACCCGGACCAGAAGCGGACGGACAACGGCCTGTTCACGATCCCGGAGCAGCGCGACGCCCGCGAACAACTCCGCGCGGTCATGGACTACCTCGGCCGCACGAGCATCCCCTGGGACGTGGTCACTGGCACCGCCCAACGGCTGCTCGACGCGAAAAGCGACTCGTTCTACCGGCTCAAGGACGCCAAGGGGAACGACACCGGGGCGGTCGTCAGCGTCAAGTCGAAGGTCAACCAACTCCTCGCCGACCTGCCCAAGGAGGGCCGGCAGTTTTACGAGCAGGAGTTCGGCCCGCAGGCGACCGACTTACTCAAGAAAGCCGTCGAAACCGGGTACGACCGCAGCATTCTCGCCGACTTGTCGCAACGACTTTATCACACCAAGGCCGGGGCACAGGCGACACTTCTGCTCGCCGGGATCGACCTCGAAGCCGGCCAGTACACCGAGGCCGCTTACGGCTTCCAGCGGTTGCTGGCCCGGCCCGACGCGGCGGAGATTCTCTCGCCCCGCGTGTTGCTCAAGGCGGCCATTGCCTTCAAGCGGTCCGGGGACGCCCGGCAGGGTGAGTCGGTCGCCAAGCTCTGGCAGCAACTCGAAAAGTCCTTCCCGCGCGAGGGACTGGCCGTCGGCCGCAAGAACTACTCGATCGACGAGTTGAAGGCCGAACTCGACCGGCCGATCGACCTCGGCGGCAGTCGGGCGACCGACAAGTTCGTGTCGATGCGGCTGGGCAACGCCGCGCACACCGGCACCGGGGATGGCGGCACGCCGTTCCTCGACCCGATCTTCACGAAGCCGTTGTTACTCCGCCGCGAGGGCGTGGCCCGGCAGGGGGCGGAGTGGGTCGCGCAGAGCCTCGAAGCGGCGTTCAGGCGACCCGACGCGAGCAAGCGGGAGGTGAGCCTGCCGGGCTTCTTCCCGGTGACCGCGAACGGCATGGTGATTTACCGCACCTACGACGGGGTTTACGCGGTCGCCTCGCAGGACGGCTTGGTCTGGCAGGGCAAGCCCCGCGCCGTCGGCGAACTGCTCTGGATCGCCGAAGCCGAGGGCGGCGCACAGTCGATCATGAGCGCCGACGACAGCGCCGTGCCGCTCGGGTGGTGGACCCAGTTCTGGGGGCCGCGGAACCCCGGCGTGCTGTTCGAGAACGCGATCCTGGGGTCGCTGAGCCACGACGGCCGGCTGGTCTATTACGTCGATGACATCGCCATCCCGCCGCCGGCCCCGATGAACAACCCGAACATGGGCATCCCGCAGCCGGGCCAGAACCCCGGCGCGAACCCCGGCACCCGCCGCGGCGCGATGCAGAACTACAACCGGCTGACGGCCGTGAATCTCGATACGGGTAAGCTCGTCTGGACTCTCGGCGGGCCGGAGGGCGTGCCGCTCAAGGACGAGGAAGAAGAGAAGACGACCAACTCGCAACTGCTCGCGGAGAACGCCTTCTTCATGGGGCCGCCGCTGGCCGTGAACGGCCGGTTGTACGCGCTGTACGAGCGCAAGAGCCAGGTCAAACTCGCCTGTTACGACCCTGCGCACGTCGTCGTCGCCCCGGCCGGCCCCGGCTCGACGACCGTGTACCGCTACCCCGAACTGCTCTGGACGCAAAACCTCGGCGACGCCTCGACGAGCCTGCGGAACGACACCCTCCGCCGCATTCAACCGGCGTACCTCGCCTACTCGGACGGCGTCCTCGTCTGCCCGACGAATTGCGGCGTCGTCGTCGGCGTCGATGTCAGCGCCCGCCGACTGCTCTGGGCGCGCTACTACGGCACCCCGACCGACCCCAAGACGCTTCCGGGCGGCGGCGGGTTCCCCGGCGGTGCCGGTTTCCGTCCGGGCATCAACTTCAACAACGGGATGCCGGCACTGCAGCCCATCGCTACCGACCGCTGGCGGGCCGCCGCGCCGATCATCGCCGCCGGCAAAGTCCTCGTCACGGCCCACGATTCGGACCTGTTGCAGTGCCTCGATTTGCGCACCGGGGAGGCGATCTGGGCCGCCGGCCGCGAGCAGGACGACCTGTACGTCGGCGGGGTGACGGGCGACCGCGTCCTCGTCGTCGGCAAGAAGAGCGTCCGCGCCTTCAAGCTCGCCGGCAGCGGCACAACGTCGAAAGAACTGGCCTGGTCGAAGGTCGCCACCGGCACCCCGTGCGGGCACGGCGTCATGGGCCGCGACGGCGTCTACTACCTGCCGATGCTCGGCAGCCCGGAGAAGGCCGACCCCAAGGAGCCGCAGGTCTGGGCCATCGACGCGGCCACCGGAACGGTCAAGTCGAAGACCGCCTTCCGCCGCAAGGTCGAGACCGGCGTGGACGCCCGGCAACTCCTCGGCAACCTGCTCTTCCAGGACGGCCAACTCTTCTCGCAGTCGGCCCTCGAACTCACCTCGTTCCCGCTCATCGAGTTGAAGCGCCGCGAGATGGCCGAGCGGCTCAAGGCCAACCCGAACGACCCCGACGGGCTGTTCGCCCGCGGCGAACTGTCGCTGGACAACGGCGACATCCGTGAGGCGATCGCCGACTTCAAGACGGCCGAGAAGTTCAACCCGACCGAGGGCCTGCGGAAGAAAATGCGGCAGAAGTTTTACGTCGCGTACACCGAACTGCTCCGCAACAAGTTCGCCGACGGCGAGCCGTACCTGGCCGAGTACGAGGCGCTGTGCGAATTACCCCTCGACACCGACGACCCGACCGAGCGGCAGCGCCTGCTCGACGAGCAACTCCGCCGGCGGGCGTTGTACCTGACCATCCTCGGCCGCGGCCGCGAGGCCCAGGGCCGGCTCGGCGACGCCTTCGACGCCTACCGGGCCTTCGCGGCCGTGGGGGACAACAAGCAACTCGTCACCATTCACGACGAGCCGAACGCCCAGACCCGCCCGGACGTGTGGGCGCGGGGCCGGATCGACGCGATGATCCGCGGGGCGAAGGATGCCGCCGCCCGCAAGCCGCTGGAGGACCGCGTCGCCAAGGAGTGGGAGGCTCTGCGCGCGGGCAATGACCTGCCGCGGTTGCGCGAGTTCGTCCGCGTCTTCGGGGCCTTCTTCGCGTCCGGCCAGGACGCCCAACTGCTCCTCGCCGACCGCCTCCTGGCGACCAACAACGACGACGACCAGCGCGAGGCCCAGACGCTCCTCAAGCAGCTCTGGGCGACCGCCGAAACGCCCGCCGTCGTCGCCCGCGCCATCGACCGGCTGGCCGGCGTCCTGACGCGGCGCGGGATGGTGGAAGACGCCGTCGGACTGTACGCCCAGTTGAGCGCCCGGTACGCCGACGTGCCGGTCCGCGACGGCAAAACCGGGGCCGACATATACGGCGAACTGGTCACCGACAAGCGGCTCTTGCCGTACCTCGACCCGGGCCGGGTCGCCGCGATGGGCGGGTACAAGGTCGAGACCGCCAACGTCCCGGCCAACCGCGCCTTCGTCCAGGGCTTCTCCCTGCGGCCCAGTGGCGAACTCTTCCCCTTCTACCGCCGCTTCCAGATGGGCCTCGAACAGAGCACGCCCGGCGACACCACCTGGCTGTTGCGCGTCACCGACCGCAACACCGGCGAGGAACGGTGCAAGTTCCCCGGCCTCAGCCCGTTCGTCCCCGGTGGCGGCAACATGAACGGCCGGTTCGACGCCCAGCCGGCCAACCTGGCGAACTCGAAGCTGGCCCAGGCCAACGGCCAACTCGTACTCCTGACGATGGGCCAGTTCGCCTACTGCTTCGACCTGGCCGAGAAGCGCGAACTGTGGCGGCAGAACCTGCTCGGCAAGTCGCCGCCGGGTGCCAACCCCCAGACCAGCTTCGAGGGGGACGGTGAGATCGTTTTCCAGTACGAGGACGGCTGGAGTTTCCGTATGGCCCGGTCGGCGATCCTCCAGCAGTCTTACGTCGCGCTGGTCACCCGCGACGGCCTCAAGGCCATCGATCCCGCCACCGGGCAAGACCTGTGGGTCCGCACGAACCTGTCCCCCAAGGTGCAAATCTTCGGCGACGAGCGGCACATCTTCGTCATCGACGGGGCCAACAGCAAGGTCTTGCGCGCCCTCGACGGCACGGTCGTCGAGACCGTCAAAGACTTCGCGTCGAAGGTCGGCAAGCCGGGTTCGTCCGCCTTCCTCGGCCGGCTGATTTTCACGAACGAACTCAAGGAAGGGACGCGAAACTTCTCGCTCTACGACCCGCTGACCGGGGCGGACGTGTGGCGGCGCGAGTTCCCCGGCAAGCCCGCCGTTCTGCGGACCGTCGATCCGCTGATCGCCGGCGTACTCCACGCCGCCGGCAACTTCGAGGCGTTCGACGTGCGGACCGGCAAGACCGTCGTCGCCGGCCAGGTGGACGCGGCTCAAGTCGAGGGGGCCGTGGTCGGCCCGAACGGGACGATCGTCGCCACCGAGCCGTTGCTGCTGCTCGACGCGGAGCGGACCTACCTGGTGTTGAGCCGCGGCCGGGACGTGAACAACCCGAACCGCATGAACATGGGGTTCAACGGCCAGTCGATGCTGCGCAGCCTCGCCGTCAGCGGCCCGGTCTACGCCTTCGACCGGCGGTCGGGCCGGCGGCTCTGGTCGAACGCCGACGCCCTGGTCAACCAGCAGATCGTCCTCGACCGCTTCGACGAACTCCCGGTCCTCGTCGCCGCGTTTTCGTCGCCCGACCCGCAAACCCGGCTGCAGCAGTACCGCATCGTCGCGCTCGACAAGCGGACCGGCCGGCTCGCCCACAACTACGCCTACAGCCAGAACGGCGGCGACTTCGCCAACGCCGCCCGCGACCCCAAGAGCCGGGGCATCGAGTTCTGGCGGTATAACGACGGCCTGCGGTTGCGCATCACCCCAGACGAATAGGCGGTTGGTTTTAGCGGCCCGGGTCGTCTGGTAGTTGGTGTGGCAATCCGTTGCAGGAGCATCACATGGCGTCGCGAGTCCGCTGGCCGTCCTCGATCCTGGTCGCCCTGGCCCTCGTCGCGGCCCCGGCATTGGCCCCGGCCCAAGAGCCGGCCGCGAAGAAGAAGCCCGACCACGACGCCATGATCGACAAGGGCCTCGAATGGCTCAAGAAGAACCAGGCGGCCGACGGCCACTGGGAGGCCCAGGGCGGCCAGTACCCGACCAGCATGACCGCACTCGCCGGCATGTGCATGCTCATGGAGGGCAGTACCCTGCGCGAGGGCAAGTACAGCGACAACCTCGTCAAGGCGGTCACCTGGTTCATGGCCCGCGCTCAGCCGAACGGCCTGATCGGCAACCCGAACAACCCGACCGAGTCGTCCCGGTACACCTACGGCCACGGCTACGGCCTGCTCTTCCTCGCCAGCATTTACGGCGAAGAAGAAGACCAGGAGCGGCGGAAGAAGCTCGAAGTCATCCTCAAGAAGGCCGTCGAGTTTTGCGGCAACGCCCAGACCAAGCGCGGCGGGTGGGGCTACGTTTCCGCCAAGGACGGGTCGGACTTCGACGAGGGGTCCACGACGATCACTCAGTTGCAAGCGATCCGCGCGGCCAAGAACGCCGGCATCCCCGTCAAGAAGGAGATCATCGACAACGCGACCAAGTACCTCCGCGACTGCACCACGGCCCGCGGCGGCATCATCTACAGCCTCGCCAACGGCGGCGTCGCCAACGGCCAGGAGCGCCCCGCGCTGACCGCCGCGGCCGTCGCCTGCGCCTTCAGCGCCGGCCAGTACAAGGACGAGTACGCGATGAAGTGGATCAAGTACTGCAAGGACAACATCCCCATCGGCAAGGGCCGGCTGTCGCACGACGAGTACCAGAGCTATTACTACGCCCAGGCCCTTTACGTGCTGGGCGACGACCGCTACGGCGAACTCTTCCCCAAGGAGTCGAAGGCCGGCTGGCTGACCTGGAGCGGCTACAAGGACGCGATGTTCGACTACCTCAAGACCCAGCAGAACCAGGACGGCAGTTGGACCAGCGGCTACATCGGCCCCGTCTACTCGACCGCCGTCAACCTGACGATCCTGCAACTGGACAAGGGCATCCTGCCGATCTACCACCGCTGACGGAACCGCTGACACACCACCGACCCGCCCGAGACCCGCATGAGCCAGAACCCGAGCAGCCTCGCCCCCAACGACCTCGACGCGATGAAGCGCATCCAGCAGGCCTACGCGGACATCGGCGCACAACTGCGTCAGGTCATCGTCGGCCAGGACAAGGTCATCGAGCAACTGCTCATCGCCCTGTTCAGCCGCGGGCACGTCATCCTCGAAGGCGTCCCCGGCCTCGCCAAGACGCTGATGATCTCGACGCTGGCGAAGACGCTGTCGTTGGACTTCAGCCGCATCCAGTTCACCCCCGACCTGATGCCGGCCGACATCACCGGGACCGAGATCATCGAGGAGAACCGCTCGACCGGGGCGCGCGAGTTCAAGTTCCTGTCCGGCCCGCTGTTCGCCAACGTCGTCCTGGCCGACGAGATCAACCGCACCCCTCCAAAAACCCAGGCCGCGCTGCTCGAAGCGATGCAGGAGCGGCAGGTCACGGTGGGGCGCGTGCGGCACAAACTCGGCAGCCCCTTCTTCGTGCTGGCCACGCAGAACCCCATCGAACAGGAGGGAACCTACCCGCTGCCCGAGGCCCAGCAAGACCGCTTCATGTTCAAGGTGTTCGTGACGTACCCGTCGTTCTCCGAGGAGTTCGAGATCGCGGCCCGCACGACCTCGAACCAGGTCGAGGACATCCGCCCGGTGCTGTCCGGCGACCAGATTCTCGAACTGCAAGACGTGGTCCGCAAGGTGCCGGCGTCCGACCACGCCCTCAAGTACGCGCTCGCCATCGTCCGCCAGACGCGCGTGACCGAGCCGGGCTGCCCGAAGTTCGTCAAGGACTGGCTGAGCTGGGGCGCGGGGCCTCGCGCCGTGCAGAACCTGATCATCGGGGCCAAGGCGCGGGCGCTCCTTTACGGCCGGCCGAGCGTCTCGACGGACGACATCAAAGCCCTGGCTCTGCCGGTGTTGCGGCACCGCATCCTGACCAACTTCACGGCCGCGTCCGAGGGCGTGACGACCGACGCGGTGATCGCCCGCATCCTCGACGAGACGCCGTCGAAGGAAGGCGACCTCGAACGCGACCCCCGCTTCCAGAAGATTTTCGCCGTCTAAGGAGCAGCAATGGACTCGGAACGCTCCCTCACCAGGTGGTATGCGATACTCGTCGCGGTGCTTCTGGTGTTAGTGCTGATGGTCGGCGTGCTGGCCGCGTACCGGGTTTGGCGGAAGTACGACCCCTACGTCATGGACCGGGCCGACAACGCGGCCGCCACGCGGTTGCTCCAGACCTGCACACGGGAGCCACGCCAGCCGCTGACGCGAGAGGAGTTCGCGTTGGCGATCAAGCTCCTCAGCTCGGGCGAGAGCATTGCCCAATTGTCGGCGATCAGCGTCGTCGCGGTGGCGGCCGAACGCGACCCGGCCTGCCGGGAGGCGGTGCTGGCAGCGCTGGCGACGTGCACGAACCCGGAGGAGCCGAGAGTCGGCACGGCTGCTGCGGCGGCCCTCGGCCGCATGAAGTCGCCGCCGCCGGCGGCCGAACTGCCGAATAAGGAGCCGTAAGCCGATGCCGACCGACGACGACGCCCGCCGCTTCCTGCACCCCGCGACCATTGCCAAGGTCGGCCGGCTCGACTTGCGCGCCAAGCAACTCGTCGAGGGGTTCATCTCCGGGCTGCACAAAAGTCCGTTCTTCGGCCACTCGATGGAGTTCGCCCAGCACCGCGAGTACGTGGCCGGCGACGACATCCGCCACCTCGACTGGAAGGTCTGGTCGAAGACCGACAAGTTCTACATCAAGCAGTACGAGGCCGAGACCAACCTCCGCGCGAACCTCGTCGTCGATACGTCCGAGTCGATGGGTTACGGGGCCGAGAAGCACACGAAGGCCGGGACGCTCTCGAAGTACGACTACGCCTGCACGGCCGCGGCGTGCCTGGCGTACATCATCGTCCGGCAGCAGGACGCCGCGGGGGTGACGAGCTTCGGCTGGGACGTGAAGTCGGTCATCCCGCCCAAGAGTTCGCAGCGGCAACTCGACGCCGTGACGAAAACTCTGCACGCCACCAAGCCGGCCGAGCAAACCCGCCTCGACAAGGTGCTGCGGAGTGTCGCCGAGGCGTCGCACTCGCGTGGCATGACGGTCGTCTTTTCGGACCTGCTCACCGACCGCGAGCCGATGTTTCAAGGGCTGGAGATGCTGCGGCACCGCAAGCAGGACGTGATGCTCTTCCACATCCTCGACGACGACGAACTCGACTTCCCCTTCAACGGCACCACGAAGTTTGAAGGCCTCGAAGACCTTCCGCAACTGATGTGCGATCCCAAGGCGCTCCGCGACGGCTACCTCGAAGCCATCGAGGAATACCTCGTCGAAGTCCGCCGCGGCTGCACCCGGCTGGGCATCGACTACAACCTCGTCCGCACCAGCGACACCCTCGACGCGGTGCTGTCGCGCTTCCTGTTCCGCCGCGCCGACCGCACCGGCCTGTCGCGCCGCTGACCCCGCCCGCCCTCGCACTCTGGACGCCCCAACGCGATGTCTGAATGGTTCCTCAACCCCTGGTCGATGCTCGCCGGCGTGCTGCTGGTCGCGGTCCCGATCCTGATCCACCTGATCAACCGCGTCCGCTACAAGCGGGTGCGCTGGGCCGCGATGGAGTTCCTGCTGAAGGCCCAAAAGCGGGTCCGCCGCAAGCTCATCGTCCAGCAACTCTTGCTGCTCCTGTTACGCATCCTGTTGATGCTCCTACTGGGCCTGCTCGTCGGCCGCTTCTTCGGGCTGAGCCTGGGCGAGGACGAAGGCCGGCAGACGGTCCACGTCGTGATCCTCGACGACACGCCGAGCATGGCCGACGGCTGGCGCGGCGACGACGGCACCCCGACGACGAGCTTCGAGGCGGCGAAGAAGGTCATCGTCGAGCAGATCGCCCGGTCCGCCGCGGAGGCGACGACGGCGCAGCGCCTCGAAGTCTTCCGGCTGTCCGACCTCGCCAACCCCGAGGTCGTCGAACGCCTCAACGACACGTCGATCGTGAAGCTCGAAGCGTCGCTGAAATCGCTGACGCCGTCGAACGTGCGGGTGCCGCTGCGCGACGGACTGAGGCGCGCACAGGCCACCCTCGCGGAGCAGCCGGGCGACACGGCCAAGGTCGTCCACGTCGTCAGTGACTTCCGCGCCGGCGACTGGTCCGAGGGGGCCGACGGCCTCAAGGAAGTCTCGGGCGAATTGGCGGCGGCGAAGGTGAAGGTCAACCTCGTCGATGTGGCGCACCCGTTCCGCAAGAAGGACGACCGCAGGGCACCCTTGGCCCACGACAACCTGGCCATCACCGAGTTGCAGCCGGCGAAGCTGACCGTCGCGCGGTACGACCCGCTCGAATTCACCATGCGCGTCAAGAACTACGGGGCCGCGGAGTTGAAGGGCCTACGCTTCGCCGTGAAGGTCAACGGTGACGAGAACAAGGGCCGCTCGGTGACCGTCGAGACGCTGCCGGGTTTCCAGGAGCGGGCCGTGAAGTTCGAGATTCCGTTCGACCGCCTGGGCACGGACGACAAGCCGCTCGACCGCTTCAGCCTCGTCTCGGTGACGCTCGAAACCCCGGAGCCGGGCGGGCTGACGGCCGACAACGTCCGGCACGCCGTGGTCGAGGTGCGCGACCGCCTGCCGATCCTCGTCGTCGAGGGCCGGCCCAACGCCCGCGACTCGAAGGACGGCGACGGCTTCTACCTGCGGCCCGTCTTCACGGCGGTGCTGGGCGGCTACAGTTGGGTCAACGGCACGCTGGTCGATCTCGAAAAGCTCGACCTGGCGAAGTTCGCCTTCGTGATGATCTTGAACGTGCCGGCGCTCAACGAGGTCGCGGCGAGGAACGTCGAGGGGTACGCGAAAGCCGGCGGCGGCGTCGGCTTCTTCCTGGGGCCGGACGTGCGGCCGGCCGACTACAACCGCGACCTCTACCGCGACGGCGCGGGCCTGTTCCCGGTGCCGCTCAAGGAGCAGCCGAGCGTCGAGTTGACCGAGGACGAGTTGCAGGCGCGGCGCTTCCGCATCTCGCAGAAGAAGTTGCTCGTGCGCGACCCGGCCTTTCGCTCCCACCCGGCGTTGGCGGGGCTGTACACCGACGAGCGCGGCGAGCCGGTCAAGGACGCGGAGCAACTCGAACGGGTCTTCGGCTTCATCTCGATCAAGCGCTACTGGCCGGTGCAGCGGCTCGGCCGTCAGCGCGACGACCGCAGCCTGACGGAGCTGTACTGCATGCCGAACGAGCAGTCGATGGCCGACTACGAGGCGGCGACCCGCAAGGTCGCCGACGCCCTGCCGGCCGACGACGCCGACAACCTGAAGTTCAAGGAGTTGCTGACGAAAGCCCGCGACGACTTGCGGCGGCTGGCGGTGTCGTCCGAGCCGCTTTACCGCCTCGCCGGCTCGCTCGACGACCTGCTCGCCGACCAGCGCGGCTCCGGCGACGCCGGCGAGGCGCTGCTGCGCGAATTCTGGGCGACCCCCAAGCACGCCGACCTGCGGCGCGAGGCGGTGCGGCTGCGCGACGCGGTGAAGTTCGGCGACCCCTTCTATCTGGCGAAGGATTACGGACGCGGCCGGGTCACGGTCGTGACCACGACGGCCGGCGAGACCTGGACCGACTGGCCATCGGAGAAGCCGGGCAGCGCGTCGTTCGCGCCCATCATGAAGGAGATGGCGAACTACCTGTCGGGGGCCGGCGCGACCGAGAACCGCACGCTGGGGCGTGACATCGTGTTGTCCCTGGACGCCCAGCGGTACAAGCCGAACGTCGGCCGCGCGTTCGTGACCCACGCGCCGACGCCGGGGGCCGCCAACGACCCCAACCCCGCGCCGCGTGTTGACCTCAAGGAGCAGGTGATGACGGCCGCCGGCGACCGGCTGGTGCTGAACTTCGCCGACGCCAAGACACCTGGCGCGTACCTGTTCTCGCTGACCGGCTTGAAGCCGCAGGCGGCCAACAGCCCCGAGGGCGGCGAAGCCCCGGAGTACCGCGGCTTTGCCGTGAACCTCGACGCGGCGCGGGAGGGCGACTTGCGCCGGGCCGCCCGCGACGACGTGACCCTGACGGCCCGCGGGGCGCAGTTGCACTCCGCCGACGACCCCGAGTGGGCGAAAGCCTTGCGCAACAAGAAGGGCGACCTCTCGGAGAGCTTGTGGCTGGTGCTGCTGCTGGGCGGGATGTTGCTCGCGGAACAGTACTTGTCGATGAAGTTGAGCTTCAACAGCGCCGCCGATGCCCCCGCGACGGCCGCGTAAACCTCGAACCCCGGACTGGTGCCCCCAAGCGTGACGACCCCGACCGACACGACCGAATCGAATTTCATCCTGCGCCGCCTCGGCGAGCCGCTGCCGCTCGACCTCGTGTCGAGCGTCTGGCCGCTGGCGATGCTCGCCGTCGTCGCGGCGGGGCTGGTGGCGTTGCTGTTCCGCGCCGATTGGCGGCGGGTCGGCTTCTGGGCGGTCCCAGCGGGCGTCCTGCGTGGCGGCGGCGTGGCCGCGGCTGTGACGGCGTTCACCTTCCCAAACATGGTCGTCGGCGAGTGGGCTAACGCCGCCTGGTTACTACTAACCCTCGGCGGCGTGCTGTTCGCGCTGGGCTTCGTACTGGCGATGTACGCCCGCGACTCGCGCACCGCGCGGGGTTGGGCGGTGCCGCTGGGGCTTTTGCGCACCGGCGTGTACCTGCTGCTGGCCGTCGCGTTCTTGCTGCCGGCGGTGCAGTTCTGGGAGCTGTCGGAGAAGCGCTCGCGGGTGGTAATCTTGCTCGACGTGTCGCCGAGCGTGACGCAAGTGAGCGACGAGCAGGCTACGGTTGCGGGGCGCAAGCCGCCGACGCGGCTCGACAAGGTGCTCGACGCGATCCTGACGGCGAAGCTCTTCGACAAGCTGCTCGAAAAGAACCCCGTGTTCGTCTACCGCTTCGGCAGCCGCCTCGACGACGAGCCGCAGGCGTTCGACGCCGGGGCGTTGCCGTGGTCGAAGGCCGAGTTGCAGGCATGGGCGACCTACGACTATAAGGCGTTCGTGACGCGGGGGCTGTCGCCGGCCGGCGTCGAGGCGTTGCGCACGAGCGCGGCGTGGAAGGGCGACGCGCCGGGGGCCGCCGACTGGGCCGTCACCTGGGCCAAGCTGCCGGCCGAGGAGACGACGCCGGCGGGGCTGCCGGAGGCCGATGTTGCGCTGCTGGCCGAGGCGCGGGGCAAGGTCGAGAAGCGCATCGACGTGGCCCGGTCGATCGCGCTCGGCACCAACGTGCCGGAGTCGGTGACCGCCGTGCTGAACCGCGAGGCGGGCAACCTCGTGCAGGCGGTGATCGTCTTCAGCGACGGCCGCAGTAACCTCGGCTCCGAGTCGGCGTACAACCAGTTGCGCGAGCGCGCGGCCGCCGAGAAGGTGCCGGTGTTCACGGTCGCCGTGGGCGAGGCCCGCGACACCGTGGGCATTCAAATCACCGAAGTGCAGTCACCCGACCGCACCCCGCCGGACGAGGCGTTCAAGCTGACCGTCGAGGCCGACGGCGTGGGCTTAGCGGAACAGACCGTCGATGTCGCGGTGGGGCTGTTCGGCCCCGGCCGCGACCCCAAGAAGGACAAGCCGGACTTCGACCTGCCGTCGCTGCCACTGAAGTTCGCCGGCGACTCGACGCCGCCGCACGGCACCGCCGAGTTTCTGATCGACCCCGAGAAGATGCCGGAGTCGCTGACGCAGCCGTCGAAGAAGCCGGGCGGCAAGCCGCAACTCAAGCAGGGCGAGTGGAAAGCCGTCGCCCGCATCGCCAAGGACAAGCGCGAACTCTCCGCCGACGCCGAACATCTCAGCGCCCCGCGGACGATTCAGGTGCTCGACAAGCCGACGCGCATCCTGCTGTTCGCCGGCGGGCCGACGCGCGAGTACCAGACCCTCCGCACATTGCTGGTCCGCGAGACGGCGCAGAACCGCGCCGAGCTGAGTATCTGCCTGCAAACCGAGGGCGGCCGCGACGGCACCGGCGTTCAGGACGTGCCCCCGGAGCGGCTGCTGACGCGCTTCCCGTCGCGGCTCGACCTCGCGGCCGTGGGCGGCAAGCCGGAGGAGAAGTACGCCAACCTCAACGAGTACGACCTCGTCATCGCCTTCGACCCGGACTGGTCGGAGCTGTCGCCCGATCAGGTCAAGAACCTGCAGACGTGGGTCGATAACCTCGGCGGAGGGCTGATCTACGTCGCCGGGCCGCTGAACACGTTCCAACTGGCCCGCGGCGACGAGACCGGCCGGCTCAAGCCGCTGCTGGACATCCTGCCGGTGGTGCCCGACGACGTGATCCTCGTCAAGACGCGGCCGATCCCGCGGACGCCGCGCCGGCTGCTGCTCAAGCCGAACCCCGAGTACGACGTGTTGAAACTCGAAGACGACCCGGCCGACGACGCGACGGCGGGGTGGGAGCCGTTCTTCACCGGCAAGGCGAAGTTCGCCGCCGGCACCGCCCCGCGCGAGAACCTGACGCCGACGCGCGGCTTCTTCTCGTACTACCCCGTCAAGGCGACGAAGCCGGGGGCGACGACCCTCGGCGAGTTCCTCGACACCAACGACCGCGGCGAGCCGGACCTGAAGCCGTGGATCGTCACGACCCAGCCGGCCCGCGGCCGCACGGTCTTCCTCGGCTCCGGCGAGACGTGGCGCTTCCGGGCGTACAACCAGGACTTCTTCGACCGCTTCTGGGTGAAGATGACCCGCTTCGCCGCCGGCAACCGCGACGCCAACCCGGCCCGCGGCCGGGTACTGATCGGCAAGGAGTTCACGGCCGGCTCGCAGGTCCGGGTGCAGGCGCGGTTGCTCGCGCCCAACGGCCAGCCCTACGACTTCAACGCGACCGCGCCGAAGTTCCGCGTCGAGCAGTACAACCTCGCCAACGAGAAGGAGAAGGACCACGGCCCCTTCGA
>JAYTSV010000061.1:0-31044 GCA_043745465.1 Fimbriiglobus sp.
AGCGCGTCGAAATCCTCTCCGCCTTGCAAGAACGCCTGCCGAACGCCCCTTCTGTCAAGCCCGAACACCTGGGCGCCCTGCACACCCTCCGCGACATCGCGGGCCTCTTGGCCGGGCCAGTACATGTCCCGACAGGGCCGCCGATCACGCCGCCGGCGCCGGAGGCCCCCCGCCCTTTCGTCGCGGCGACCACTCCGGCGTCAGCTGAGGGTGGTCGCCAAATCACCGACGACGAGTTGCCGCCGACCCCGATCCCGGAACTCCCGCCGACGGCCTACCAGTCGCACTCGAAGATCGGCGTGACGGCCGCGCCAACCGTCGACGGCGAGGCGCCCCCGCCGCCGTCCGTGCGGATCCCCGCTTCGGCATCACCGCCGCCGGCGCCGCCCCGTGAAGTGTCTGCCGCGGCCGATGTCGTCCGCTGTCTCGTCAGCGTGGTTCCGATTGACCTGACGGTCGAGCGGAAGCGGATTACCACGGACCGCTACGCACCCGTGTGGCTGATCGCCGAGCCGTCGAGCCTGACGGCCACCGTCTCCCGCCAGTTCGACGCGGCCGGGTGCCGGCCGCAGTTCATCCCGTGGAACGACTCGCCCTACGCCTACGAGCCGAAGGGCCTGGCCGGCCTGGTCCTGATCGCCCCGGACGGGACGTGCCCGGACGACTTGCCTATGCGGGCCTTCCGGTGGCTAAAGCGGGCGGCCGCCGCCCTGAACGAGTCGGCCCGCAACGGCGGGTCGTTCTTCGCCACCGTCACCCGCCTCGACGGCGCTTTCGGGTTCGGCGACTTGGACGCCGCCCGCGACCCCGTGCAGGGCGCGCTGGCCGGCCTCAGCAAGACCGCCTCGCACGAGTGGCCGCTGGTGAACTGCAAGGCCCTCGACCTCGACCCGGCGACGGCCCGCAACTTGGCCGGCCCGCTGGTGGACGAAATCCTGTTGGCCGGCCCGCTGGAAGTCGGCCTGACCGCCCAAGGGCGGTCCACGCTCGAACTCGTTGACCGGCCGCCGACGACTTCGGAGACGCCGCCGTTGCCGGACGGGGCCGTGATTGTCGTCTCCGGCGGCGCACGCGGGGTGACGGCCGAATCGCTGATGCCTTTGGTGCGGGCGGTCCGGCCCAAATTGGTGATCCTCGGCCGCACGCCGATGTCCGCGAATGAGCCGGAGTGGCTGGCGAAACTCGCGGACGAGGCCCAAATCAAGCAGGCGATCCTCGGCCGCCGCGAAAAGCCGGGCACGCCGCGCGAGATCAACGACGAGGTGAAGCGGCTGCTCGCCGAGCGTCAAGTCCGGCAAAACCTGCGCCGGTTAGCCGACGCCGGGGCGACGGTCCAGTACATCACGGCCGACGTGCAGAACGCCGGCGCGCTGTCGGCGGGGTTGTCGGACGTCCGCCGGACGTTCGGCCCCGTGTCGGCCGTCGTCCACGGCGCCGGCGTCCTCGCGGACCGCAAGATCGAAGACCTAACGGACGAGCAGTTTACTCAGGTATATTCCACGAAAGTCGTCGGCCTGAAAAACTTACTGCTGGCGACGGAAGACGACCCGCTGCGCGCCGTCGTGCTGTTTTCTTCTTCCACGGGGCGGTTCGGCCGGGCCGGCCAAGTGGCCTACGCGGCGGCCAACGAAGCGCTGAACAAGACGGCCCAACACCTGAAGCGGAAACACCCGAATTGCCGGGCCGTCGCCCTCAACTGGGGGCCGTGGGAGGGGGGCATGGTGACGCCCGCGCTCGCCAAAGTGTTCGCCGGCGAGGGCGTCGGCCTGATTCCTTACGCGGAAGGCGGCGACCTCTTGGCCGCCGAGTTGCAGAGCCCGGACCGCCCCGCCGAAGTCGTCGTAATCGCCCGGCCGCGGGCCGAGTCGGCGCCGGAGACGCCGAGCAAAATTGGCCAGGCCGCCCCGGAAATGACGGTAATTTTCGAGCGCACAGTGAGCCTGTTCGACCACCCCGTCCTGCGGTCGCACGTGTTGAACGACAAGGCGGTGTTGCCGTTGGCCATCCACTCCGAATGGCTGTCCCACGCCGCGATGCACGGCAACCCCGGCCGGCGCTACCACGGCTTCAACGACCTGCGCTTGTTCCAGCCGGTGAGCGTGGACGAGTTGAACCCCGTCCACATCCAAGCGCTGGCCGGCAAGGCCGTCGCGACGGCCGCGGGGTTCGTGGTCCCCGTCGAAATCCGCAGCCACAAGAACGACCGGGCCGTGACACACTCGCGGGCCGATGTCCTGCTCGTGGATCACTTGCCGGCGGGCGAGATGGTCGCCGAGTTGCCCGAGACCGGCCCGTACACGCACACGGCCGACGAGGCGTATGAATACTTCCTGTTCCACGGGCCGGAACTGCGGGCGCTGGAGCGCGTGGACGGCGTCTCCGAGGCGGGCCTGATTGCCTACGCCAAGGCGGCCCCGGAGCCGGTGTGCTGGATGGACCACCCGGTCCGCAACCACTGGCTCGGCGACCCGCTGGCGATGGACGCCGCGTTTCAAATGATGATCCTTTGGACCTCGCACCAACACCGCCGCGGCTCACTGCCGTGCTTCGTCGGCAAGTACCGCCAGTACCGGCGGGCCTTCCCGGCCGACGGCCTGCTGATTGCCCTGCGGGTGACGCGCGACAACGGCACGATGATCCGGGCCGACATCGACATGATCGACGGCGAGGGGCGGCTCGTGGCTCGTCTGATGAATGTCGAACACGTGATGGACGCGGCGCTGGCCGAAGCCTTCCGCAAGGGGCGGCTCAACCAACCGACGGGCCACGGCTCACGGGTCGGGGGCTGACGCCGCATGACATCACAAGAAAAGGTCGCCGTCGTCGGGTTCGGCGGCCTGTTCCCCGGTTGCTCATCCCTGGACGATTTCTGGCGGGCGGTCCGCGTCGGGGCCGACCTGTCCAGCGAGCCGCCCCCCGGCCGCTGGCCCGTCCCGCCCGAGCAAGTCTTCGACCCGCGCCCGGCCACGCCAGACCGCGTCCACTCGAAGCGGGCGTATTTCTTACGGCCATTCGCGGCTGACACGGCGGGCTTGGACGTTCGAGACCTGCCATTGGCGGACCTCGACCCGGTGTTCCACGTCGCCTTGCAAGTCTGCGCCAGCGCGTGGCGATCCGCCTCCAATCCGTCAACCGGCTCGGTCAACGGCGGCGTGATCCTCGGCAACATTGCCCTGCCTACCGAGAAGTCGAATGAACTTGCGCGAGAAGTCTTCGGCCCCGCGCTCGGGCTGCCTTCGCCCATTCAGCCAGTAAACCGCCTGAACCGGCACACGACCGGCCTGCCCGTCCACTTGGCGGCCAAGGCTCTCGGGTTCAAACAGGGCGGGTATGCCCTCGACGCGGCGTGCGCATCCTCGCTGTACGCGATCAAACTTGCGTGTGACGAGTTGCTGGCCGGCCGGGCCGACGTGATGCTCGCCGGCGGCATGTCCCGGCCGGACAGCCTGTACACGCAGATGGGCTTCACGCAACTGCGGGCGCTGACCGCCTCGGGGAAGTGTTCCCCGTTCGACGCGGCGGCCGACGGCCTGATGGTCGGCGAAGGCGGGGCGGCGTTCGTCCTCAAACGCCTGTCCGACGCGGTGCGGGACGGGGACGCGATCCACGGCGTCATCCACGCCGTCGGCCTGTCGAACGACATCGAGGGAAACGTTTTGCAGCCCGCGAGCGAGGGGCAACTGCGGGCGATGCGGGCCGCGTACCGCAAGGCGAATTGGACCCCCGGCGACGTGTCGCTCATCGAGTGCCACGCCACCGGCACACCGATTGGGGACGCGGTCGAGTTCGCCAGCCTGCGCGAGTTGTGGAAGGGCGAACGTGGCCGGGCGGTTGTCGGGGGCGTCAAGTCCACGGTCGGCCATTTGCTGACCGGAGCCGGGGCCGCGGCGTTGGCGAAAGTTCTCATGGCGATGAAGAACCGCACGCTGCCGCCGACCGCGAACTACCGGCGGCCGGCCGCGAAACTGGAGTACACCGGCGACCCGCTGCGTATTCTCTCGGCCGCCGAAGACTGGCCGAGCGCCGGCCCCCGCCGGGCGGCCGTCAGCGGCTTCGGCTTCGGCGGCATCAACGCCCACTTGCTGGTCGAGGAATGGGCCGGCGACACCCCCGGCCGGGTGTCCGTCAGCGTGCCGGCGAAGCCGCCGACCGGGAAGCTAGCCGTCGTCGGCGTCGCGTCCCGCCAGGCGAAAAGCATCGCGGAGATCGAGTTCCCGGTCCAGAAGTTCCGCATCCCGCCGACGGAAGTTCAGGAGATGTTGCCGCAGCAAACGGTCATGCTGCTGACGGCCGCCGAGGCGCTGGACGACTGCAAAACTTCTCCGGCCGACCACACCGCCGACGGCATCTTTATCGGCGTCACGCTCGATCCGAACACCACGAACTTTCACCTGCGATGGGCGAAGGGCTTCCAAGACCCGTCGCAGATGGACGCCGTCCACCCGCCGCTGACGGCCAACCGCACGATGGGCGCGCTGGCCAGCATCGCCCCGAGCCGGCTGGCCCGGTATTTGAGAGCAGGCGGCCCCAGCTTTGCCATCTGCGACGAACAAAACGGCGGCGTGCGCGCCTTGGCCCTCGCCGCGAACGCCCTTCTGCAAGGCGAGATCGACCGGGCCGTGGTCGGGGCCATCGACTTGGCCAGTGACCCGCGCCGAGGGGGGCCGGAAGACGGCTGCGCCGCCATCGTATTGAAGCGCCTCGAAGACGCGGAACGCGACGGCGACGCCGTCTCGGCCCTCTTCGGGCTGGAAGACATTTCGCCGACCCGCGACGACCGACCGGACCACGCGGCGGCCGACCTGCTCGAAGTCGTCAACATCTGCCGCTACTACCGCGACCCGATTGGCGTGATGAACGGCAAGCCGGCCTTCCGCATCCGCGACACGGACGAGGGGACGCGCACAGTCGCCGTCGCTGGCGGCGCCATCCGACTGACGGAACCGCCGCCGGCGAAGACAGCCCCGGCCGTGAAATTGAATACGGAACGGGACATCGGCTTGTTCTGCGTACAAGCGGAAACGCCCGACGCATTGCGGACGCGGCTTGGCGTCTTGGCAAAAACAACCGCCGCGACGGTTCGCGTGGCCGCTCTCGAATGCCATCAAAGCGAGCGGGGGGCGTCAGCCCCCTGTTGCCCAAGCCCACGAGTGGCTCAAGCCCAGGGGGCTAACGCCCCCCGCTCGCCGAATGCACAAGTGCGGTTGGCCTTCGTCGCCGAATCCCTTGCCGAAGTGCGGGAAGTCATCGCCGCGGCCGCCCGGCATTTACAAGAGACGCCCGACCGGCCGAACCGGGACCGTTTCTGGTACTCCCCCGCCCCGCCCGGCGGAGAAGTCGCCTTTGTGTACCCAGGGTCCGGCAACCACTTCGCGGACATGGGCCGGGAACTCGGCGTGTTGTTCCCCGGCGTGTTACAGGCCCAGCAGGACCGGCACGAACTGCTGCGGAGCCAGTTCCACGCGGACGCGGTTTGGGGCGTCGATTCTCTCGACGCGCTGACGCCGCGAGACTTGATCTTCGCCCAGGTGTCGCTCGGGACGCTGGTGTGCGACATCCTGCGGGCGTTCGGCATTCACCCGAACGCGGCCGTCGGCTACAGCTTGGGCGAGTCGGCCAGCATGTACGGCACCGGGGCGTGGCAGACGCGGGACGAGATGTTCCGGCGGATGCAACGGTCCTCGCTATTCACGACGGACCTCGCCGGCCCGTGCGACGCGGCCCGCCGACAGTGGAACCTAGGTGACGGCGAACAAGTCGATTGGGCGATTCGCGTCGTCCCGCTCGCCGCCGAGGCAGTGCGGGCGGCGATCCCGGCCGGCGCGCGGGCGTATGTTCTGATCGTCAACACGCCGGACGAGTGCGTGATCGGCGGCCAGCGGGCGGCCGTGGACGCCTTGCTGCAAGCCCT
This sequence comes from Fimbriiglobus sp., assembly GCA_043745465.1. Lineage (GTDB taxonomy): Bacteria > Planctomycetota > Planctomycetia > Gemmatales > Gemmataceae > Fimbriiglobus. Next base: position 5,912 of record JAYTSV010000061.1, read on the forward strand.
CGGCAACCCGCCGAGCATCGCGGTCTCCGGCGTGACGACGGCCCACTGCGAAGTCGCCCTGCCGGTGTACGAGCCGTACCGGGCCATCCACCTGTTGCCGACCACCCCGCCGGCGGGCGTGCGCTTCTACAGCGGGGCCGAAGGGCGGGCGTATGAGTTGACGGCCGACAGCGCCGCCGACGCCATCACGGCCGCCGTGCTGAACACCATCGACTTCCCGAAAACCGTCCGGGCCGCCTACGCGGACGGCGTGCGCGTCTTCCTCGAAGTCGGCCCCGGCGCGTCCTGCACGCGCATGATCGGCGCCATCCTCGGGGACCGACCGCACGTGGCGAAGGCCGCGTGCGTCGCCCGCCAAGACCCGCTGACGGTGCTGCTCAATCTGTTGGCCGCGGCGTTTGTCGAGGGGGTCGATGTGGACTTGACACCACTCAAGCCAGACGCCGTGAAGACCGCCGGCCCGACGATGCGTCTACCGGTGGGCTATCGGCCCACCCTGAAGACCCCCTTTCCCGCAAAACCCGGAGCGCCCGCCGGGAGCGCCGACGTCCTCGTCGGCCCTTCCGGCGAAGGGGACACCGAGCCGACGTGGCTGTCGGCGCTCCCGGCGGGAAACCGTCTCCATCCCATAGCCATGCCGCATTCCGATTCCGCATTCGTGGCGTTGGCGAACCACCAGACGGTCATCGCCCAAGCGCACGATGCTTTTCTGCGGTTTGACACGGCCGCCCAGCGGGCATTCGCCGACACGGTGAACCGGCAAACAGCCCTCCTGCAACTGATGGCGGGCGGGTTCGTCGTCGCCGACCGGCCGATCACGATGCGGGCGACTGACGAGGTTCCGCGGTCACTTACCAAAGAAGAATGTTTCGAGTTCGCCCGCGGCCGGATCGGGGCGGTCCTGGGAAGCAAGTTCGCCGAGATTGATACCTTCCCGACGCGGGTTCGGCTGCCGGACGGCCCGCTCATGCTCGTGGATCGCATCCTGAGTATCGAGGGAGAACCACGGTCGCTGACGCACGGCCGGGTCGTCACGGAACACGACGTGACGGCCGACCGCTGGTACTTGGACGCCGGCCGCATCCCCACTTGTGTGGCGGTCGAGTCCGGGCAGGCCGACCTGTTCCTGGCCGGGTTTCTCGGCATCGACTTCAAGACGCGCGGGCTGGCGTGCTACCGCTTGTTGGACGCCACCGTGACGTTCCACGGGCCGCTGCCGGTGGTCGGTGAGACGATCCGGTACGACATCCATGTGGACAGCTTTTTCCGGCAGGGGGACACGTACCTCTTCCGCTTCCACTTTGAATGCACGGTCAACGGCCGGCCGCTCATGAGCATGCGCGAGGGCTGCGCCGGGTTCTTCTCCAACGCGGAGTTGGCCGGCGGCAAGGGGATCATCCACACGGCGCTGGACAAGAAGCCCGTGCCCGGTAAGTCGCCCGCCGATTGGGCGCCGCCCGTGCCGCTGGAAGCCGAATCCTTGACGGCCGTTCAAGTGGACGCCTTACGGGCCGGCGACTTGGCCGCGGCGTTTGGGGACGCCTTCGCGTCTCTGAACGTGCGGAACCCGATGCGGCTCCCCGGCGGGATGATGAAACTCGTCCACCGCATCGAGCGCATTACGCCCGGCGGCGGCAAGTACGGCCTCGGCCAGATTCGCGGCCAGGCCGACATTCACCCGGACGACTGGTTCCTGACGTGCCACTTCGTGGACGATCAAGTGATGCCGGGCACGCTCATGTACGAGTGCTGCCTGCACACCCTCCGCGTGCTCCTCATGCGGATGGGCTGGGTCGGCGAGGACGGCGAAGTCGTGTGCGAGCCGGTCCCCGGCGTCCGCAGCCGGCTGAAGTGCCGCGGCCAGGTGCTGCAATCGACGAAGTCCGTGACCTACGAGATTAGCGTCAAGGAGGTCGGCTACCGGCCCGAGCCGTACTGCGTCGCCGACGCGCTGATGTTCGCCGACGGCAAGCCGATCGTCGAGATCTCGAACCTCAGTTTGCGCATGAGCGGGCTGACCCGCGACCGCCTCGACCGCACCTGGGACCGGCCGGACGCGGTGCTCGCCACGCCGCCGGCCCGGCACGCGGACATCGAGTACGAGACGAAGCCGGCGCTGTACGACCGCGCGAGGATTCTGGCGTACTCGAACGGCGACCCGTCCGAGGGCTTCGGCACGCCGTACCGCGTCTTCGACCAGGACCAGCCGCGCAAGCTGGCCCGCCTGCCCGGCCCGCCGTTCCAGTTCGTGGACCGGATCACGGCCGTCACCGGCGAGCCGTTCGTCCTGGTCGCCGGGGCCGCCTGCGAGGCCCAGTACGACGTGCCCCCGGACGCTTGGTACTTCGGCGAGAACCGCAGCGACCTGATGCCGTTCAGCGTGCTCCTCGAAACCGCCCTGCAACCGTGCGGCTGGCTCGCGGCGTACTGCGGGTCGGCACTCACCAGCCCGACCGACATCTCGTTCCGCAACCTGGGCGGCAGCGCCACGCAGTTCCTGGCCGTCACCCCCGGGATCGGCACGCTGACCACCAACGTGACCATGACGCAGGTGTCGAACTCGGCCGGGATGATCATCCAACACTACACCATGCTCGTGACCAACCGCGGTCGGAAGGTGTACGAGGGCACGACGTACTTCGGCTTCTTCGCGGCGGACGCTTTGAAAAATCAGGTCGGGATGCCGGCCGCGAAGTTGCCCCAGTTCACGCCGGAGCAACTCGCCGACCGGCAGTTCAAGACCGACCGCCTGCCGGCGACGCACCCGTTCCCCGCGCCGATGATGCGCATGGTGGACGCCATCGAGTACCACCCCGTCGGCGGGTCGAAGCACCTCGGCCTCGTCCACGGCCGGATCGCCGTCGATCCGTCGATGTGGTTCTTCGCGGCGCACTTCTACCAGGACCCCGTCTGGCCCGGCTCGCTCGGCCTCGAATCCTTCCTGCAATTGGCGAAGTACGTCGCCTTCCAGCGGTACGGCGAAGCCCCCCGGCACGGCTGGCAGACGGTCGGCCTGAACCGCAAGCACGACTGGGTGTACCGCGGCCAGGTCGTCCCCGGCGACCACGAAGTGAAAGTCCTGCTGGAAGTGACCGCCGCCGACGACACCGCCCGCCGCCTGACCTTCAACGGCTTCCTGACCGTCGATGGCCGCAACATCTACCAGATGACCGGGTTCACGCTGGAGTAACCGGCGAGCCAGTCGCTGTCGCTCCTGGTTCGCCGTTATTTGCAGCGGATGCCGTGGTATTCGTCCGGGTACTCGTAGTCCTTGCGGAGCGGGTGGCCGACCCAGTCGTCGGCCAGCAGGATGCGGCGCAGGTCCGGGTGGCCGGCGAAGACGATGCCGAACAGGTCGTACACTTCCCGCTCCTGCCAGTCGGCCGTCGCCCAGACTCGGCACAGCGTCGGCAGTGCCGGCGTGTTGTCGCGAGGCAGTGTCACTTTAAACGTGAACCGGCGGCCGGGCACCGCGAACGACGACACGTGGTAGACGACTTCGAGGTGCGGCTCGAACCCGGCCTTGGCGAGCTTCTTGGGGTCGGTTTCGAGGTAATCGACGCCGGTCACGTCGTTCAGGACGGCGAAGTTCATGCGCGGGTCGTCGCGCAAGAACGCCGCCACCTCGGCCAGTTTCGCCGGCTCGACGACGACGAACGGGTCGAGGGCGCCCGGGTTCGCACTGAGGACGGCCGAACCGAACTCGGCGCGGAGTGTCTGGATGGTGTCGGCGGCGGTCATCGGCGTGCTCAGTTCTGGCGGGGTCGCCCAGAGGGGTTGACAGGTCGTCGGCCCGCCGTAAACTTCATGCTGTTGGGGGTGTAGCTCAGCTGGTAGAGCGCTTGAATGGCATTCAAGAGGTCAGGAGTTCGACTCTCCTCATCTCCACTCAACTCGCAAGCCCCGCACTGAACCAGTGACGGGGCTTGCTTCGTTTCGCGGGCGTCACTCCGGCTTTTTCGCCGGCGGGGCGGGGAACTCGACTTTCTTGACGCTTTGCAGGTACTCCAGCGTCTCCGCCGCCGGCTCGCCGCCCATCTTGGCGTGCGCGTGCAGCGAGATGCCGTGCGGGCCTTTGGCGTCGATCAGCTTCGGCGCGGCCGTCAGCATTCCCTTCACCGCGTCGGTCAGGCCGAGCATCGCGGCGCAGAACACGTCCATGCGGGCACCGTGCTCCAGCAAATAGGTGGCGATGTCGCGGTTGCCCAGGTGCGAGGCCCCGCCGAGGCCGCTCTCGTAGTCACCCGCGCCCCAATCCACGACGGCGAGCGCCAGCGCCGGCTCCTTGGCGAGCAGCTTCTTGACCATGTCGAGGTCGTAGTGCGCGAAGATCACGAAGTCGCGCGCCAGCGTCAAGTCGATGAAGGGCTTGGTGAGCTTGGGCTGGAACTTCGGGGCGTCGTAGTCGCGCGTCGGGGTGGCGGGCTTTTCGTCGGGGGTCATCGCGGGGCCTGTGCGGGTAGTGAGGAGGGCCGCCGCCGTCGCGGCGACGAACCCCCGGCGGGTCGGGTCGTTGGGCATGGCGTTCGCTGTCCTTTCGGGCCGGCGCGGGGGACCGTCATCTTCGGAACCGCCCGCACGGGATGCAAGAGAATTGCCCCCGCGGGCCGGCCGATGCTATCGCCCCTCGACCCGGCGGGTTACACTGTCAGTGTAGGGTGCGAGCACTTTCACCGTCCAGGAGCCTGCCGTGTCGCTGACGCCCGTGGACCGCGAACTGCTGCACAACTGCCTGGCCGGGAAGCCGGGGTCGTGGAACGACTTCGTCGATCGCTTCCTGGGCATGATCTACCACGTCGTCCACTCGACCGCCCACCTGCGCAGCGCCCGCCTGTCCCCCGAAGACGTCGAGGACATCGCCGCCGAGGTGCTGCTGCAAATCGTCGCCGGCGAGTTCAAGGTCTTGAAGCAGTTCCAGGGCAACGCCAGCCTGGCGACGTACCTAACCGTGATCGCCCGCCGGACCGCCGTCCACGAGATCAACCGCCGACAAGCGGTGCGCGAGGAAATTCGGTCGGGGGCCGTGACGCCGGACGACGACGGGGCCGACGAGAGCGTTGCCGCCCAGCGGAGCGTCGAGAGCCTCGAAGAAGTCGAGCGGCTGTTGCGGAAATTGTCCGGTCGGGACCGCGAAGTCGTCCGGCTGTTTTACCTCGAAGGCCGCAGCTACGAAGAGATCAGCACCGACCTCGACATCCCCGTGAACACCCTCGGGGCGATGCTGTCGCGGGCGCGGACGAAACTCCGCGAGATGGCGGCCCCGGCGTCGTCCACCCTGGAGATGCGGTCGCTCAAGCTCATGGTCGAAGCCGAAGCCCCGCGCATCCGCAAGAAGCCGAAAAAATCGGGTTGAAGACCCCGCCGCAGGCGCGTTAGCCCGACGCGCTAGCGAGGGTCGAACGGTCGAGGGCGGTGTGGGCAGACGACGACCGAACAGCCGACGACCCCGAACATTGCCCTCGACCGTTCGACCCTCGCTAGCGCGTCGGGCTAACAAGCTTCGCCTGCGGCGGAGCCGGGGTTAGGCCACGTCCGCGACTAGGCTTCGCCACACGTCGTCGCTCAACACGTCGCTGGCCACGCGGACCCCGCCGGCCTCGACGACGAGGTGCCAGCCGCGGCCGGGGGTGGCGAAGGCTTCCGCGGCGGCGGCGGTGAACGCGAACTCGACCCACCCGGCCAGGCCGATGAGCCGGTCCTGCACGCGGTCGGTGCGGAAGTGGCCGACGACGGCAGTTCCGCTCGCGTCTTCAAACGCGACGCCGCCGTGGGTCACGGCGTCGCGGAGTTCCAGGGTCGCCCGCGTCGTCCGCCGGCCGGTCTCGCCGAGCCAGAGAGCCGCCCGCAGCGTCCCCTCGGCGGGCAACAGGCGGGCGTACCAGTCGAGTTCGGGGCGGACGTGGGACGCGGACGTGAGGCGGGCGACGCGGTCGAGTTCTTGCAGCCGGAACCACAGGGTTTCGCGGTTCTCGAAGACCAGCGAAATCTCGCGGCCCACGGCGACCCGGCGGTTCTCCAGCAAGTACCGGAAGCGGTGCTCGGTCGTCAGGTCGGCTCGCAAACTCGGGTCCGACCCGTCGTCGTGCGGCGACCGAAGTGAGAGTACGGCAGACATCGAAACTCCCTCGTGAGTGACGTGAGACTTTCCCCTTTCCGCCCCCCGACTCCCGATCCGGCGAGTCGGGCCTGCAAGTCGTCCTGAACGCATTGTCGCGCTGTCGCAAATGAAGTGATTCGTAAAGGCCCGTCCTTAACGCCCTCTTCAACTTCCTCGCCCTTAAAAACGACAGAACCGCGATAATGTAGCGCGGTTCCGAAGGCACGGCCGGTCCGGCGACCGATTTTTTCTCGAACTTCGCAATCAGTCGGACCCGCTGAGCGCGTCGAGGGCTTCCTGGCGGGTGTCGTAAAGCGCCCAGAGAGTGTCGAGTGCCGTGGTGTTGAGGAGTTCGCGGATTTCGTCGTTGACCCCGGCCAGGACGAGTTCGCTGCCGCGGCCCTTGATGAGCAGGTGGCAGCGGAGCAGGAAGGTGATGAACGCGGACCCGAAGTAGCGGACGCTGGTGAGGTCCACGATGAGGTGCATCGGCGGGTCGATTTTGAGCGGGGCGAGGACCATCGCGGCGGCCGGCGAGATGAGGTTCTCGGGCAGTTGCTCGACCTCCGGCGACGGCACGATCATGGCCACGTCGCCGTGCCGGGTGACCGTGAAGTATTCGTTGGCGAGCTCGGCCGCTTCCATGTTCATGGGGGGTGTCCTGAGAGTCTCGAATCGCAGTGAGCCTACCAATCTACCCACCCCCCGCCGCAACGCAAGGAGGAAACCGGCGAAGGGGGGAGCAGGCCGGTCGAGGCCCCCGGGCTACGCTTTCCAGCCGACGGCGGCGAGGTTTCCGGCGGGCAACGGCAGGACGATCTTGCCCAGGCGACGGCGGCCCAGGCGGTCCAGGAGCGCGGCTTTGAGGGCGGCCGGGGCGGGGAAGAGGCGGAGCCAGTAGGCCAGCGGGTAGCGGTTCACGATGGGGCGAATCCGCACCCGCTGGAACCCGGCCGCCCGCAACAGGGCCGTCAGGCTGCGCGGCGAAAAGAGTTGCAGGTGCTCGATGTCGAAGATCGGCGACCGCTCGCCCATCAGGCGGGCGGACGGGGCCGTGCGGTCGTGGCCGATCAGGAACGCGGCCCCGCCGGGGCGGAGGATGCGGTGCATCTCGCGCGTCAGGGCGAGCGGGTCGCTGAGGTGTTCGATGGTCTGGAAGCAGCTCACGAGCGAGAGCGAATCGGCGGCGTACCCGCCCGGCTCGAACAGGCCCTGGCGGATGAGCGGCCGCACGTCGGCGGCCGCGGCGGTTATCGGCGCGGTGGACGGCTCGACCCCCCGGACGTCGGTGAACCCGCAGCCGAGCAGTTCGCGCAGGAACTCGCCGTCGCCGGTGCCGATGTCGAGCGCGCCGGCCCGGTGGGCCAGGGCCGCGGCGATCGGCCGGAGGTAGCGGCCGTAAGTGCGGGCGGCCAGCCCGGCCTCGCGGCCGCTGTCGAACGCCGCTTCCCGGTACAGCCGGCCCAACTCCGCCGGCGTCGGGGCGGGGTCGGCGAACAGCAGGTCGCACGCCCGGCAGCGGCGCAACTGCCAGTGCATGTACTCCGGCAGTTTCCGCGACGCGAACGCGAAGTCGCCCACCGCTCCGGCGTCGAACCGCTCCGGGTACTTCACGCCGGCGTGCGCGTTCGTGCCGCAGATCGGGCAGACGCGGGGTTGAAGACTCAGCACGGGCATTATTCCTTTCACGGGCCGGGGGCGGTGGCCACGACCGTGTAGCCGAGGCAATCGGTCCCGCCGTCCCGCCGCAGCGAGAGTTGACCGATCGCGGCCAATCCGGCCACGACCGGGGAGAGGGCTATCCCGGCGACGCGCTTCAGTGCCCGGCCGAGCGTGCCCCCCGACTGGGGCAGGAGCAGCGGCAAGACGAGCGCCATGCCCTTGTAGCAGGCGACCGTCACGGCGTTGCCGCGCGGGTAGACGGCGACTTTGTCGAACCCGGCGGCGGCGAGAAGTCGGGCCAACGCCGACGGAGTAAACCGCCAGTAGTCGTGCGGCACGTAGTGCCACCGGGCCGTGAACGGTACGGTGAGGATTGCCCGCCCGCCCGGTCGCAGGCAGCGGCGCAGTTCGGCCAGGAACGGCGCGGTGTCGGGGACGTGTTCGAGCGTCTCGGTACAGACCAACACATCGACGCTCGCGCCCGGCACGGGCAGGGTGTCGCCGGCGTAGTACGTCGTGTCGGGCGTGCGGTAGCCGAAGCGGGCGAGCGCGTCCTCGGTGTCCACGCCGACGTAGGTGACGCCCGGCGGTACGAGGCGACGGTACGGTTGCGCGCCGCACCCCACGTCGAGGACCGTCCCGCGGGCGTGCCGGAGGAGCGGTCCGAGGTCGGCCCAAATCGACGCCGCCTGGAGGTCGAGCCACCGCCGCGCGACCGCCCGCAGCGAGAAACCCGGCGGGTCGTAGGCCGGCGGTTGCCACGCCTCCCGGCAGCCGCCGGCGTGGTCGGTCCGCGGCAGGGTGAACGGGTCAACGGGGACCGGCGGCGGTGCGGTCGGATTCGGCATCACGTCTTCTCGTTGGGCGCGGCGGTCGCGTCGGCGGCCGGGCGGACTTCGCCGTCGCGGATGACGGTCCGGCGGATGAAGAGCGGGCGTTGCTTTACCTCCTCGAACACCTTGGCCATGTACTCGCCGACGACGCTGATGCCGAGCAGGTTGATCGAGCCGAAGAAGATGATGAGGAGCAGCGTCGTGGTGATGCCCGGCGGTACGGATTCGGGGAAGACGAGGCGGACGGCGATCTGCGTCAGGCTCAACACGACGCTCAGGGCGAACAAGAACAGGCCGCACGCGCTCAGGGCGTTCAGGGGGGCGTTGCTGAACGACAGGATGCCCTTCTTCGCCCACCCGATGTTCTTCACCAGGCTGTTCGTCGTCCGGCCGAACATGCGCTCCGGCCGCGTGTAATCGACCCCGGTCTGTTTGAACCCGGCGAACGCCCGCACCCCGCGGAGGAACAGGTCGCGCTCGGGGAATTGCAAGATCGCCCGGACCACCTTCTTGTCCATGAGCGAAAAGTCCCCGGCGTCGTGGGGCACGCGCATCACGGAGAAGTAATCCCAGACGCGGTAGAAGCCCTTGTACGCGAGCTGCATGAACAGGGTCGCCTCGCGCTTGACCCGCCGGCCGTAGACCACGTCGTACCCCTCGCGCCACCGGGCGACGAACTGCTCGATCATCTCCGGGGGGTCTTGCAGGTCGCCGTCGAGGAGGACGACGCTGTTCTTCGTGGCCAGCCTCATGCCGCTGACGAACGCCGCCTGGGACCCGAAGTTGCGGGCGTGGGACACGCCGACGACGCGGCGGTCGTTGGCCGAGATGGCCCGGACGACCTCTTCGGTGTCGTCCGGCGAGCAGTCGTTGACGAACAGGATTTCGTAATCGACGTTGAGCTTGGCGAAGGTCGCGCGGAGCCGCTCGTACATGACCGGGATGGCCTGGTTGTCCTTGTAGCAGGCGACGACGGCGGTGACGCTGTACACGGTATCGACGCCGAACTTCTTGCTGGCCCGCTCGTACCCGGCCTTGTCCGGGAGGTCGCGGTACCAGTCGGTCGTCCGCCGGAAGCCGTCGGCCAGCGGCGTCCGCGGGGACCAGCCCAGGACGGCCTTGGCCTTGGAGATGTCGCCGAACCAGTCGGCCACGTCCCAACTGCGGTTCGGCATTGTGTACGTCGCCTCGGCGGCCAGCGCGTACTGGCCGCGGGCCAACCCGGCCACGTCGGCGATGGTCGTCTTGTGCCCGCTGCCGACGTTGAACGACTCGCCGTAGTTTTCCTTGGGCAGGCTCAGGGCGGTGTCCACGAACGCCTCGACCACGTCATCGACGTAGACGAAGTCGCGGGAAATGGCGGGGTGGACGAAGTCCGGGTAGCCGCCCTCCAGGCCGCGGCGGACGACGTTCGGGATGAGCCGGGACGCGTCCTCCTGGGGACCGTACACGGAGTACAGGCGGAGGTTCGCGCACGGGAACCCCTTGCGCTTGCCGTAGTACCAGAGCAGGTTCCCGGCGGCCGCCTTGGACACGGCGTAGTCGCTGTTCGGGGCGAGCGGGTCGTCCTCGCGCGGCCCGGCCGCCTTGTCCCCGTACTCGGACGACGACCCGGCGTGAACGTAGGCGGCGATCCCCCGGGCCGCCAACCGCTCGACGAGCCGCTGGATGAACTGGAAGTTGGTCCGGTAGATGAGCTGCGGGTCGGTCTCGAACGAGTACCCGCCGTAGGCGATGCAGTTGAACACCGTCCGCGGCTTGACGGCGGCGAGCAGCGCGTCCAGGTTGCTGTCCACGAGCAGGTCCACGGCGACGACGTTCGCGTCGGGCAGGTCGGCGAGCCTCCAGGCCGGCTTGCGGGTCGTCACGCCGAACACGTCCGGTCGGACGGCGAAGATTTGGCGGACGAGGTTGGCCCCGACGAAGCCGCTGCCGCCGAGGACGAGGACGGGGCCTTGCAGGCGGGCGATCTTGTCGCGCAAGGATTCGAGCGCGGCCGCGTCCGTCATGACTTCTCCGGGGGCAGGGCGGCGAGGACGGCGGCGGGGTCGAGGCCGCACTCGCGGCGGTGGAACTTCTGCGACCCGTACCGGCCCGACGGGTAGCCCAGCGCGGCGCGGTGCCGGAACCAGCGCGGGGCACGACCGGCCTCCAGCAGGCGGGCGGCGAGTTGCTGGCCGAAGCCGCCGACGGCCACGTGCTCTTCGACGACCAGCAGCCGGTCGGTCGCCGCCACGTCCGCCAGGAATTCGGCCGGGACGGTCGCTACCGGGAGTTCGCAGACGCACCAAACGGCCGGGCGGTCGGCGGCGGGCAGGGCCTTCGCCGCGGCCCAGATGCCGCCGACGAGCGGGCCGCACACGGCGACGACCCCGGCCGCACCGCCGAGGAGTTTGCGCCACGCCGCGTAGGCCGGGATCGGGGTCTCGGCCGGCGGCTCGGCCAGCCCGAGGCGGAAGTACGCCGGGTGGTCGGCCGCGAATAACAGGTCGGCGATCGCGCCCACGTCCGGGTCGAACGCCGGGACGTAAGCCCTCACGTGCGGCAGCGTGAGCAGGCTGCCGTAGTCTTCCAGGGCGTGGTGCGTCGCCCCCATGACCCCGTACCCGTAGCCGCCGCCGTTCCCGACGAGGACGACCGGCAGGCGGTGCAGGGCCACGTCGTTGCGGATCTGCTCGAACGGCCGCGCGTACTGGAACGGGGCGATGCTGTACGTCCACGGCCGCAGCCCGGCCCGCGCCAACCCGGCCGCCACCCCGACCATGTTTTGCTCGGCCACCCCGACGTTCAAGAAGCGCGGCCCCAGGGCGTCGCGCAGCGGCTCCAGGGCCTTGTACCCCAGGTCGCCGGTCAGGAACACGAAGTCCTCGCGGCCGGCGGCGGCCACGAGCGTCCGGCAGAAGGCGTCCCTCACGCGGCCTCCACTTCGGCCACGGCCTGGCGGTACTGCGGCTCCGTCATCGGCAGGTAGTGCCACTCCATGCGGTCGGCCATGAACGACACGCCGCAGCCCTTGTGCGTCCGGGCCAGCACGACCCGCGGCCCGGCCCCCGCGACCGGCGGCGCGGCCAGCGCCCCCACGAGCGCCGCCCCGTCGTGGCCGTCCACGTCGTGGACCTCGCAGCCGAAAGCGCGGAACTTGTCCGCCAGGGGTTCCAGGTCGGCGACTTCTTTCGTCGTACCGAAGCCCTGCAAGCCGTTCGCGTCCAGGACGACGGTCAGCCCGTCGAGCCGCTGCTGGCGGGCGAAGATCAACGCCTCCCAGCACGAGCCTTCGTTCCACTCGCCGTCGGACGTGAGGCAGTAGACGCGGTTCGGGTCGCCCCGGAAGCGCGTCGAGAGGGCCAGTCCCGCCGCCAGCGACAGCCCGTGGCCGAGGCTCCCGGTGGCGAACGGTACGCCCGGCAGGCCGCTCGTCGGGGGGTGCCCGCTGAGCCGCGTGCCGTCCTTGTGGAAGGTCGTCAGCTCCGCGTCGGTAAGTTGGCCGAGCGTGAACAGGGTCGCGTACAGTGCCCCGGCTGCGTGCCCCTTCGACAGCACGAAGTGGTCGGCGGGGGTCATCGCGTGGTGGTGAACGGCCAGCAAAATGTCGAGGCACGACAGGTTGCCGCCGACGTGGCCGACGCCGCTCTCGAAGTGCATCCGCAACAGCCGCAGCCGGGCACGCCGACGTAGGTCGCGGAACTGTGCGGGATCGAAGCTCATTCCCGCCCCCGTGAAATCGGACCGGTCGTCCCCGCCCGGCGGTCCACCCGCCGGAGCGCCAGGCCGCAGCCGGCCGCGACCAGAAACGCCACTGCCGCCGCGACGAACCCCTTCGCCCACGGGGCCTGGTAGCGCAACGTCAAGTTTGTCGCTGGTGCCGGCAGAACCGCACTGACGCGGCCCCAGGGGTCGTCCGTCAGCGGCAGCCGCGTGCCGTCAGAATATAGCTCACTCTCCGGATACCTCAAGAAATTCAGCACCACCCGCTCGCCCGGGCGGACCCCCGCCACGTCAGCACCGACACCACTGGCGCGGAGTCGCACCGGCAACGCCCGCGTCGGCTGGGCTTCGACGAATGCCAGCGGGGCCGCGTCGGGCGACTCGTGCAGGGTACACGCGGCGTCGGCCTTGCGGACGGGCAACGCCCCCGGGTTCCACGCGGCGAACAGGTCGGCGAGCGGGAAGCTCTCCTCGAAGGCCCTGGCCCCGTCGGCCTCGCTGAGGTCCGGCGTGGCCACCGAGCGGTGGACGAGGTGCCAGCGGACGCCGTAAGCCGCGCCGGCCTCGGCCGGACTCGCCTTGAGCCGCGCGACCGCCGCGCGGTACGCCGGCTGGCCCTCGACGACGGGGTCGTACCCGTGCAAGACCGGCACGCCGTAGACGCCGGAGGTTTGCAACGGCAGTACCTCGACGAAGTCCGCGGCCGGGCTGCGCTGCCGCGCCCAGCCCATCGCCCGCGCCGCCCCCGGGTCCGGGATCGCCCCCGCCGGCCCGGCGTCGAGCGCGGGGTACGGGCGGAAGCCGTAGCTGTAAAACGCCGTCGTACACTGGCCGACGTGCCAGGCCAACAGCGCGAGCCAGGCCACGGCCAGCGGGGCCGCGAGGCGGTCGGCCGTCGGCGACCAGCGGCGAACCCGTTCGAGAACCTGCCCGCCGCCGAGGGCGGCGTAGAAGGCGAGGAACGGCAGGACGCGGAGGGGGTGACGGTTGACCATCCCGACGACCGGCAACTCGGACACGACCGGCCACAGCCCCCCCGCGTCCCCAAGGACCATGAGGAAGGCCGTCAGCCCGCACAGGCTCCAGACCGCCGCGTCCCAGTCCCGGCGCGTCGTCCGGCAGGCGACCAGGACCGCCAGCCCGACGAAGAAGGCGACCGCCACCGGCCCGCCGGCGAAGTTCAGCGCGCCCATCCGGTCGGTGTCGCGGTTGCCGTGAAAGTACGGGTGATCGGCCGTGGCGAGGGGGTACGGCAGCACCATCGTGGCGACGAGCCGCGACAACGGCGTGGCCAGTGTCGGGATCGGCTGCCGGTCGAGGTTCTTGCCGAGATTGAACTGGCACACGGCCAGCGGCAGGGCGACCGCCGCCGCGACCCCGACGGCCGGGACCAGCCACGCCAACCGCCGCCACGGCACGCCGCCGCACGCCCCCGACACGGCAAGGGGTACGACCGTGAACGCCCCGAGGTAGACGGACAGTTGCGGGAAGCCGACGTGGAACGAGGCTCCGAGGCACCCGCCCAGCCCCAGCGCCCAGCCGACGCCGACGGGCCGGTGCCGGACCGTGAGGACGAAGTGCGTCACCGCCGGCAGCCAGACGACGACCGGCAGGAACACGTGCCACGACCGCCCGGCAATGAGCACCGACCCGGCCAGGACGAACGTCAACGTCGCGGGGACGGCGACCGCCGGACCGAGGCCGAGACGGGCCGTCAACCGGCGGGTCAGGCCGTACCCGGCCGCGAGGTGCAGCGCGGCGAACACTTCCATCGTCAGGTGTTCGTTGCCCAGCAGACCACGGGCAATCGCGTAGGCGAGGTAGGTCGGCGGGTAGGTCAGCGAGTAGATGCCCAAACTGGCCAGCGGCGCGCCGAGCAAGGCGTAGGGGTTGTAGCTGGGGAAGTGCCCGTCCCAGACGCCGCGGCAGCCGACGAGAATGCCCGGCAACTCGGTGACGAGGACGTCGTCTTGCGTGAAGTAGAACGGCTGCGTGGTCTCAAGCCAAGCGAACGCCGCGGCGAGAAATACGCCGCCGATCGTGTCCCAGACGCGGTGGAAACCGCCGTCCGCCGGGCGACCCGGATCGGCCGTTGTCGCCCAGGCCGGGAGGGCGAGGCGGACCGGGCCGAGCCGCCAGAGGATCACGAATACGACGAGACAGGCGAGCAGCATTCCACGGACCCCGCGACCACGACACCGTCAGCGGAGGGAGTGTAGTACCGATTCGGAATGGCGTTCCGGAGTTCTCTCGGGGCGTAGTAACGCAGAAACCCGGGGCGGTTGGCCCCGGGTTTCTGGGTGTCGGCGCGGGATCTGACTGGTTGTTGCGTCAGACCGCGACCGGCTGGCTCGTCACTTCGGCGTGCGGCTTGACGTTCACGCGGCGCTTCTGGCCGTCGAAGAATACGGTGCCGTTGCACATGGCGAACAGGGTGTCGTCCTTGGCCCGCTTGACGTTGCGGCCGGGGTGAAACTTCGTGCCGCACTGGCGGACGATGATGCACCCCGTCTTCACGGTCTCGCCGGCGTAAGCCTTGATGCCGCGGCGTTGCGCGTTCGAGTCGCGGCCGTTCTTGACGGAGCCTTGACCTTTCTTGTGTGCCATCGACGCAACCCTCGGGAATGATGTTTCCGCCATGCTACCGGCCCGCCCGCCGGACGCAACTCCAAAAAACCCGCCGAAACCGGTCGTGGCTCCGCCGCAGGCGAATCCCGGCGAGCGGGTCACGTGAGTGGGCTGTTCCAACCTGCATGGGCGGGTGACCTCCCGGGGCGTGCGTGAAAACCTTCCGCTCAGGTCGCATTCCCCCATTCCCGGTTGGAACAGCCCACTCACGTGAGCCGCTCGCCAAGAGTTCGTCTGCGGCGGAGCCGAAGGCAGCCGCTTGCACGGGATTGTCACTCGCATTCCGGGTTGGAACAGCCCACTCACGTGGGCCGCTCGCCAAGAGTTCGCCTGCGGCGGAGCCACAGCAGTGGTCAGTCCCCGCGGCCGGCTTTCAGCGCGCCGAGTTGCTGCTTGAGGCCGGCCGCCTCGGTCGGCTTGTTGTTCGATTCGAGGAAGGTCACGCCCTGCTCGTACATCGTCACGCAGTACTTGCTCACTTCGTCGCCGCGCCGCTTCGGGATCAGCGGCAGGAACTTGACGTAGAAGTCGGCCAGGAGCTTAGTGCCGTTGCCGGCCGGCGTCCCCTTGTAGTCCTTGCACACCTCCTGCAACTTGGCCATCATCTTCGGCACGTACCGGCCCTCGCCGGGGAACTTCAGGCAGGTGCCGGCGATGCCGTCGGCCGCCTTCTTGTACTCCTTGGCCTCGACCTGGTACTCGGCTAGCTTCAACCGCGCCTCGCACGCCAGGTCGGGCCGGGCGAGCTGTTCGTAGGACGCCACGTACCGCTCGAACAGCCGCGTCCGCTTCTCCTTGTTCGTCACCGGCGTCAGCAGGTCGTCGAGGACGCGCCACGAGAAGTCCGGGTACCGGGCGAAGGTCGTCAGCGCCTTCTCGGCCATCGGCGTCGTCAGGGGTTCGTCCGAGAGCGTGCCGTCCTTGTACAGCTTCGCCAGTTCGAGCCAGGCCTTCTCGTCGGACGGGAAGATGTCGTGGACCTTCTTCAAGTACGCCGCCTGTTGCGGGCCGGTGAGCTTCTTCTGGGCGCGGACGATCGGGAAGGCGCGCATCAACAGGTCGGCGTGCCGGGCCGCCTGCGGGGCCAGGCCGAGGAAGGTCAGGCGGCGTTCCATGTCCCGGTCGGTCATGTCCAGGCCGGTCCGCGGATCGACGACCGTGCCGACGTAGTACTGGTCGCCCAGGTAGCGGCCCTCGGACATCAGCGCGAAGTCGATCTTGTCCTTCGACACGGCCTTCACCTCGACCCACATGACCCAGGCGTGCAGCCCGCCGGAGTTCGACTCGCCGCGGACGTACTCGGCCGGGACGACCAGCGACTTGGCCACCCGCGCGGCGAAGTCCGCCTGCATGGCGCACACCCCGCCGTGCTTCTTGATGCTGGGCAGGGTGTACGGTTTGTCGTTCAGCTTGCACACTTCGCTCTTGGTCCGCAGCATCCCCTGATCGTACTCCACGTCGAAGTAAATCTTGCCCACCCCGGCCCGCTTGGTCAGGTAGTTCTTGAGCGCCCAGTCGCGCTCGTCCGGCGGGGTCCGGTGGTTGACGACGTGGACGAGGAACTCCCACGGGAAGAACTGCACGGCCTGCTTGAGCGGGCCTTCGATCTTCGCCAGCCGGTCGAAGTTCTTGAGGTGGTCGGTCGTCGCTACCGTCTCGGGGAGTTCGCTCTTGGTGCGGACCTGGTGGCCGCGGTAGTCGTACACGCCCTTGGGGTTGTCCCACGTCACGGCGACGGCCACGGCCACGTTCGGGTACGCCTTCACCTTGTCCGGCCCGAGCTTGTACAGGTCGCGGAAGACTTCCAGGGCCTGGATCAGGCTGTCCGTCTCGGGGTCGATGGCCGCGTACAACATCTCCTTGACCTCCGGGTTGGCGGTCAAGAACGCCGCGATCGGCTTCGCGTCCTCGTTGAAGGCGAGCTTGATCTGGTCGGCGTAGGTCGCCTCGAAGAACTTGACCCAGGCGGTGCGGGCGACCTTGCCCTCGCCCTTCGTGAACGCCTTGTCGCCCTGCAAGGCGGCGACCAGGGCCGTTTCGGCGGGGGTTGCCTTGTCGTCGTCCCGGGCGGGCAGGGCGGGGGCGAACAGGAGCAAGGCGAGGATCGCGCGGACCGGCATCGCGGCAACTCCGACGGGAGAAACGCGTGGTTGTCCCGGCGATTGTATCACGCCCGCCGCTCGTGCAGAAGCGTGTAAGCGAGCGCCACGGCGACCGTCAGCCCGGCCACGCCGGCGAGCGCCCCGAACGCGGCCGGCCAGCCGTGGGCGTCGGCGACCCGGCCGACGCCCGACCCGGCGAGCGCGGCCGCAACGTACCCGGTCGTGTCGATGAGGCCGGCCGCCGTTGCCCCGCCGCGCGGCCCGCCGAGTTTGACCGCCAGCACGCCGGCGCTGAACGTGTACGGCCCGATCAGGCAGAAGGCGGCGGCGCAGACCAACCCCACGACGGCGGGGGTGCGGGCGGCCTCGGGCAGGTCGCGGACCGGGGCGAACGCGAGCACCCCCAGCGCGGCCACCAGCCCCAGCAGCGACGGCACGAGCACCGCCCCGTACCGGCCGCCGACCCGGCCCACGGCCCAACCGGCGGTCACGGCCGAGAGCGCCCCGGTCAGGGGAAAGACCAGGCTCGTGATTCCGGCCCGCCCGGCGTCCAGCCCCGTCGCGTCCCGCAGGTACGTCGGCGTCCAAAAGTTGAACGTCTCGCGGATCAGCGTCAGCCCCATGTTCAGCACGCAGACGAACCAGAAGGCCCGGCTGGCCAGGAGCGGCCCGACCAGTTGCCACGGTGAGAACGGTCCCGCGGCGTCCGGCCCGTAGACGTTTTCCGGCGGCGGTGGCGGTTCGGGTAAGCCGACGGCCGACGGCCGGCTCTTGAGCAGCACCGCCGCCATCAGGCCGATCGCGGCCAGCGCCGCGGCGGCGGCGGCGAAGACTTCGCGCCAGCCGTAGCCGAGGCGCACGAGTTGGCCCAGGGCGAGCCGGGCGACGGCGTCGCCGATGAGGTAGCTCATCGACAGGAACCCCATGACGGCCGGCAGGCGGCGCGGCTCCGTCCAGCGGGCGGCGAGTTGGACCAGCCCGCCCCAGCCCATCGACTGGACGAACCGGTTGCCGGCCCAGACGAGCATCAACGGGAGCACGACGGCCGCCCCGAGGCCGAGCCGCGCGGCGACCTCGGCCAGGGACGGTGCCCAGTCCGGGGCGAGAGTGAACAGCAGTGTCGCCGCGACCGACGCGAACAGGCCGAACAGGAACAGCCGCCGGCCGCCGAATAAGTCGGCCGCGACGCCGTTGACCAGCTTGCCGGCGGCGTAGGCGACGATGCCGACCGACGCCACGTCGCCGACCATCCCCTTGGTCAGCCCGGCCGCGGCGTACTCGTCGAGCAGGAGCGGGGTGACGACGGACAGGTTCGACCGGCAGACGTAGTACCCGAGGTAACCGGTGAAGAGCGTGCCGACGGTGACGCCCTGCCAGGCGCGGAAGCGGCGGGTCGGGTCCGGCGGCGGGGCGGTGTCCATGCCCGAGATGATACGGCGGCGGGGGAAGTTTTCGCGCTCCGTTGTTTCCCCAGGTGTCCCCGGTTAGGATGTGCCGACCGGGGCGAACGCCCCCGGCCCACGTCTCGAACGCTTCGCGCGGAGGTCGCCCATGCCGTCTCGCCTCGGCCTGCTCGCCGTCCTGCTCAGTTGGGCCGCCGTCACCGGGCACGTCGTCTACCACGACGTGTGGCCGCGGTACTTCGCCGACGCCCCGCCGGCCCTGCAAATCGACCTGGCCGACGAGGCGACGCAGCAGGCCCCGACCAAGTGGACGATCTACCGCGGGGGCAAGAAGATCGGCACGCTCACGACCCGCATGGAGTACCTCGCGGCCGACGACACCTTCCGGTTCGTCAACAACTACGGCCGGCTCACCCTCGACGCCGGCAAAAGCGACAGCGTTCTGAGCGTCGAGGCCCCGCGGCTCGTGACGACCATCCGTGTCACCCGCACCGGCGAGTTGCGCGAGCAATCGATGTCCGGCGAACTCCGCGTCCTGCTCGGCCCGATCGAGATCGGCCACGCGGCGGCGGAGGTTGAAGGACGCGTCGTCGATGGGGTGCTGCTCGGCCGGTGCAAAGTCCGCTACCCGATCGGGGCCGCCCAGCCGACCATCGACCGCGAACTCGACCCGGTCCCCGTGCCGGCCGGCCAGGTGCTCAACCCGATGATGCCGTTGAACCGGCTGCGCGACATCACGCCCGGCCGCCGCTGGGTGATCCGCGAGGTGGACCCCCTCAAGGACGCGCTGGCCGTGCTCGGCCAGGAACTCGCCAAGGGGGCCAAGTCGAACATCGCCTTGCCCCAGTCGGCGTCCGGGGCGGAACTGATCGCCGAAGTGCAAAGCGGCACCGAAGACTACCCCTTGCGCGTCGGCCAACCGGTCCCGTGCCGCGTCATCGTCTACCGCGGCGAGCGCGTGTCGGCCCGCACCTGGGTGAGCGCCGCCGACGGCCGCGTCATGCGGCAAGAAGCGACCGCCGCCGACGAGACCTTGCGCTTCGACCGCGACGACTAATCGGGAATTGCGGATTGCGGATTTGGGATTGCGGATTGCGAACTCGCAATCCACGACAACCCGCCGTTGATTCCCGGTGATTGGTGTTTGAATCCGCAATCCCAAATCCGCAATCCGCAATTCTTCAACAGGGGTTCCTCATGATCGAGATCACCGGCGTCACGAAGCGATACGGGCCGAAGGTCGCGGTGAGCGATTTGAACCTGAGCGTGCCGGACGGGGAACTGTTTGCCTTTCTCGGGCCGAACGGCGCGGGCAAGACGACGACGATCAAGATGCTCTGCGGCCTGCTCTTCCCGACCGAGGGGACCGTCGAAATCGGCGGCTTCGACATGCGCACCCGCGGCGACGAGGCCCGGCACCTCGTCAGTTACGTCCCCGACCAGCCGTTCCTGTACGAGAAGCTCAGCGGCCGGGAGTTCTTGCAGTTCACGTGCGACATGTACCGCATGGACCCGGACCACGCCCGCCAGCGGATGGCCGAGGTCATCGACACCTTCCACCTCGACGAGTTCGTGGACGACCTGACCGAGCGGTACTCGCACGGGATGCGGCAACGGACCGTCTTCGCCGCCGCCCTCGTCCACGATCCGAAGCTGCTCATCGCCGACGAGCCGACGGTCGGCCTGGACCCGAAGTCGATCCGCGAGTTGAAGGTCCTCCTCCGCCGGCTGACCGAGTCGGGCACGACGGTCTTCCTCTCGACGCACACCCTCGACATCGCGCAGGAACTCGCCGACCGCATCGGCATCATCGACCGCGGCCGAATGCTGGGGCTGGGCACGATGACCGACCTGCGGACGCAGGCGGCAATGGACGGCAGCCTCGAAGACCTGTTCCTGAAGATCACGGAAGGCGTCGATGCCGCCGCGGGGGTGCCGGCGTGAGCGACTTGCCCCTCGAAGCCCTGGAAGCCCCGCCGACCCGCATGCGCCAAGTCGTCGCCCCGGCCGGCCGCCGGTTCACGCCGGACGACCAGGCCGGCGTCTTCCGCCGCCTCCGCTACCGGCTGTCCGTCAACGGCCTGCGAACCGCGTGGGCGTCGGGCAAGATCAAGCTCGTCTCCATGCTCGGCACCTCCTTCCTCGTCGCCGTCTTTGTCTTCGGTTTGAGCTGGTAC
This sequence comes from Fimbriiglobus sp., assembly GCA_043745465.1. Lineage (GTDB taxonomy): Bacteria > Planctomycetota > Planctomycetia > Gemmatales > Gemmataceae > Fimbriiglobus. The sequence continues at coordinate 26,519 of JAYTSV010000061.1, forward strand.
GGCATCGATCAGATGTTCAAGTTCAACGTCCCGGCCAAGGGGCTGATCGTCGGCGGGCTGTTCGACCTGATGTTCTTCACCCTCGGCGGCATGTTGATTTTCTCCACCGGCATCATCCTGTACGCCAGCCTGTTCACGGCCCCCGAGGCCCGCTTCTTGTTGTGCAGCCCGGCCCGGGCCGACCGGGTGTTCGCCGCGAAGTTCCAGGCGGCCGTCGCGTTCAGTTCGTGGGCCTTCCTGATCCTCGGCGTGCCGATCCTCGTCGCCTACGGCATCGTTGCCGGCGTGCCGTGGTACTTCTACCCGTTGCTGCCGCTGTACCTGTTGGGATACGTGCTGTTGCCCGGGTCGGTGTCGGCGATGTTCTGCCTGCTCTTCGTCCGCTTCGCCCCGCACAACCGCCGGCAAGCCCTGGTCGTCCTCGGCGCGATCGCGGTGGCCGTGCTGGCCGTCTGGCTGATCCGCCTCGGAGTGGCGACCAAGGCGACGATTCTGACCAGCAAGAAGAACGAAGTCGAGGGCCTCATCAGCCAGTTCGCCCTGCTCCAGTCGCCGCTGACGCCGAGCCACTGGATGACCACCGGCATCATGGCGGCGGCCCGCGGCGAGGTGATGAACGCCCTGGTGCCGCTGGGAATGCTCTGGACCAACGGCCTGATGCTGTACCTCGGGGCGGCACTGCTGGCGAAGCAGTTCTACCGCACCGGGTACGACCGCGTCGTCGGCGGCGGGCGGGGCAAGAAGGTGTACCGGGCGAATTTCCTCGACCGGCTCATGGAGTGGTCCGTCTTCTACCTGGACAAGCCGACCCGCATCCTCGTCGTCAAGGACTTCCGCACTTTCCGCCGCGACCCGACGCAGTGGGTGCTCTTGAGCATCTTCGCCGGGATGCTGTTCCTGGGCGCGTCGAACTACCGGGCCATCATCAAGAACGACCTGGCCGTACTCGACCAGTACGTCATCAGCCTGGTCAACGTGTCGGCGACGTGCGTGCTGCTGTGCGCCGGGCTGAGCCGGTTCATCTTCCCGCTGATCAGCCTGGAAGGCCGCAAGTTCTGGATACTCGGCCTGATGCCGGTGAAGCGGGAGCAAATCCTGCGCGGCAAGTTCTTCTTCGCGGCGACCGTTTCGACCGCCTTCGCCGAGACCCTGACCCTGGTCAGCGACCTGCTCCTCGGCCTGCCGCCGGGGGCCATCGCCGTCCACCTGCTGACCGTCGGGGTCGCGGCCGTCGGCCTGAGCGGGTTGAACGTGGGCCTGGGCGCGTACCTGCCGAACTTCCGCGAGACCGACCCGTCGAAGATCGTCGTCGGCTTCGGCGGCACGATGAACATGATGCTCGGCCTGCTCTTCCTCGTCGTCGTCGTCGCCCTGATGGCCGCCCCGGTCCACGCGGCCGGCGTGGCCAAGGGCTACGGCGTGAACCCGGTCCTGCCGACGTGGTCGTATTTCGGCGTGCCGTTGGGCCTCCTGGCCGGCGTCGCCGCCGTCGTCCTGCCGATGCGCGCCGGCGCACGCTCCCTCAATGCGACGGAGTTTTAACGGCCGCTCGCCTTACTTCGCGTCCGCGAAGCTCAGGACGCGGTCGGGGTCGAGCAGCCGCACGTAAACCTCGCCCTTGCCCACGAGTAGCGTCACCGTGTGCGTCCCGGCGGTCAGCGTCAGCGGGAAGACGGTGCGGTCGATCCCGCCGTCGTTGCTGATCCCTTTGCGGACTTTGACGCCATCGACCGTCACGCCGTGGAAGCCGGTCACGCCCAGCAACAGTTGCGTCGTCACCGGCTTGGCCGCCGTGACGGTGAACTCGACGGTCGAGTCGCCGGCCAGCGTGATGCGGCCGCTCGCCGGCACGGGCGTCGGCTTGCCGTTGACGGTGACCGTCGAGACGAACGGGTTGGCCATGACGTAGCGGACGAGGTCGCGGAAGTCTTGCGTCGTCATCGCCGCCGTCAGCCCCTCCGGCATCATCGACTTCTCGACCACCTTCACCGGGCCGTCGAGGTCCGCCTTCTTCAGCCGCTTCAACACGCCGTTCTCGACCTTGAGCGTGATCGACAGCTCGTCTTCCTCCGCGAGAACCCCCTGCTCGACGCGGCCGTCGAGGGTGTTGGCGATGCGCAGGAAGTACGGCGCGCCGATGACGCGGTTGGGGTCGATGACGTTGGCCAGCAGGTATTCGATGTCCCGCGCCGCGCCGTCCAAAAGCGGCCCCACGTCCTGGCCGCGGCCCTCGAACTTGTGGCACTTCATGCACTGGTTCTCGAAGACGGCCTTGCCCCTGGCGAACGACGCCGTGCCGACGTTCAACTCGCCGCGCATTTTGTCGATGGTCTTCAGCAGGTCGGCCGGAGTGGTCCGGGTGCGGCCCCACGCCTTCTCGATGAGCGCGTTCAAAGCGGCGTCGTTGAAGCCCTGGACGCGAATGATCGTGTTGTCGGTGACGAGGCCGCGGTCGAGGGTCTTCGCCTCCATCGCGGTCAGCATCGCCGTCGCCCACGGCTTGCGGCCGGCGAAGACGTTGACGAGTTCGAGTTGCACCGGCTTCGGCGTCGCCACCCAGTCCTTGAGCAAGTCCCGCGCGAGGTTCACCGACTCGCTCGACGCCAGCGCCCGCGCCGCCTCGACGCGCACACTCATGGGGGAGTCCGAGCGCACGAGTTTCGTGAGCGCCGCGTCCGCCGGCACCTTGGTCGCCGCGAGCTGCCGCAGCGCCTCGACGCGGAGTTCCGGCGTCGCCGTGCCGTCGGCCGCTAACGCCAGGGCTTTCTTCACGGCGACGGGGTCTTGGAAGCTGACCGCGAGTTTGGCCGTGAACGCCGCCAGCCGCGGTTCCTTCGCCAACTCACTTTGCAGCGCCGCCCACGCCGCCGGCGGTGCCACCGTCTGCCCGGCGAGCGCGAGTGCCAGCCCGTCCAGCGCCTTCTCGCGCGTGTTCAAGTCCTTGCAGTCGGCGACGAACTTCACGCAGAGTTCGAGGTCGCGCGGCTGCCCCGTGGCGACGAGCCGGCGCATCGCCTTCGGTACGATCTGGTCGCGCACGAACTGGTTCGTCGGGGCCTGCTCCGCGAGCCACGACAGTTCCTTCTCGACTGGGCCGCCCTTCTTCGCCAACACCTTCTCGTAAGCGAGCCAGGTGAGCTTCGGGATGAGCGGGTCGTTCGCGTCCTCCTTGCGGAGCATCAGGGCGTGGACGAGTTCGGTCACGTCGAACTTGTCGCTCAACCGGACGGCCGCGGAGGCGAGTTCGCGCCGGATGACGGCCTGCTGACTGCTCGCGGCAACGACCGCTAACCCCTTCACCGTCTGCGGGGTCGCGTGTTCCGAGTCACTAAACCCCCTCATCAATAGTTGTGCCAGGGGTGGCACGTCGCGCTGGCTCCCGCGGCCGTCGAAGTTGGCAACGTGGTCGGGGTTCTGGAGTCCCATCCCGAACGCCGCCAGACCGTCGCGTTCCTCACGGACGCCATCCTTACCGTACAGGAGCATCGCCTTAGTCCGCGTGTCCAGCTTCGACTCACTGAGCAGCCGTAACGCGGTGCGGTAACGGAACGGGTCGGGGTCGCTCGCCAGGCGACGCAGTTCCGCCGGCGTCTTCTTCGCCAAGTCCTCCGCCTTGCCGCCCTTGCGGTCCTTCAACTGGATGCGGTAGACGCGGCCGCGCGAGTAGTCCCAGTCCTCGGCGCGGGCCTGGTGGCACGGGTTCTGGTCGTGCCAGTCGATCAGGTAGATGTCGCCGTTCGGCCCCCACTTCAGGTTGATCGGCCGGAAGTTCTTGTCCCCACTGGTGAGGAAGTCGTCGCCGCGGCTGGCCGTGTAGCTGCTGCCGTTCGGCTTCAAGATGTTCTGCTTCAAACTACAGCCGTGGATGCTGCCGAAGATGACGCTGTTGCGGAAGCGCTCCGGCATGTGCGGCACGTCCAGCGAAATCAACCCGGCGTGCGCCCAACCGCTCTCTTTGTGGAAGGTGTGGTCGCTAATCTCGTCGATGTACCCGTAGGCGTGCGGGTTGTAACTCGTGCCGGCCTGGCGCTTGTAGATGCCGCCGGGGACGACGTGATACAGGTGCGGGATGACGCAGCACGCGAGGATGAATTGGCCGTCGGTGTTGCGCCAGTCCATGCCCCAGGGGTTGCTCGTGCCCTCGGCGTAAATCTCGAACTTCTTGGTCTTGGGGTGCAAGCGCCAGACGGCGGCGTTCATGCGCGTCTCCGCGCCGTCGAGCGCCTTGACCGTCGATTGCGAGAAGACGCCCTGCATGCCGTAGAGCCAGCCGTCCGGCCCCCACTGGAATGTGTTCAGCGTCTCGTGGGTGTCCTGCGAGCCGAAGCCGCCCAGGACCGGCTCGAACTTGCCCGGCTTGTCGTCCTTGTTCTCGATGAACCACACATACGGCGGTGCCCCGACCCAGACGCCGCCGTGGCCGACCTCCAGCCCCGTGGCCAGGTCGAACGCCGGCAGCCCGGCCTTCTGCCGCTCCGGGGTGATCGGGAAGTCCTTGCCCTCGGCGAAGACCGTGCGCTTGTCGC
>JAYTSV010000062.1:0-30618 GCA_043745465.1 Fimbriiglobus sp.
TAGGGGTTACGCAGTTCACTAGTTTTGTACACTAACCAGGCGTGATCGATTTCAGGCTGAAAACAGAAATATGCGACCGTGAGCCGAAATACTTGGTGTACAAAACTAGTGAACTGCGTAAGTCCTAAACGTATCACTTTGTTGTTCTTAACATTCTAAACTTGGAGCTTACCATGTTGTTCAAGAGTTTGGTGGTCGCGGTCGTGACGGGGATCGCTTCGCTCGGCGGCTACGGCCTGAGCGCGGGTAAGTCGTCGTGCTGCTTCCCGGGGGCCGCGTGCTGCGAGCAGAACCTGCCCTGCTGCACCACAGAAGCGTGCTGCTACCCGGGTGCGGAGTGCTGTGAACTCGGCCTGCCGTGCTGCGAAACGCAGTCCTGCTGCGTCGAAGGTGCCGGCTGTTGCGACGCGGCCGAAGCGTGCTGCGCGGCGGCTCCGGCCGTGAAGGTTTTGGCGAAGGTCAAGACGTGCTGTGGCACCGGGGCGGACTGCTGCGACGCGGCCGCCGCGTGCTGCCCGGCCAAGTAACTCGCTTTGCGCGGGCCGGACGGCTTTTCGTCCGGCCCGTACTTTTGCACTTCCCATTGCCGCCCGTCGCTACGTTACTCCTGCCACGCCACCACAGGGGAGTTGACGCATGTCCGAGTTGTACCTTGCGATTTCCGTCGTGATGATGCCCCGGGACGCCAACCCGAACGCCAACGTCGTCGCGGTCGCGGGCGGGGCGTACCCGGTGTACTCGACGATCTTCGGCGGCGTCATCCTCAGCCACATCGACCTGGCCGGGGCGGTCGGCGCGCGCCGCGAAGTTCAACTCCGCGGCGGCAATACGGCGGCACTGATCGTGACGGTCGCCGTCAACCGCGTCGAGTTCAAGCAACCGGTCCTCGTCGGCGACGTGGTGAAGTTCTACACGTCCCCGGTGCGGTTCGGCCGGACTTCGATGACGATGCACATCAACGTCGTCGCCGAGCGCGGCAGCGAAGTCATCCCCGTGACGGAGGCGGAAGTCGTCTACGTCGGCGTGGACCCGACGACGGCCGACCGCCGGCCGACGCCCCTCGGGCTGCCCGCGACGCCGTGACGCCGGCGGTGGTCAGCCCGCCGGGAGCGCTTATAACTCCCGCTGACAATCGCGCCCGCCCGCACCGAGATTTCCATGGCCTTTAGCGCCCACCACCTGTTCTTCGACGACCTCGAAACCTCCGCCGAGTGGAAGTCCCCCGGGCGGACGATCACCGAGGCCGACATCATGACGTATGCCGGGTTCAGTGCCGACTTCAACCCGATGCACATCGACGAGGAGTTCGCCAAGAAGACGCCGTACCGCCGGCGGATCGCCCACGGGTTCGGCATCTTCGGTATCGCCAGCGGCCTCGGCGTCCAGGCCCCGCTCGTGCGGATCATCGCGCTCACCGGCGTCCGCTGGTGGAAATTTTCGCTGCCGGTGTTCATCGGCGATACGGTCCACGTGATGGCCCGCGTCGTCGAGAAGACAGTCAAAGGCCGGGGCCGCCGCGGCGAAGTCGTCTGGTACCGCGCGATCGTCAACCAGGACGGCAAGATCGTGCAGGAAGGCGAGATCATGATGCTCGTCGAGTGCCGACCGCTGACCCGCCCGCTCGACGACTCGCCCGCCGCCGACGCGGCAGCACTCTGACGGGTCACCCGCCCGCGGCGTTCATCGGCGTCTCTTCAAACGGCTGCACCACGACGAACCCGTCTCCCTCGAACTTCATCTGGATCGACTCCCCGCTGCCGCGCCCGAAGAACGTCTTCAGGCTGATGTCGGTCTTCAATTCGGGGTTCAGCGAGCCGCTCCAGGCGACCGTCGCGTTCGGGTCGGTGAACACGGGCTTGCCGGGCCGGACCCGCAGCGTGAGCGGCTCGTAGTGGGTCGTGATGGCGACCATGCCCCGGCCATCGAGTCGCACGTTGAACAGGCCGCCCGAGACGATCCCGCTGATCGATTTCATGAACTTGATGTCCCACTGGATGGCCGGCTCGAAGGCGAGCAGGTCGTTCCCGTTGACGCTGAGCACGTCCCCGCCCAGGTCGATGATGGTGATCTTCTTGCCGGCGTCCGCCAGGTAGAGTTTGCCCTTCCCTTCGGCCTTCGTCAGTTGCGTGCCCTCGCCGGTCAGGGCCTTTTTGAAGAGCTTGCCGAGGCCGTGTTCGAGCAGCTTTTCGCGGGTGAACTTGATCGACCCCAGGTAAGCGACCATCGCCCCTTTTTTCGTCCAGACCGTGCCGTCGAGATTGACTTCGAGCATCCGCTCACTCTCCATCTCGAACAAGCCCTCGCCGCGGTCTTGCTCGGCCGTCTTGGTCATGAAGTCGTCGAGTGTGTAGCGCATGATTTCCGCTCCGTTGAAATGGTCCGACCCGAACTGTCGTATTGCATTCGCGGGAGGAGGGAAAGTATTGAAGTCGGACGATTGCACCCGGCGGCGACTTCGCTTACACTTCACGCCTGCCGCATGCCCCCACTCCCCGCCGGAACCTGTCATGTCCGTCTTCCACCGCCGCGAATTTCTGGCCCGCACCGCCCTGCTGGCTAGCGCGAGTGCGTTGTCCGCGCTGCCGTCCCGCGCCGCCGAGGAAACCAAGCCCGCTAAGCGTGGCTCCGCGAACGACCGGCTGCGCGTCGCCGTGGTCGGGGTCAACGGCCGCGGGATGAGCCACGTCGGCGGCTATCTCGGCAAGAACAATTGCGAAATCGTCGCCGTATGCGACTGCGACGAGGCGGTCGTCAAGAACGCGATGACCAAGGTGCAGGCCGCTCAGGGCGAGGCCCCGCGGTTCGTGCAGGACTTCCGCAAGCTGCTCGACGACAAGTCGATCGACGTGATCTCGGTGGCCACGCCGAACCACTGGCACGCGCTCATGGCCGTCTGGGCGATGCGGGCCGGCAAGCACGTGTACGTCGAGAAGCCGGCCACGCACAACGTCCGCGAGGGGGCGTTGATGCTCCAGGCCGCGCGCAAGCACGACCGCATTTGCCAGGTCGGCACGCAAAGCCGCTCGACCTCCGGGATGCGGGCCGCCATCGATCACATTCACACGGGCAACATCGGCAAGGTGAGCGTCGCCTACGGCACGTGCTACAAGCCGCGCAAGTCGATCGGCAAAGTGAGTGCGCCGACCACGCCGCCGGCGACGATGGACTACGACCTCTGGTGCGGCCCCGCCCCGAAGCTCGCGGTGACCCGCAAGAACCTGCACTACGACTGGCACTGGACGTGGGCCTACGGCAGCGGCGACTTCGGCAATCAGGGCGTCCACGAGGCCGACAAGGCCCGCTGGGGGCTGAACGTCGCCGGCCTGCCCAAGTCGGTCGTGACCGTCGGCGGCCGCTTCGGCTACGCGGACGACGGCGAGACGCCGAACACCGAACTGGCCCTGTACGACTACGGCAACGACCAGCAGATGATCTTCGAGGTCCGCGGCCTGGACACCAAGGACTACAAGGGCACCAAGGTCGGCAACATCTGGTTCGGCGACAAGGGCTACGTCGTCTGCCCGAGCTACAGCAACGGGATCGCGTTCGACGCTGACGGCAACAAGGTCAAAGAGTTCAAGGGCGGCGGCGAGCAGTCGCACTTCGACAACTTCGTTCAGGCCGTGCGTAGCGGCAAGCACACCGACTTGAACTGCGACATCGCCGAAGGCCACCTGTCCGCGGCACTGTGCCACCTGGCGAACATCAGCTACCGCCTCGGCAAGGAAACCCCGATGGACGCGCCGACCGACGCCTTCACCGGATGTAAGGAGGCCGGCGAGGCGTTGACGCGGATGAAAACACACCTGACGGACAACAAAGTCGATCTGTCGAAGGCCGTCGGCCGCGTCGGCCCGAAGTTGCTCATCGACCCCGCGACCCAGAAGTTCACCGGCGGCACCGACGACCTGGCCAAGGCCAACGCCATGCTCTTCCGCGAGTACCGCAAGGGGTTCGACATTACCGAGGCGGTTTAGCCACTTCCCGTAGGCGAGCGGGGGACGGAAGTCCCCCGAGTTGACTGCCCAGCTAAGTTGGCTGACTGGCGAACTCGGGGGACTTCCGTCCCCCGCTCGCCCCCGACAACTTACCCCACGTACAGCCCGCCGAGGTAGTCCGGCGTCAGGCCGGGGAAGTCGCGCAGCCGCGCGCCCGTCGAACTGTCGAGGACGACGACGCGGGGCGTGGTGCCGTGGCCGTTCGTGACGAGGATGTCGCCGCGGCCGGTGCCGTCGAGGTCGCGGACTGCGACGCCGGTGCCGGCCGCGTTCGCGCCGAAGGGTTGATAGGTGGCCACGACTTGACCCGCGGCGAAAACCTTGACGTCCGCCCCGCTGGCCATCGGCACGGTCACGATCTTGGCCAGGCCGGTCGCGTCGAGAGTGCCCGCTGCGACCATGACGCCGCTCCGTAAGTTGGCGTCGTAGGCGAAGAAGTCTTCGAGGCGGCTGCCGTCCTTGCCGCTGACGACGACGACCCGGGGCCCGCCGCCGGGGCCGGCCCCGGCGACGATATCGCCGTAACCGTCGCCGTTCACGTCCGCGACGGCGACGCTCACCCCGCCCCGGAAGTCGGCTTCGACTGCGAAGAAACTCGCGTGAGCAATCGGCGCGACCGCCGGTTTGATGCCGTTCCCGGGGAAGATGTCTTGGCCCGAGAACAGTTTGACGTGCGGGCCGCCGTTTTCGCCGGCTCCCGTGACGATGTCCGCCCGGCCGTTGTTCAAGACGCTGCCGGCCGCGACGTAAACGCCGCCCAGAAAAGACTCGTCGTAGGCGAGGAACGACGCGACTTCGGTCAGCGTGCGGCCGTCGAACACCTTAACGACGGGGGGAGTGCCGGGGCCGGCGCTCACGACGATGTCCTGGATGCCGTCGCCGGTCACGTCGCCGACCGCCACCCGGGCACCGGCGGTATCGTCCGCGCCGAACGGGGTCAGGATGCCCAGCATCGCGTTGGTTTTGCTGTCGTAGACGTTGACCGTGGTCCGCACGCCCGCCGCGGAGGCGACCGCGAATCGTTCCCGGGTCGTACCGAGGAGCGGGACGCCGATGTGGGATTCGAGGGTGATCGTCGAGATCGTCGCGTCGGCGATCGGGTAGCTCGGCGACATGCCGTCGAGGTGCGGGAGCGACGCCACGTCTTCGACGCCGACCGACGGCACCTCGCGGGCTTCGAGGCACTCGACGCGCAGTGACGACTTGGGCGTGCGGGACGCGGTGGGGCGGAATTGAATCACCATGAGACACCTCCGAAGGAGCAATCCGTGCCGCGGGTGCTGGTGAAGCAACCGTTTCGGGGCGGGGGAGCATTTTGTTCTCGACCGACACCAGCCGAACGAGTTCGGGCCGTTCTCTTGCGCGGAAATCGACAACCTCGTCTCGTTTTTCTGCCCGGAGCCGCTACGTTAACAGAATTGACTTGACAACCTCGCCCGGCCGCTAAGCTGGGCCAACTGTTCCGGAGAGCGAAGATGGGCAACCCCGCCGGCGAACTCAAAAAGAAGCGCGAGAAACGCCACAAGAAGCACATGATCCAACTCGACGCGAAGTACGCCGCGCTCGAAGCAGCCGCGGCCAAGCCCGTCGAAGCCGCCGCCAAAAAGTGACCGACTGACGCCGACCGCACCGGTCGGCGTCGTCCGTTACAGGAAGTTCGGTTGCGCGTCGAGGTCGGCATCCGCGAACTCGCCTCGGCTGTACTTCTCGACGGCAAGCGCCGCCATCGCGGCGTTGTCCGTACACAGATTCAGCGGCGGGATGATCAGTTCCGCCCCCTCTTTCTCGCACATCGCCGCCAACGCCGCCCGCAAACTCTGGTTCGCCGACACGCCGCCGCCGACGGCCAACCGGCTCAACTTCGTCTGTCGCAGGGCCTGCTTGCACTTCAACGTCAAGGCATCGACGACGGCCGCTTGAAAGCTCGCCGCCAGGTCGGCGCGCTTTTGGCCGGCCGGCGGCGGACTCGCCTTGTTGATGTTCTGGCCGTGGCAGGCGTAGAGTACGGCCGTTTTCAACCCGCTGAAGCTGAATTCGAGCCGCGCGTCGTCCGAGAAGGCCCGCGGGAAGGCGAACGCCTTGGGGTTGCCGAGTCGGGCCTCGCGCTCGACGTTCGGGCCGCCGGGGAAGCCGAGGCCCAGGATCGCGGACACCTTGTCGAACGCTTCACCGGCCGCGTCGTCCCGGGTGCCGCCCAGCAGTTCCAGCGACAGCGGGGTCTCGCAGCGGAACAGGGCCGTGTTGCCGCCGCTGACGACCAGCCCGAGGCACGGGAAGATGTCCCGGCCCGCGGCCAACCGGCAGGCGTAGATGTGCCCGGCGACGTGGTTGACGCCGATCAGCGGCACGCCCAGGGCCGTGGCGAGCATCTTGGCCGCGCTCACGCCGACGAGCAACGCCCCGACCAGGCCCGGCGTGTTGTGGACCGCGACGCAGCCGATGTCGGCGAGGGTGACGCCGGCCCGGCGGACGGCCTCGTCCACGACGGGGAGCAGGTTGCGGAGGTGCGCCCGGCTGGCGATCTCGGGGACGACGCCGTTGAACGGCGCGTGCAGGTCGGTCTGCGAGGCGACGACGTTCGACAAGATTTCGCGGTCCCCCGTGAACACGGCCGCGGCCGTCTCGTCGCACGAGGTTTCCAGCGCGAGGAACAACACGGGTCACCGGGATTTCGCGGGCGGGAGGCCGAGGGCCGGGGGCAGTTCGACGCGGCCGAATTGCTCGAAGAAGTACTGCATTTTCAACAGCCGGGTGCCGCGCGGCGCGCCGACGGTGAAGCGAAGTCGCCGCGGCCCCGTCAGGCTCTCGCCGTCCGGTTCCACAGCGTTCCCGTCCGCGACGATCCGCACGTTCAGCAGGTCGAACTCGGGCTGGTCCGAGTCGTCCGCGTTGAGGAACTCCAGTTTCGGCGCGTCGATCGGCACCAGCACCAGGCTGTCGATGTCCCAGACCGCTGCGTTCTTGGCGTCGGCGGCGTTCGGGAAGACGGTCAACTCGACCTCGCACCACTGGAAATTGTCGTAGTTCGGCGTCTCGTCGGGTTCCTCGTCGTCCTCCGGGTCGCGGTCGCCGTCGATGACTTGCCGGGCTTCGGCCCGCAGTTCCTCGGGCATTGCCGTCGGCCGCACCGAGTGGACTTCCACGGTCGCCCCTCGCAACACCTCGGACCGCTGCGTGAACAGGCCCTCGGCCATCTTCCGCAAGTTTTTGAAAGTCGAGCGGACGATTTGTTTAGCCACGAAAATCAGCGTCAAGAACGTGCCCAGTGAGGCGAGGATCGCCTGCCACCAGTCGAGGTAGACGAAGGCGGCGACCGTGGCGACGATGAAGACGAAGAACCCGCCCAGGATCAGGTAGACGAACTTCGCGCACATCGGTCGCCCTCGCGGGGTGGGCCGGACAATCCCGGTCACGCCAAGGTAGGGAGTCCGGCCGGTTCCTTCCAGTTCCGCGACTGCCGCCAGAAGGCGAGCGGGTTGTCGTACACGACCGTGCGGATGGTCGCTTCGGGGTGCCCCCGCCGCCGCATTTCCTGGATCAGTTCGGGCACGGCCATCGGGTCGGACTTGCCCCAGTCGCCGGCCGAGTTCGCCAGAATCCGCTCGGTCCCGAACGCCTCCAGCATGTCGCACGCCCGCTGCGGGGTACACTTCGTCAGCGGGTACAGCGTCATGCCGCACCAGAAGCCGCCGTCGAGGGCCAGCCGGATCGTGTGCTCCTCGACGTGGTCCACGCAGACGCGGTGCGGCTTCACCCGCTTATCGTTTTGGAGCATGTCGAGGATCATCCGCGTCCCCTTGAACTTGTCTTCGAGGTGCGGCGTGTGGATGAGCACGAGTTCGTCCGTCTTCGCGGCCAGGTCGAGGTGCTCCTGGAAAATCGTCGCCTCGTTCGCGGTGTTCTTGTTCAGCCCGATCTCGCCGACGCCCAGCACGTTCGGCCGGCTCAGGAACTCGGGGATCAGCGAAATGACCTCCCGCGACAGGCTCACGTTGTCCGCCTCCTTGGCGTTGATGCACAGCCAGGAGTAGTGCCGAATGCCGAACAGCGCCGCCCGCTTCGGCTCGTACTCCGTGAGCTGCCGGAAGTAGTCGTGGAACGCCCGCGCCGACCCGCGGTCGAACCCGGCCCAAAACGCCGGCTCCGAGATCGCCACGCACCCGGCCAGGGCCATCCGGTGGTAGTCGTCCGTGGTGCGCGACACCATGTGAATGTGGGGGTCGATGTAGTGGGGCATGGTGACTCCGCAGCGTTCAGGCCTTCCGGCGTATCTTATCAGCATCCCCCCGCCGCCGCCTTCCCAAGCGGAGTGGCCGGCCATCTTCCTTCTCGTCGATTGGAGCGTTCGCCGTGGCTCAACCTGTTGTTTCTTCCGGGCGGTCGTGGCGGTGGTTGGCCCTCGGCCTCGCGGTGCTTTTGGCCGGCGGCGTGGGGTTGTTCGTCTGGCTGCGGGTGGCGGGCGACCGGGTGAAGCCGGACCCGTTGGGGGCGACGGAGGCGAACGCGCGGGGGGTGGGGTTCATGGAGCAGTTCGCGTACTCCGACGCGGCCCGGGAGTTTGAAGAGGCGGCCCGGCTCGCCCCGGACTGGCTGCCGGCCCGGATCAACCTCGGCATGGCCCTGTACAACTCGACCGCGTCGGCCGAAGACCCGGTGCTGCCGAAGGCCATCGCGGTGTTCGAGCAGGTCCTGCGGGAAGACCCGGACAACCCCTACGCGCACTTCAACTTGGGCGTCATCACCAAGTACCGGGCGAACTACGACCTCGCGCAGTCGTACTTCCGCAAGGTCATCGAAATCGACCCGGCGGACGACCGCGCCTGGCTTTACCTCGGCCAGGCGTACACCGATTCGCAGACCAGCGAGGAGGCCAAAAAGTGCTTCCGCAAGGCCCTCGAACTCAACCCCTACCTGGTCCCGGCGACGTACGCCATGGCCAACCACATCAGCACGACGGAACAAGAGCAGACCGAGTTGCTCGGCCGCATGATGCAATTGCAGGCGGCCAACTGGGAGGACGAGGCCCGGCCCGACAAGCACTCCGAACAGGGCCGGTACGCCACGGCCATCGGCCGCGGCCTGGTGAAACCCGCCGACATCGGGCCGACGCCGATGTTCGCCCAACAAAGCACCTGGAAAGCCGACCCGAGTACGAAGTGGGACACCGGGACGGCGGACGGCCTCCTCGCGGCGGTGCAAGCCCGCTTCGGCCGGACGATGATCCGCTTCGACTTCGACGGCGACGGCAAGCCAGACCTCCTGCTGCTCTCGGCGGCCGTCCGCAACGGCAAGCTGTGCGACGTGCTGCTGCGCAACGACGGCACCGGCTTCGTCGATGTGTCGGAGGCCGTCGGCCTGGGCGATGTCGGCAGCCTGGCCGGCGCGGTGGCCGACTACGATAACGACGGCCGGCCCGACCTGGCGCTGAGTACCGTCACCGGCCTACGACTGCTGCGGAACGTCGAGGGCAAGAAGTTCGAGGACAAAACGGCGGCGGCGGGCTTCGACAAATCGGCCGGCGTCTTCTTATCGCTCTGCTGGCTCGACATCGACCAGGACGGCGACCTCGACCTGATCGCGGGCAAGTACGCCGACACCGCCAAGGAGGCGACGGACGCCCTGCTCGACGGTCGCGGGACCGGCGGCAGCGGGAAAGTCGTCGTGCTGCAAAACGTCGGGGCCGCGACCCCGTCGCGCGGGGACGAGCCGACCCCGCCGCTGACAACGGCGTTCAAACTCCTCGACGTGCCGAACTTGAGTGTAGCCGGCCGCGTGACCGGCCTCGTGGCCGCGGACATCGACGGCGACAAGGACATCGATCTGGTCGTGCTGCTCGACGGCAAGCCGCCGATTGTCGTCCTCAACGACCGCCTGATGCGGTTCCACGCGGCCAGTCCGTTGCCGACCGACGCGACCGACTTGCGCTGCGGCTTGGTCCTCGACGCCAACGGCGACGACCAGTCGGACCTGTTCTTCCTCGGTGCCGGCAAACCGACCTTCCTCGTCAGCAAAAAAGAGGTGCCCGATGCCGACCTGGCCGCCCGCTTCGCCGCGGGCGTGACCGACTGCCCTGCCCTTCTCTCGGCGCAGCGGTGCGATCTCGACCTCGACGGCCGGGCCGACATCGTCGGCCTATCGAAGGACGGCCGGGCCGTGTTTTTGCAAGGCGACGGCGTGGGCAAACTCACCAACCGGACCGAACCGTTCGGCCCGGCGGTCGCCCAGTTGACCGGCGTGCGGGCCGTGGCGGTGATGGACGCCAACGACGACGGCGTCCCCGATTTGCTGGCCTGGACGGCGGACGGCGTGAAGGTCTTCCTGGGCCAGAGCAACGGCAACCACGGCCTCAAGCTCGCCTTCACCGGGGTGCGCGACAGCAACAACGCCGGCTCGGGCCAGAAGAACTTGCGGACCAACACCAACGGCATCGGCATCAAGTGCCGCACGGTCACCGGCCCGTTGCTGTCGATGGTGGAACTGACGACGCTCTCGGCCGGGCCGGGGCAGTCGCTGCTACCCATCGACATCGGCATCGGCCGGCGGACCCAGACGGACGCCGTGCGGTTGCGCTGGCCGGACTGCGTCGTGCAGGCGGAGTTGGCGATTACCGCCGGGGCCGCGGTGACCATCCGCGAGATCAACCGCAAGCCGACCTCGTGCCCGGTGCTGATGACCTGGGACGGCGAGAAGTGGGTCTACGTCACCGACTTCCTGGGCGGCGGGGCGCTCGGCGAATCGGGGGCCGACGGCTCCGCCCGCCCGCCCCGGCCGGAAGAGTCGGTGAAGATCGAAGCGCACCAACTCGGCCTGAAGAACGGCAAGTACGTCCTGCGGATCGCAGAGCCGATGGACGAGGTCATGTACCTCGACCACGTCCGCCTGTCGGTCGTCGATCACCCGGCCGACGCCGTCGTCTTCCCGGACGAACGGTTCGCCGTCGCCGATCCGCAGCCGACGCAGAAACTCCTCGCCTTTCGTCAGCGGATTGCGCCCGTTCAAGCCCGCGACCACCGGGGGAACGACGTGACGCAAACGGTCCTCAAGCGCGACGGCAAAACCGTCGGCGATTTCGCCCGCCGCTCGTGGCTCGGCTTCGCCGAGGACCACTGGGTCGAGCTCGACTTCGGCGACCGCCTCAAAGCGTTGCCGCCCGACGGTCCGTTGTTCCTGGTCCTGGCCGGATGGACGGACTACCCGTACCCCGAGTCGATCCTCGCGGCCGAGCAGGCCGGGGTGGGGATGCTGCCGCCGGTGCTGGAGCGGCAATCGCCCGACGGCACCTGGGAAAAGCTCGCCGACATCGGCTTCCCCGCCGGCCTGCCGAAGGTCATGACCGTACCCGTCGGCCGGTGGATTCAGCCCGGTTCGACCGGCAAGTACCGCGTCCGCACGAACCTGCAAGTCCACTGGGACCAGGTCTTCCTCGGCGTGGCCGAAAACCTCGCCACGACGACCGACCTGCGACCGACCCGGGTCGCGTTGACGCACCCGGGTTGCGTTCAGGAAATCTCGACCAACGGCCGACCGCCGCAAGCCTACGACCCGGTCCGCTTCGAGGCCGTGGCCGTGACGAACTGGAAAGGCCGCCTGACCAAACTCGGCGACGTGACGGAGTTGTTGGCCCAGGTCGATGACCGCTTCGCACTGTGCGGCCCCGGCGACGAACTCGTCGTCGAATTCGACCCGAGTCCGCTGCCGCCGCTGAAACCCGGCTGGGTCCGGTCTTTCGTGTTGCGGTCGCACGGCTACTGCAAGGACACGGCCCCGACGACCCAGTCCGGCGGCGACGTGAACCCGCTCCCCTTCCGTGCGATGAAAGCTTACCCGAACCAGGAAGCTGGGCCGAAATCCCACGCCGCCGACCTGCTCCACTGGCATACTCGACCGGCCGGCAGTGGGCGGTGACGGCTACGCTCGTTCCCGGCCAGCCAGCAAGGACGGTCGATTCGGCGAGTTCTCCGCACCGCGAACCGGGAGTGCGTGTTATCCTCAGCGGCTAACTCGGAATGCACTCGGAGGACAGCGATGCGGAACTCTCTCTCAACTTATCTCGCCACGACCCTGATCGGCCTGTTGGGCGGCACGGCTCTCGCTGCCGAACCGCAGACCGTGCCCCTTTGGGACAAAGGCGCGCCAAGTTTTGAAGCCCGGAAGGACGAGAAAGAGGTCCGCAGCCAACCGAACGCGGCCGGCGAGTACCGGCTGTCCAACGTCCACAACCCTTACGTCACGGTCTACCTGCCGACGAAGGAGAAGGCGACTGGGGCGGCCGTAGTGATCGTGCCCGGCGGCGGGCATCGCGAGTTGTGGCCGAAGCACGAGGGCGAGAACGTGGCCGAGTGGCTCCAGGAGCGGGGCATCGCCTCGGTCGTGCTGCGCTACCGGCTGGCGCGCGAGCCGGGGTCGCCGTACAAGATCGACGAGCACGCGCTGCAAGACGGCCAGCGGGCCTTACGACTCGTCCGCAGCCGGGCGACGGAGTGGAACGTCAACCCCGCCCGCGTCGGCATGATGGGGTTCTCGGCCGGCGGCGAGGTGACCGCGCTCGTGTGCAACAAGGCCGAGAAGGGCAAGGCCGACGCCGCCGACCCGGTGGACCGGCTGAGCGCGACGCCGGACTTCCAGGCGCTCGTTTATTCCGGGCCGCAGGGCATCCGCGGGCAGGCCGCGACGAAGGAAATGCCGCCGACGTTCATCGTCGTCGGGGACACCGACGGGGCCGCGGCCTGGCTCGTGGACCACTTCGCTGCCTTGCGGAAGGCGGGCGTCTCGTCGGAGTTGCACGTTTACGCCAAAGCCCCGCACGGCTTCGGCTACCGGCCGAGCCAAGCCACCCGGCCCGCCGACGCCTGGCCGCAACGGTTCGAGGAGTTCCTCGGCGTTCAGGGAATGTTGAAGCGCGAATGATCGTAGAGCGACGTGAAAATTCGGTATCAGCCCGCCCGCGGGCGGCAGAAGTTAGGGGAGTGAAGGCCGCGGGGCCGACCCGTTGAAGGAACGACATGCCCCCCACGCTGGCGAACGAAGCGATCCGGACGTACTTCCGGGGCTTGCTGCTGCACGATTTGGCCACGCGGACGGACGCGGAGCTCCTCACGGCCTACGTCGAGCGGCGCGACGGGGCGGCGTTCGAGGCGCTCGTGAACCGGCACGGCGCGATGGTCTGGGGCGTTTGCCGCCGCGGACTCACCGGCCACCAGGACGCCGAGGACGCTTTCCAGGCCGTGTTTCTGGTACTCGCCCGTAAGGCGGCGTCGGTCGCTCCACGCGAGTTGCTTCCCAACTGGCTGCACGCCGTGGCCCAGAGCACGGCGTTGCACGCCCGCCGGACTCAAGCCCGCCGGGTCGCACGCGAAAAACGCTTCGCCGGACGGCCCTCCGCCGCCCCGGCCGACCGCTCGCCGTTCGACGACTTGAGGCCGTTGCTCGACCGCGAACTCGGCCGCCTGCCCGACCGCTACCGCGTCGCCGTCGTGTTGTGCGACCTCGAAGGCCTGACGCGGAGTGAGGCGGCGCGGCGACTCGGCTGGCCCGAGGGGACCGTTGCCGGGCGGCTGGCCCGGGCGCGGGCCATGCTCGCGGCCCGCCTCACCCGCCGCGGCGTGACGCTCTCGGGCGTTCCGCTCGCCGCCCTGATGTCCGCCGACGCGACGACCGCCGGTCTGCCCACTGACATACTCACCGCGACGGTCGCCGCCGTCCTTGGCTCGACGACTGGTTCCACGGCCGGCCTCGTTACGGGGCCGGTCGCCGCCCTCATCCACGGAGTGATTCACGCCATGTTCCTTACGAAACTCAAGACCGCCCTCGCCGGCATCGCCCTGATTTCCGCCGCCTGCTACGGGGTCGGCGTGGCGCTGCCGATCCCCGCGAACGCCTCAAGCCAGGACGCCCCTGCGGCCAAAGCCGCCAAGCCGGTGCCGGTCCCGGGGAACGTCGTCCGCGGTCGGGTCGTGCGGGACGCCGACGGGGTCGCCGGCGCCGGCGCGAACGTGCGGCTGCTGTTCGACGAAACCTCGGTCGTACCGCGGCCGACGACGCGCACGAAAGCCGACGACCGCGGCGAATTCACTTTCGCGGACGTTCCCCCCGGCAAGTACACGCTGATGGCGTTCGCCGGGGGGTTGACGTCGCGCACCGAAATGATGCGGGGGCTGAGGGTCAGCGTGCCGGCCGCGCCGACTGCGGAGCCGATCGTCTTGAAAATGCGGCCCGGCGTTCCGCTCAAAGTTCGCGTCCTCTCCGAAGCGACCGGCAAGCCGATCCCCGGTGCCCCGGTCAACTTCACCTGGACCGACCTCGACACCGAACTCACCGACGGCAACGGCGAGATCGAATTCCCGGCGCTCACGAAAGAGGTCTGGACCGTCGAAGCGGCGGCCAAGGGGTACGCCAAGGTGACGCGGGCCGTCAACCTGGAGAACGGCGAGCCGGCGTCGATCGAACTAAAGTTGCCGCCCGGGGCCGCCGTCGCGGGCGTCGTCCGGGACGCCGAGGGCAAACCGCTCGCCGGGGTCGGTGCGAACGCGTACTCCGTGAACTCCGGCTCCATCCCCAATTACGTCGAGACCGACGCCGGGGGCCACTACCGGTTCGACTACCTGCCGGTCGGGCAAAACGTCACCCTGTCGCTGAGCAAGCGAGAGTTTCAGAACGAAACGAGGCCGCTCAGTCTCACCGCCGGACAGGCCGAGCCGACCCGCGTCGATGTCGTGCTCAAGCCCCGCCCGCCCGGCGGATCGGTCGTGGGAGTTGTGACCGACGGCCAGGGCAAGCCGGTCGCCGGGGCCGAATTAAGCAACCGGGGCGACTCATCGGACGAGGTTCGCCGGACCAAGACCGACGCCGCCGGCAAGTACCGGCTCGAAAACGTGTTCTCGAACACCGCCGGGCACGAGTTCGTCGTCCGCGCCGAGGGCTTCGCGCCGCGGCAGGTGACGTTCAAGCCCGGCCCCGCGGCCGCCCCGAGCATCGCCGACGTGAAGCTCGAACAAGGGCATCGTATGCGCGGCCGGGTCGTCGATCCGGCCGGCAAACCGGTCCGCGAAGTCTTCGTTGACTTCGCCGACGTGATCGGCGGGCAAGGCGTCACCGACGCCGAGGGCCGCTTCCAGTTCACGTCGCTCCCCTCCGAGTCGCCGTTCACGTTCACCAAAGACGGATTCACCCGAATCGACCGCCGGACGCTGCCACTCGACGGGGCCGACGAAGTCGTCGTCACGATGCTGCCGCAGGGGGTCGTCGTCGGCAAAGTCGTGGACGCGGCCACCGGGAAGGTCATCTCACGCTTCACCGTCTGCATCACGTTCAGCCCCGACGCCAAGGAGGGCGAACCGTCCGGAGGGATCACCACGTCGCGCACGGACCCCGGCCAGGTGTTCAACTCCGCCCGGGGCGAGTTCCGCCTCGCGGACTTTCCCGCGGGCATGCCGCTCCAAGTCGCGGTGACGGCCGACGGCTACCGCAAGCAGGTTGTGCGTCGGGTTGTCGCTGCCGTTGCCACGGACGCGAAGGCGACGGAGTTCCGCCTGACGCCCGAAGACCCCGCCAAGTTGGTCACGTACCGGGGCAAGCTCGTGAATAGCGTTGGGGCCGGGGTCGGCGGCATCGAATTACGGCTGATTGCCGCCGGCGCGCGGACCGAGGACCGAACCGCGCACCCGTTCAACTGGGAGATGATCGAACTCGGCCAACTCGCCCAGGTGGCCGGCGTCAGCCAGTTCCTGTCCCGGACGACCGCCGCGGACGGCTCGTTCGAGTTCCGCGGCGTCGTGCCGGACGCCGAGGTCGAACTGGTCTACTGGGGCAAGGGCGTGCCGGCCGGCCGGGTCGATCGCCTCGACAAGCGGCCCGCCGCCGAGCGGGCCGCGCTCGTCGTCAAAGCCTTGGCGTCGGCTTCGGTGTCGGGCACCATCGACCGCAAAGCCTACCCGGAGTTCGAGAGCATCCAGTTGAACGACGGGACGAGGAGTTTCCGCGCGGCGCTCGCCGCGGACGGCACGACGTTCACCTTCGCGGACCTGCCCCCGGGTCAGTACCAACTCCTCGTGTACGGCCCGTACCACCGTATGGAGGGCCGATCCGGTGCAGTCACGAACGAAATCTTGGCCCGCCAACCGGTGACGGTGAAAGTCGGCGCGACCAAGACGGTCACAATGGACCCGAAAGCCGACCCGAATTCGCCCCCGCCGCCGACGAACCCGCCGACACTCCCGACGGCCGGCAAGAAGCCAGACCCGAAAGCCCCTTTGCCGTAACTTGCGGGGAAGCGGCACTTCGGACTCCGGCCGCGTTTCCCTGGTTTTACCGGGCCGCGATGGTCGAAGACTCCGTGACGCGACCGGCTCGACGGTCGCGGTTCGGCTCGCGCACGGACGCACCTATCCCCGGATCGGCTCGGCATGGCACCCCTGTTCGGCCGCTTCATCACCGGCCTGGTCGTCCTGAGTTGGCTGGCGATGACGGCGCAAGCCTGCGTCTTCGTCGGCCGGTACGGGCACAACTTGCCGCGCCAGGACGAGTGGGAGTTCGTCCCCGTCCTGACCGGCCACGCCGACGCGGCCCGGTGGATCGTGTCGAAGCACGCCGAACACCGCTTTCCACTGGCCCGCGCGGTCTACCTCGGACTGCACGCGGTATCGGGACGCGACTTCCGAGCCGGCATGTGGGTCACCGTCGCGCTGCTCTCGGCGTCCGCGGCGCTGCTCCTCCTCGCGGCCCGGAAGTCCCGCGGGCGGAGCGACCTCATCGACCTGCTCGTCCCCGTACTCTTGCTGAATGCCGGGCACGCCGAAAACTTCACGATGGGCTACCAGATCGCGTTCACCCTCACGGTCGGGCTGCTCGCGGTGTTCGCGGGCGTCGCCGTCTGGGCCGACCGAATCGGACCGCGTCGGGCCGCCGGGCTGTGCGGACTCGCCACCCTCGGCGTCGCGCTGGGCGGGGGCATCGGTTGGGCGTTCGTCCCCGGCCTGAGCCTGTTCACGGCGTCCGTCGTCGTGGCCGCCGGCCGGCAATCCCGGCACCGCGTTCGGGACGCCGTCGTCCTCGCAACCTTACCGGCACTGGCCGCTCTCTATGTGGCTGCGAGTCTGGTCGAGTTGAAGCGCGCCGGCGCGACGACGCCCGGCAACGACCTGCCGACCGCGTTGGGCGTCGCCTTCGATTTCTGGACCGCCGCACTCGGCGGCGCGGGGCACGTCGGTTACCCACTGCCTGGAATCGTCGCGCTGGGGTGCGTCGTCGAGGCGCTGCTTGCCGCCGTCGTGGCCGTCGGCACGCGCTCCGCCGATCGGGTCCGACTCGGCGGGTGCGCGGCCGTACTCGTCGGCACCGTGGCCCTGTCGCTGGCCATCGGCGCGACGCGGTCGTTGGGGGACGAGTCCCGCTACGCCGCGTTCGGCGGTCTCGCCTTGTGCGTCGTCGTGCTGGTGCGGGCCACGCCGGGACCGCCGGGGACGTTGTGGTTGCCAGGAGTGTTACTCGTGCCCGCGTTCGCCGCGGCCGTCGCCTGGCAGGACTGGCAAGTCGGCAAGAGTTTCGCCGAAGTGTACGAAGTCCGCACGGCCATGCTGAACCGGGACGTGCGGCTCGGACTGCCCGCCAACGCCGTCGCCGAGCGGCACGTCATTTTCCCCGTGGCGGGCTACGCAGAAGCCTTTGAAATGCTGCACGCTTCGGGGCACAAATCCTTACGCGGGGCCGGCCCGCCGCGCCCCCTGCGGGCCACTCCGATCCCCCTACCGGCGGACGCCCGCCTGCCCGCCTACGACGGCACCGGCCCCGCCGAAGCGTTCACGGTGGCATTTCCCGCGCCTCTTGCGATGGACGCCCTGCGGCTCGAATTCGACTGCCCGGACTCACGCTACCGCGAGGTCTACCGCCTCGACCTCTCGACCAACCCCGACGCATCGGCCGGGATCACTTCGATGTGGCTCGTGCCCGGCCGGCGGACGATGCTCTTCCGCGTCGAGCAGACCCTGGACCGCGTCGTCGTCCGCCCGGTCGAGCGGACGGCCGGGTTGAAGCTGCTCAAGTGCGAGGCGATTCGCTTCGAGTAACGCCCCGGGTTACGGTTTGCCGTGGTGGTCGCCGGCGAAGTACCGGTGCTTCGGGTCGGCGTTGGCGAGTAGGTACGCCATCAAATCGAGCACCTCGTCCTTCGTCAACTTGTCGAGCAGGCCCTTCGGCATCATTGAGGTCGGCGACGGCTTCGGGGCCTCGTCGAGGTCGCTCACCTTGATGAGCCGCGTGTCGGCGCGGGCCAACGGGTTCTCGATCACCTTGTAGTCGCCGGTCGCCGTTTTCTCGACGACCATCGCGTTCACCGTCGCCCCGTTGGCGAGGTTGAAGGCGTAGGTCTTGTACTTGTCCTCGATCCGCAGGGAGGGTTCGAGGATGTGCCGGACTACGTCTTCGGGCTTGAGGAACACCTTGGCGTCGAGCTTCGACAGGTCGGGGCCGAACTCCTGGCCCTGGCCGTCGTACTTGTGGCAACTCACGCACGTCGCCACGGTGAAGAGTTGCTTGCCGTGGGCGAACGACCGGCCGCCCTTGTCGAGTTCCGGCAGCGCGGACGCCAACTCCTCGAACTTCCACTCGGTCCGCGGGCGGAGGAACTTCAACAGGTCGTCCGCGGCCGGCAGCGGGTTCTTGGCCACATAAGCGTCGGTGTCGGCGAGGTACTCGTCGAGGTCGGCGACGACGTAGAGCGCGCCGAACATCCGCCGCCAGTGGCCGGGGTAGGTGCAGACGTACGGGTAGACGCCGGGCTTGGTCGGGGCGTTGAACCGCAGCGACTGCGACTCGCGCGGCTGCAACAGCTTACTGCCCAACAAAATCTTGTCGCTCGGCGGCAGGAAGTGCTTCTCCTGGGCACCCGGGGTCGTGCCGAAAACTTCGGCGGCGTTGCCGACTTCTTCGAGCGAGCCGGGCTGTACGATGACGAAGTTGTGCGGCATGATGTCGGTGTTGTCGAAGACGAACTCGACCGGCTTGCCGGCCTGGACGACGAGGCGGTCGCGGTCGAAGAGCATCTGGTCGGTCAGCGTGCCGACGCGGATCACCCGCACGCCGAGCGCTCCCAACGACTTCCGGGCGGCCTTCGCGGCGTCCTTCGGCAGCAGCCCGGCCAGAGTGTCGGCGAACTGCAGTGCGTCCACGACGACGGGCGCGGTACGCTCGCCGGTCGGCACGGTGGCGACGAAATCGGTCACCGACTTCAGCAGCCCCGGCGCGGCGTCCTTGGGCCACTCGGCCACGGGGATGCGCTGCAGTGCCTGGATCGCGGCCGCACGACTGGTCGGCGTGGCGACGAACTTCGAGATCGCGTTGAAGCTGTCGAGTTCCTTGCCGCGAACGCTCGTCATCGCCAGCATCGCCGCGGCCTGGATGACGCGCTCGGGCGACTCCCCGCCGACGACGACCGTCACCGCGCCGTCGGGCGTCGGCAGGTTGGCCTTGGTGAACACGGTGCGGCGGGACTGATCGAGTACCCTGACGGTGAAGTTCTTGAGCCGGTCGCTCAGGTTCGAGTCGGTGCGGTTGAACACCACCACCGAATCGATGACGGTGTCCACGCCGAGGTCGAGTTCCCACCACGGATCGACGACCCCCTCGCGGCTGTGCGTCTGGCCGTTGTCCGCGAACGCCCCGGACTTGTTGCCGTCGATGGCCCGGCCGGCGTCGGCCCCGTTGCTGGTGCTGTGTTGCGTTGCCTTGCCACCGCGGGCGACGTTCTTGCCGTCGGACATCACCTCGACTTCGGCGAGAGTGAGCGTCCGCTGCTTGCCGGGCAGTTCGATGCGGACGTAGCGGCCGGTCTTGGGCTTCTGAGCAGTCTCGGCTAGCCACGGCGGCAGGCCGTCAAGCAGCGCGGCGACCTTCGGGTACAGCGCGGCGCGGTGGCCGGGGTCGCGGAGTTGAGGCACCGCCGTCACAACATCACGCAGGCCCGGCACCGATTTCAAGGCAAGTGCCCAGGCCTTCTCGGGGTTGCCGTCGGCTGCGATCAGGGACACGTATCCGATCTGCCGCATGAGTTGAGTGTTCGCCGAGGTGGCGATCGTTTCGAGTTGAGCGCGGCCGGCCGTCAGGTCGGTCGTCCGGGCCGTCATCAGGCGGGCGAGGTCGTAAGCAACGCTTTCGTCGATCGACGACTTGTCCTGGGCCTTCAAGGCGTCGAGCAGGACGGCGAGTTCGGACATCTTCAAGTCGGCCGCCAGGCCGGTCACGGCCTCCCGGCGGACCTCGTCGCGGACGTTCGACCGGGACAGGAGTTCGCGGTTAATCGCGGTGGTCCGTCGCAACTTCACGAGTTGGTCGGTCGAGACGCTCGTGAGGAAGAACTTCGCACCGGCCGCGGTCGTGAACTTGATCGGCTGCCCGGCCTTGATGGCGGCCTGCACGATCGGGTCGAGCGCCTTCATCGTCGCGGCACTCACCATCGCGACGAACGGGTCGGCCGGTTGTTCGGCGGCGACGAGGACGATCTCGACCGCCTCGGGCTGCTTGAGGAAACTCGCGGCCCGCACGGCCTCCAGGCGGACCTTGGGGTGTTTGTCGGCCGCGAGAACCTTGAGCATCTCAAGCGCTTGCGGCACGCGGTCCCCCCAGACTTGCAACACCCGCACGGCGGCGGCGCGGGCCAGCGGATTTTTCGCGGCCAGGTTCGACTTCAACAGTTCGATGTCCACGGTGTCGTGGTACTGGTGAACCCACAGGGCTTCGAGGTGGTTGTGGTCGTAGTTCGGGTCGGCCTTGTCGAGCGCCGCGTCCCACGCCTTGACGGCCGAGATCACGTCGGTCGTGTCGCGGGCACCCAATTCGATTTTGGCCAGCGAACGAATGCGGTCGTCGGGCGACTTGAGGAGTGCGAGCAGGTCGGCGATCGACGCGCCGGACACTTTCGGGGCCTTGATGTCGTTGCCGTTGGCGTGCGTGATGCGGTAGACGCGGCCGTGCTTCTGGTCGCGGGACGGGTCGCGCAAGTTGTGCTGCATGTGGCCGATGATCGGGTTCTGCCAATCGACGACGTACAGGGCACCGTCCGGGCCGGTCTTCACGTCCACGGGCCGGAAGTTGGGGTCGGTACTGGTCAACATCGGCTCGAGTTCCGTCCCCTTCATGCTGCCGCCGTCCGACTCGATCTTGTACCGCAACAGGCCGAGGAAGCCGATGCAGTTGGTCACGATCAAGTTGCCCCGGAAGTCGTCGGGGAAGTGCGACGACGACAGGTACTCGATGCCGCCGCACGGGCGGGTCCGTTGCTGGTACACCTGCGGGATGCGGCCGTGCTTCTGCGGGTACGGCAGGTAGCCGGAGAACAGGGCGGCGTCGTAAGGGTTCGCGCCCGTGCCATCGACCACGATGTCGCGGCCCCAGCGGTCGAAGACGTGGCCGTGCGGGTTGGCGAACCCGTAGGTGACGTACACGTCGAACTTCTGCGTCTTCGGCTCGTACCGGAAGACGCCGCCGTTCGACAGCCGCCGCGGCGGGCCGTAGGGCGACTCGACTTGCGTCTGGTGGAAGGTGCCTTCCTGGAAGTAGATCGCGCCGCCCGGGTCGAGGACGAAGCTGTTCGACGTGTGGTGCGTGTCGGCCGTATCGACGCCGTGCAAGACGCGCTGCCGCACGTCGGCCACGTCGTCGCCGTCGGTGTCTTTGAGGAACACGATGTCCGGGCCTTGGGCGACCAGCACGCCACCGTTGGTGAACTCGAACCCGGTAATGTTGTGCAGGCCCTCGGCAAACACCTTGCAAGTGTCGGCTTTGCCGTCGCCGTCGGTGTCTTCGAGGATCAGCAGTTTGTCGGAGTCGGGACTCTTGGGCGTCCAGTGCGGGTAGGTCGGCCAGGTGGCGACCCAGAGCCGGCCCTTCGTGTCGAAGGCCATCTGGTGCGGTTTGGCGAGCACGGGGAACATCTGCTCGTCGGCGAACAAGTTCACCCGCAAGTCCTTGCCGAGTTTCATCGACTGGATGGCCTGCTCGCCGGTCAGGAACAGGTGCGAGCCGTTCGGCCCGAGGCCCGGCTTGTTGGTGACGACGTTGAGCATCGGCGGGGTGTTGCTGTCGTCGATTTGTACCGGCTGGCCTTTGGCCGCGGCCCAGATCGCCTTGTCGCGGTTGACGACCATCGCGTCGAGGACTTCGAGTTCGCGCTGGCCGACCTCGTAATTCGTCTGCCCGGCGACGAACTTCAAGAAGGCCCGCTCGCCGTGGACCGAGTACCCGTCGGTGGCGCGGTAACGCTGGAACCAATAGTAGTTTTTATCGTTGACCGCGGCGCGGACCTTGGCGAAGGTCTCCGCGGCGACGGCGTCCACTTTGCCGAAGACGCCGGCGGCGATGATCGGGGCGAGGGCCGCATATCCGCTCTCATTAAGGTGAATACCGTTGATCGTGAGCGGGCGAGTCGCCTTCGAGTACGCGGCCAATGTCGGGTGGTACAGATCGACGAACTGGACGTTCTTGGCCGCGGCGACTTCGGCCATCGCGGCCGTGTACAGGGAGATGTTCTTGTTGGCCGCGATACCGTCCGGCAGGCGGGGCGACTTGTGGTCTTCAAAGCCGATCGGCGAGAACAACACGAGTTTCGGGGCCGACGTGCCGTTGTACTTCGGGGCCGTCGTGGCCGTGAGGAAGGCTTCGAGGTCGGCCCGGAACTTCGGCAGCCCCTCGGCCCCGGCCCACGACTCGTTGTACCCGTAAAAGGCGAAGATCGCGTCCGGCTTGGTGCCGGTGTTGGCGAAGCGGTTGGCGTTGGCGTCGGCCGGGTTGCCGATGGCGTCGGGCTTGGGGATCGGGGCCGATGCCGAAAGCCACTGCTCCTGGCTGCCGAAGTTCGCAGACCGGAGCCGCACGGCGACCTCGTCGGCCGAGAAGCCGAGGTTGCGCACCGTCAGGTCGAGTTGCGGGAACTGCGTGGCGAGCATCGCCTCGACGTGGCCGTCGTGGACCATGCGGTCGGCCAAGGTGTTCCCCAAGAACGCGACGTGGTCGCCCTTCTTGAGTGCCAACCGCACCGGGTCGGCGGCACTCGCGGCCGATGAGACGAGCGCGACGCTGAACGCTGCGAACAGGCAGGACCAACTCTTACGGAGTGGCGGCATGGGGTGACCTTGTGCGGAGGAGAGGAGAGTGTTGGCAGGCATCAAGTACAAGTTTACCGGATGTCCGCCGGAAGAACAACGAACAACGCCGCCCCGACGGGAGTGCAGCACGTATCGTGACATCCCAGGATTGCCGAGCCGTCGGCGACGGAGTGACCTCATCAATCCCATTCCGCGGCGGTTCGATGGCAGCTCCGACCTTCGAGCACCTCCAAACTCGGCTCACTGCACTGGCATCAGCCGCCGTGACATTCGAGGGAGTCGTCTACCGGGCCTGCACGCCGAAATATGCGACTGAATCCGACCTCCTCACGGGCGAGGGGAGCCGCCTGCGGGGCGGGCGGTGGAACCCCATCGGGACGGCTCTGGTGTACTCGACACTCACGCCAGAAGCGGCGATGGCCGAAGCATTGGCTCATTATCGCTACTCCGGCTTGCCAATCGAAGACTCGATGCCGCTGACGTTCGCGGCAGTCAACGTGAAGCTCAAGAGGGTTCTCGACACCAGGGACGGCAAGGTTCGCCAGCGGTTTCAGATTCCGATGGCGAGACTTGTACTGGCTGACTGGCGGCTCGAGGTGTTTGCCGGTCGGGAACCGCTCACGCAAACGATCGGCCGCGCAGTCCACGCGACGGGTTGGGAAGGGGTCATCGTTCCGTCCGCAGCCGACCGTTCCGGTCACAACTTGTTGATCTTCCCCGACCGACTTGAGGGAGACAGCCGAATCACGATCGTCAATTCCGACAAACTCAGTCGGTCCTGATCGGCAACTTTGCACGCAATCCTGCTTGACTACGTCCGGCCGCATGTCGATACTAACGTTATCGACCGAATTCGCGGATCACAAATTGGGGAAATGGCGTGGCAAATACGACTGAGCGGGAAAAAGCTGTCAATTCGCCCCCGAAAGTCGCTCGTAAGTTGATCGAGTCGCCGAAAAAGAGACCCGCCCGCCTAGAGATCGAGAGTACGCAGCCGGTCTCTTCCATGTCTGTCAGCAAACTTCGCGACCGACTCGGTCTCACGCAGACTCAGTTCGCCCCCATGTTGCCGGTTTCTGTGCGTTCCCTGGCGACACTTGAGCGTGGCACTGCCCCCACGGAGGCCGTAGCGCGCCGACTGACAGAACTCGAACGACTTGTGAAAGCCCTCTCGGAGGTGATCAAAAAGGAGACGATCGGCCGTTGGCTGCGGACGCCTAACCCGGCGTTCGCCGGCTCTACCCCGGCCGAAGTGATCGAGCGGGGTGAGGCCGACCGACTCTGGGCGATGATCTACTTCTTGCGATCCGGCGTCGCGTTTTAAAGTCGATCCCGTCAGTCACTCTCACGCCGCGCGGCGTTCCTCGCGGGCGAGCCACTTCTGCATCCGCGGGAGCGTGTCCGACCACTGCTTGCCGAAGCGCTGGCGGCCGAAGGCGTCGTACAACAGGTCGAGCGTCTCGATGAGGTGCCGCAGGCGGTCGGCGCGCTCTTCGAGCTTCGCCCGGCCGTCCTTGATGTCCTCGGGCGGGTTGGGGAACTTGGCGCTGCCGATGCCCAGCGTCTCGGCGTGAATGGCGAGTTCGTACTGGTAGGCATGGCGGACGAGCGTCAGGCCCAGTTTACGCGGCAACTTGCCGGACTGGATCGCCCGTTTCGCTTCGGGCAGTCGGCTCGGGCCTTCGTGGCTGATCGTCTCGTGACCGGTCTGGCCTCGCGGACACTCCAGGGTGAGTGTGCGGGCGATCATGTACGTCACTTCGGAGTTGTCCGCGACCTTGATCGTGTCCGACTCGCCTTCGCTGTTGAACCACAGCCACATCAGGAACTCGTTGCCGATGAAGTCGCGGCTGCTGTCGTCCGCGATCCACCCGGCCTCCTCGGGCGTCACGTCCGGGATGAACAGTGACAGCCGGCTGTCATCGACGTTCCGCGTCGTCTGGTGCAACTCCGCGAGCGAGTACGCCCGCCGTCCGGCGGTGACGGCCTCAAGGGTGAAGCCGAAGGTCTGGTGGAACAGGCTCACCAAGCGGTCGATGTGCGTGAGCGAAGTCGCCCCGAAGAGGACTTCGTTGGTCAGCCGGTCCCACAGAACCGGGATGCACTTGCGGCGGCGGAAGCGGCCGTCCTTGCCCTCCTGTTCGAGCCGGTCCCGCGCGTTCTCCTTCGCCTCCCGCTTCTGCCGGGCGCTCGGCAGCCCCGAGTGGTTGCCGGCGGCGAGCGCCTTCAACTCGACCGAGTAGTAGGCTTTGAGCAGGTCCGTCGGCAACTTCTCGACATCGACGCGCATCTCGAACGTGAGCATGTCGTTGACGATGTTCTTGGCGAGTTGGAAATCGACGTCGAGGACGTGTTCGCCCCCGGTCCAGCCGACTTCGATGCCGTCGGCCGAGGCGAGCCGCGACCGGCCGGCCTGGTACTCGACGAGCTTTTCGAGGTGGTCCTCGCCGAACAATCGCGGGGCCGGGCCGTCCACGCGGAACCGTAGGAACGACGCGCGGCCGTTGAAAAACGCCATCTCAAGGTGCCTCCTGCACGGAACTCGCCGCTCAGCTCGCGAGTGCGGCCGAGGCCGCCTCCGGGGCGGCGTCCAAGTCCTTGCGGCCCATCTCGTCGTGCACGACCGGGTGCCAGGCCGCGTCGCGGTGGGTCGGGGGGACGTAGTTCTCCCGCGCCCACCGCCGCAGTCGGAGTTCCTCAATCAGATCGACTTCGGCCGCCGCAAACTTGATCGCCATCGGTCGTCCACCACCAGAAGGGAGAGGGTTGACAGAGCACACGCTCTGACGCAAGCGAAATCTTAGAAATTCGCCCCGGGGCCGGCAACGGCGTCACGGGCCTTCGACTTTGGGCGGCTTCACCGGGCCGAAGAGGGCCTTCCACTGGTCCTTTTCCTTGTCCCGCTCGTTGTACGGAATCCCCTTGGCCATCCATTCCGGCTTCGCAGCCCCTTTCAAGTGGTGGTCGAAGAACTGTTGCATCCGAAGAGTATAGTCACGTTGATTGACCTTCTTGCGCAAGCCGTGTAACTCGCCGTTATAGTTGAACAGGTAGACTTCCTTGTCGAGCCGCCGCAGTGCCAGGTAGTACTCGATCCCCTGGTACCACGGCACGGCGTCGTCCTGGTCGTTGTGCAGCAGCATGAGCGGCGTCTGGACGCGGTCGGCCGCGAAGATCGGCGAGTTCTCGATGTACTTCAGCGGGGCCTGCCACAGCGTCGCACCGATGCGGCTCTGCGTCTTCTCGTACTGGAATTGCCGGGGCAATCCGGTGCCCCAGCGGATGCCGCCGTAGGCACTGACCATGTCGGTGACGGGTGCCCCGGCTGCCGCCGCCTTGAAGCGGTTGGTCTGGGTGACCATGTAGGCGATCTGGTAGCCGCCCCACGAATGGCCCTGGATGCCGATGGCACTCTCGTTGACGTAACCGCGGTCCGCCACGGCCTGGATGGCCGGAAGTACGCATTTCAAAGCGCTTTGCCCCGGTGCGCCGGTCGTATAGGCGATGTCCGGCATGTACACCAGGTAGCCGTTGCTCGCGTAGAAGGTCGGGTTGATACTGGTGCCGGCACTCGGCAGCCGGAATTGATGAACGCCCTCCGACAGCCGCTCGTAGATGTAGACGATCATGGGGTATTTTTTGGTCGCGTCGAAGTCCTCCGGCTTAATGAGCATCCCCCGCAGCGGCATTCCGTCGGCGGACTTGTAATTGACCAACTCCGCCTTTCCCCAATTGAAGTCGCGCCGCCGGGGTTGCAGGTCGGTGACCTTCTTGAACTCCTGGAAGCCGAGTGTCGTCGCGTAGTAGTCCGGCGGGTCCGCGAAGGTCGAGGCGGTCATCACCAGGGTGTCGGCGAGCTTCGCCTTCGTGACGGGGCCGAACTGCCGCGGGGCCATCGTCAGGAGTTTCGGCTTCGCGCCGGGTTCGAGGCGGTAGAAGCCGCCGTCTTGCGTCTCGAGGTTCGTCGCCGAGAGTAGCCACGGTTTGCCGAGGTCGATCTTGACCAGGTTGTCGTCCTCGTCGAGGCGGACGAGGCGGAACGTCGTCTTGGTTTCCCGGCCGATCTGGGTGACGTTGGTCGCGGAGGAGCCGTCGAGGGCGAGCTTCCAGATGTCGTAGCGGTCGCGGACGAGGACGTGATTGCGGTCCGCCGTGAAGCCCTCGCTGCCATAGGCGTTCGGCGTCGTGGGGGTATCGAAATCCTCGTTGAAGAACTTGACCCCGAGCTTGGCCGTGAGGTTGACGGACTTGCCGTCGGGTACGGCATAACTCACCCAGTCCTTGCCGTTGAAAGCGACCACCACGTTGCCGTAGGGCGACGTAACGCTGCCTTCGTGGGCCGTCAGAAGTGGCTTGCCTTCGCCGGTGCGGACGTTCAACAGGGCCACGTCCTTGGGGATCGGGCTACGCCAGAGTTGCGACCGGTACGCCTTGTCCGACGTGGCGACGGCCCAGTCGCCGTAGGCGGGGAGGGTCACGTCGGTGTCGTCGGTGCTCACTTGCTTAAACTGTTTAGTGTCGAGGAAGTAGATCGCGCGGTAACTCTTCTGCCGGTCCTGGGCCGAGCGAATTTTCTGCATCGGCTGGATCGCTTCGTCCTTCCAGTGCCACAAGTCGAGTTCGACTTTGTCCTCGGCCGCGGCGGGCGATGCCGCGGCGGGGCGAGGGCCGGCAGCGCCTCGCGCGTTGAGGGCACGCGACATCGGGGCCGTCGAAGGCCGCGGGGCCGGTGCGGCTTCGCCCTTCACTTCCACCTTCGGCTCGGGCGGGATTGGGCCGACGTTGACGCTCAGCTTCAAGCCGTCGGTACTGAACGCCAGCCCGCCGCGTTCGGCGATGGCGTAGCCGGCTTTCAGGCCCGCCGGCACGTTCGGGACGATTTCGACGGCGGGTTCGGACTTGTCGCGCTGCCAGAGGTAGACGCGGTTTTTCGGCGGCGTTGCCGGGTCGGCGTGGAAGAAGGCGAGTTGGGTCTGCTCCTCGTTCCACGTTAGATTCGCCGTCTTACCAGGGCCGCTGACAATTGCCGTCAGCGCCGCTCCTTTGCCGAGCGTCGCGGCGAACAGGCCCGACTTTTCCGGCACAGTCCCGGTGAGTGTCAGCAGCAGTTGCTTCCCGTCTTTGGTCGCCGAGTAACTGGCCACGCCCGGGAAGGTCACGTCTTTGCCGTCCACAAAATTGCGGACGATCAGGTCCGAGCCGCCGGCCGGTTTGCCTGCCGGAAGGGCGAAGCCGACGACGGCGGCGAGGGCCGAATCGTCCGGCGGTTTCGCCTCGTGGTGCAGGAGCAAGAACCCGGCACCCTCACCGACAATGGCGTAACTGCGGAGCTTTTCGACGCGACTGACGACCTTGCCGGTGGCCACGTCGTAAAGCGCCAGCGTCGGCTTCGGCAGGGCGTCGGGCTTCGTCTTCTCGGCCTTCGCCTTGTCGAGCATTTCCTTAGTCGGGCCTTGCGTGAACGCGAGCCATTTCGAGTCCGGGCTGAACAAGATCGGGCCGCTCGATCCGGCCGTCGGGGTCGCCGGCATTTCCGCGCCCGGCACCGGCGGCGTCGCGGGCGGGGCGTCCGGAGTCGGGGGCTTTCCCGTAGTAGCGAGTCGGACTTCGCTGCCGCTAGCGAGGGTGCGAATCACGATCGCGCCGTCGCCGTCGCCTTCGGGCGGGGTCAGGGAGTACGCGAAAGTCTTGCCGTCCGGGGCGAGTTTGAACCCACTCGACGCGGTCCAAATCTCGTAGTCCGCGTGGGTCAAGAGTTTTTTGACCGGCAACGCCTGACCAAAAGCGGACACCGTCGCCGCCGCAAGTGTCAAGACCACGAAGCAAAAACGTAACGCCGAAGTGGGGGGCACGGGCATGCTCCGAAAATGCGGATGGGACCGATCAGGGAGGATCGGTAATCTACTCGGGCACGGTGCGACTCCGCCAGTCGTGCCCGGCGAGTTTTCGGCCGCGGCGTTCTGAGTCGTGTGGCACAACCCGACGCGGACCGAGAGGGAACGACATGGACGAGACGCCCGCCGCGAAGTTCGACCCGCGGACTGCGTACCACGAGGCGGGGCACGCAGTCGTCGCGTTGGCCCTCGACCGGCCGGTCCACCGCGTCAGCGTGCTGCCGAACTCGCAGCGGTTGGGGCAGTGCGAGTTCAAGAAGGGCCTGCAGCGGCCGAACGAGGACTGGGTCGAGACGGAGATTCTGATCTCACTCGCCGGCATGGTCGCCGAGGCACGGGTCACCGGCAGCTACGACACCGGCGGCGCGAACCAGGACTTGCGGTACGTCCGCAAGCTCACGCTGATGCGGGCCAGCGAGCGGGCCGTCGATCGGCTGGAGAAGCGGATGCTGGCCAAAACCGAACATTTGTTGGCCGACGAGGAACTCTGGCAGGCGGTCGAGTGGATCGCCAAGGAACTCTTAATTCACGGGCAAATCAGCGGCCGGGCGGCCAGACACTTCTACGACCGGGCCGTCAAAACGGACTAATTCCCGCGAACCTCTCTCCCCGCGGCGCGTCCCGTGTGTAGTATGCTGCTTTGGTCGAATCGCCTGGAGTGAACGTGCGGCTGTGCCCGCACACCAGGTCACACCGACCTGGTGCCCATTTGCGGCCGAGTTCATCTCGGCCCGAAAGCGTTCGTTTCATGAGTGACTCTGCTTCTGTGATTGCCCCCGTCGAGCCGACTGTCGAACCCGTCAACCAAGCCCCCGTCGAAACACCCGTTCAAGACTCCGCCGAAGTCCCGGCCGTGAAACCGATCAGCAAGTCAGCGGCGAAAGCGGCCGCCAAAGCCCTGGTGATTGCCAACGCCACCGCGGCCGCCGCCCTTGAGACGCCGATCGTCGCCGCAGCGGTTGTCGTCCCGTCGGTCGTCGTCCCGGCCGTCGTGGCGAAGGTCGAAGTCAAGAGTGGGTTCGCCGACCTCGGCATGTCGGACAAGTTGCTCGACGCCATCACGCAACTCGGCTACACGACGCCGACGCCGATCCAGCGCGAGGCGATCCCGATCATCCTGACGGGCAAAGACCTCGTCGGCCTGGCCGCCACCGGCACCGGCAAGACCGCCGCGTTTGCCCTGCCAGTCATCGACAAGA
Organism: Fimbriiglobus sp.; assembly: GCA_043745465.1. Classification (GTDB taxonomy): domain Bacteria; phylum Planctomycetota; class Planctomycetia; order Gemmatales; family Gemmataceae; genus Fimbriiglobus. The sequence continues at coordinate 30,183 of JAYTSV010000062.1, forward strand.
TCGCCGCCAAGTCGAAGCCGCGCAAGTCGCCGTCGGCGTTGATCCTCGTGCCGACGCGGGAACTGGCCATCCAGGTCGCGTCGGCCGTGTCGAAGTACGGCAAGACGATGGGCGTGAGTGTCACCGCCGTGTACGGCGGGGCCGGGTTCGGCGACCAGGCGCGGGCCATCCGCAACGGCACCGATGTCGTCGTCGCCACGCCGGGCCGGGCGCTCGACCACATCCGCAAGGGCACGATGGCCCTCGACAGCGTCGCGCACGTCGTCCTCGACGAGGCCGACGAGATGCTCGACATGGGCTTCGCCGACGACCTCGACGCCATCCTCTCGGCGACGCCGAAGGAGCGGCAGACGATGCTGTTCTCGGCGACGATGCCGCCGCGCATCGCCGCGATGGCCGAGAAGCACCAGAAGAAGCCGACCCGCGTCGAGATCGC
>JAYTSV010000063.1:0-8491 GCA_043745465.1 Fimbriiglobus sp.
CATCCACATCGTGAAGCCGGTCGGGTTGTGGTCCCGGCCGTCGCCCTTCTCGCTCATCGGCGTCCGGCCGAACTCCCCGCCCCAGACGACGAGCGTCGAGTCGAGCAAGCCCCGCTGCTTCAAGTCCTTGACGAGTGCCGCGACCGGCTGGTCCATCGAGCGGCACAGCCCGGAGTGGTTGGCTTCGAGCTTGGCGTGCGCGTCCCACTTGCTGCCCGCCCCGTGGTAGATCTGCACGAAGCGGACGCCACGCTCGACTAGCCGCCGCGCGAGCAGGCAGTTCCGTCCCATCGTCGCCGTGTCCTTGTGGTCGAGGCCGTAGGCGGCGTTCGTCGCGGCGGTCTCCTGCGTCAAATCGACGGCCGGCGGGGCGGCCGCCTGCATGCGGAAGGCGAGTTCGTAGCTGGTCAGCCGGGCGTCGAGTTCGGTCTGGTCGGGGTGCCGCCCGGCGTAGCCGCGGTTCATCCGCGTCAGCAGGTCGAGCTTGCCGCGCTGCTGGGCGTCGGCGACCCCTTCGGGCGTGTTCAGGTGCGGCACCGGCTCGGCCCCGCCCTGGAGCCGCGTGCCCTGGTAGACCGCCGGCATGAAGCCCGCGCCCCAGTTGCGCGGGCCGTTGACGACCTGGCCCTGGTTGTCTTGCAGCACCACGAACGCCGGCAGGTCGGCGTTGACCGTGCCGAGGCCGTAGGTCGCCCACGCGCCGAGCGACGGCCGGCCGCCGAGGGTCGAGCCGGTGTTCATCTGGCACACCCCCGCGGAGTGGTTGATGCCGTCGGCGAAGCACGACCGGATCACGGCCAACTCGTCGGCGACGGTCGCCGTGTGCGGTAGCCACTCCGATACCCACAGTCCGCTCTTGCCGTGCTGTTTCCACTGCCGAGGGCTGGCCAGGAGCGCCGACCGCGACTCGCCCATCGGCGTAATCACGCTGCCGAAGCTGTCCGGCAGCGGCTTGCCGGCGAGCTTGTTCAGCACCGGCTTGGGGTCGAAGGTGTCGATGTGGCTCGGCCCGCCCTCCATGAACAGGAAGATCACCGACTTCGCCGTCGCCTTATGGGCCGGCGACTTGGCGGCGAGCGGTCCGGCCGGCTCGACCTCGGCCGCGCGCGACTCGCCGGCGAGCAGGGCGTCGAGGGCCAGCCCGCCGAAGCCGACGCCGGCCGTGCGCAACCAGTCCCGGCGGCCGAGCGGGGAGTCGATACCGAAGCAGGGGTGGTCAGGCATCGGAACCTCGTGGGGTGACTACTCGACGTAGAGGAATTCGCTGGCGTTCAACAGCACGTGGCACAGGTCGGCCCAGGCAGCTTGCCGGGTGTCCTGCGCGACGACGGTCTTGACGGTCGCCGGGCGGATGTCGCGGCCCAGCGGGGAGGTGTCCTTGAAGACGCCCGGCTTGGCCTCGAAGCGCCAGTAGCCGGCCGTCGTCGGGCTCGTGCCCTCGCGGGTGTAAAGGAGCTGGTCGGCCCCGAGGGCGGCGTCGGAGAGCCGCACGTCATCGATTAATCCGTCGAACCCCGCGTCGGCCTTCGGGACGCTGCGGCCGCCGATCGTGAACGGCAGGGCGTTGCCGAGGCCGCCGGTGACGGAGTGCGGCACGGTTGCCACGAGCAGCGGCTCGTCGTCGTTCGACAAGTCCTTGAGCGAAAACGTCACCTGCCCCGGCGTCGTGCCGCGCGCGAGCTTCACCGCCACGGCCAGGTAGTACGGCTTGGCCAGGGCGACGTGGTGGTCGGCGAATACCGCTTCCTCGCCGACGGTGCCGTCGAGCTTCTTGCCGACGAGTTGCAGTGCCAGCGTTTGCGGCTTGCGGCGGCTACCCTTCCCGGTGAGGCCGAGGCCCCATCCGGGGTGCGTCACGTCGCCGTCCCACTTCGCGGCCACGGTCCGCACCGCCGCGGTGTCCGCGACCGACCGGGCCGACAGGTACGCCTCGATCGTGAAGTCGGCACTGATGGCCGCATCGGGAAGCGGGACTTCGTAGCCTGGGCTGCCGGGCTTCAGGTCGGCGGCCTGGCCGTCGCGGTGGGGAATCTTGCCGCCCACGAACGCCGCCGTGGCCGACCCCGCCTTCGTCGGATCGACGCGCCGGGCCTGCTCCGCCACGAACGCCACGGCCGCCGCCGCCTCGTCCGCCGTCGGGGCGCGGCCGAACGCCAGCCGGTAGGCGCGGGCGACCCGGCGGGCGTCGTCGGTCGGCTCGTCGCGCTTCAGCCGGTCGGCGAACGCCTGCGACCGCCGCAGCAGGGTCGGGCTGTTGATGAGCAACAGCGACTGCACGGGGGTGGTCGTCGTGTCGCGGGACGACGCACTTTGGAAGGCGAGCGGGGCGTCGAACACGTCGAGCAGCGGGTCGCGGTTGTTGCGCATCACCTTCGTGTAGACCGACCGGCGCGGGTCGGTGGTGGCGACGCCGGGGCCGCCGGCCTTCGGGTCGAGGTCGCCGACGACGGCGTACAGGGCGTCGCGGATCTGCTCGGCGTCGAGCCGCCGGACCCCGCCGCGGCCGAGCAACTTGTTCTCCGGGTCGGCGAGCCGGCAGGGCGCGGGGTCGGGGTGGGTCGCGCTCTGCCGGTAGGTCGCCGAAAGGACCATCGCGCGGTGCAACTTCTTGACGCTCCAGCCGTCGGCGACGAACTGCGCCGCCAGGAAGTCGAGGAGTTCCGGGTGAGTCGGCGTGTCGCCGAGCCGGCCGAAGTCGCTGGCGTTCGCGGCCAGCCCCCGGCCGAAGTGCTGCTGCCAGACGCGGTTGACCAGCACGCGGGCCGTCAGCGGGTTGTCCGGCCGCGTCAGCCAGTTCGCCAGCGCCGCCCGCCGCCCGGTGGTGTCGGGCAGCCCCGGCACCGGCGCGATCGTGGCCGGCGTCTCGTCGAGCACACTCAGGAAGCCCGGCTCGACCGGCGTCGGACCCTTCTTGGGAACCGTCGTCGGCGGGGCCACCGGGCCGCCGTCGGTGGCGGCGAGCGCGACCGGCAGCGGCGGCGGCTTGAGCGCGTCGAACTTCGCCAGGTCGCGCCGCAGGGCCAGAACGCGGTCCTTGTCCGCCCCCTTCAACGAGCGCTCCAGGCGGTCGTACTCGTAGGTCACCTGCCGGTACGCCAGCTCGGCGAGTTGGTGTTCGTGGGGGTCGCGGTCGGCCGCCGGCTTGCGGATCATGACTTGCAACTCGGGCGGGAACTTGTCGATGGCGTCCTCCCGAGCCTTGACGCGGTACGGGGCCTCGATGGCCGCGATCTCCGAGCGCAGGGTCGCCGTCTTCGCCTCCCAGCCCGCCAGCTTGGCCGCGTGAGCCGTCCGCTCACCCGCAGTGGCCGCAACCAGGTCTTCGCGGGGCATGATGCCGGCGAAGAAGGCTTGCAGGCGGTAGTAGTCCTTTTGCTGTAGCGGGTCGAACTTGTGGTCGTGGCAGCGGGCGCACTGCAACCCGACGCCCAGGAACACGTCGGCGGTCGTGTCGGTGATGTCGTCGAGCTGGGTCGCCCACTGGCCGCGCACGTCGCGGTTGTTGTACTCGTAGATGCCGTGCCGCAGGTAGCCGGTGGCGACGAGCGCGTCCGGGTCGCCGGGGAAGAGTTCGTCGCCGGCGAGTTGCTCCTGGACGAAGCGGTCGTACGGCTTGTCGGCGTTGAAGGAGCGGATCACGTAGTCGCGGTAGCGCCAGGCGTCGGGCCGGTAGTCGTCGATGCGGAAGCCGTCGGAGTCGGCGTAGCGCACCAGGTCGAGCCAGTGTCGCGCCCAGCGCTCGCCGTAGGCGGGCGACGCCAGCAGCCGGTCGGCCAGGCGTTCGTAGGCGTCCGGCGCGGCGTCCTTAGCGAACGCCGCGACCGCCTCCGGCGTCGGCGGCAGTCCGGTCAGGTCGAACGTCAGCCGGCGAATAAGCACCCCGCGCTCGGCCTCCGGGGCGGGCGTCAGCTTGGCGTCGGCCAGCTTCGCGGCGACGAAGCGGTCGAGGTCGTTGCGCGCCCAGCCGGCCCCGGCGGCGGGCGGCGGTACGCTCACCACGGGCCGAAACGCCCACCAGTCGCGGTCGGCGGCGGTGATCTTGCCCGCGGGCCGGCCCGGCTTGAGCTTCGCGTTGGGCCACGGTGCCCCCATCTTGACCCACGCCGCGAGCGCCTCGATTTCGGCGTCGGGCAACTTGCCCTTCGGCGGCATCCGCAACTCTTCGGTGACGTAGCGCACGGCCTCGACGACGCGGCTGGCGTCCGGGTCGCCGGGCACCAGGGCCGGCCCGCCGTCGCCGCCGGCGAGCAGCCCGGCCAGCGAATCGACGACCAGCCCGCCCTTGGTCTTCTTCTGGGCGTCGCTGTGGCAACTGTAGCAGCGTGCGACGAGCACCGGCCGCACCTTGGCCTCGAAGAACTCGACCTGCTCGCGCGTCGGCTCGCCGGCCGTCACGGCGGAGGCGACCAACACAGCAAGGCAGGCAGCACCAAGGGAGCGGATCACGGCGGGGAACCCTTCAGAAAGCAGGGGAGTGCCAGCGATGATACCCGACGCCGTGCCGCGATACCTTAGCAATCCGCCGGGGTTGTTCCGCCCCAGGTCGGCGTCGCCAGCCGGCGCACATGGGGTCAACAATTTCCAAGATTCTGATTGACTTGACGGCACACGCGTGCAAAAATACTTACTCAATCGTTCTGATGCATAGCTAATCAATCTGTTGTGGCCTACCAGGGGGGTGTCTCGTGGCGACAATTCACACATCGGCGAGCGGGCACGTCGCACCCTTGCCGACGGGCGGGTGGAAGTGGCTGCCCTACTCGGACTCGAAAAAGCAACTCGTAGTCGAGCGGGCCTTGACCATATTGCGGAGTAACGTGCGGGGACTGAAGCCCTGCAACGCTTGCTTACGGAAGCTCCCCGGCGGCCGGTCGTTCGACGAAATCCTCGACGATCCGGATGTCTACATCAGCTACGACCCCGGTAACATCGAGGGTCGGTACGGGGTGACCCGATCCGCCGGCAGTAAGGAAGTCTCGATCACCGAGTGGACGATTCGGATGGGGCGCTGGCTAGTCGCCTCGACTTTGGTCCACGAGTTTGCCCACGTGAACGGGGCACCGGGCACGACGGCCGACGCCGAAAACACGCTCATTTGTTGCGGCCTTTCCGGCCACCACAACCCCACGATCATTGGGGCCACGGGCCAAAAATCGACCCAGTCCAACGCCTGACTCCCGAGACGGGTTTGCAAACAGGGGGGGGTGGCTCGCGCGGCGAATTTTGAACGCCGCGTCGCCGATGCGGCACGCCATCACGACGAGCAAGATTTGTCCGGCGCGAAGAACGCCGTGACACGCCGCGCGTAGCGACACGCCGCGCGTGGGATGATTTTCGAGCCGCATAACAGACGCGGCGGAATCTCGACACGCTTCGTCGGTTTGGTCGCCGGTCGCGGAGTCTACCGCACCGGACGCGTCGGCTTCAGACGAAAGCGGCTGACGCCTCTCAGCTCAGTCCCGGCTCCTCCCACCCTTGGCGGTACGTCTTGCGGACGTACTTGTTCGCCTCGGGGAGGTTCGTCACCCGCAGCTTCTCGCCGTCCCAGAGGAGTTCCTGCTTCGGGAACCGCGTCGCCAGGCAGCCGAGCAGCACCACCTCGGTCAGCGGCCCGGAGTAGTCGAACGGGGCGCTCGTCTTGCCGGCCCCGCGGGCGGCGTCCACGAATTGCAAGTAGTGGTCGTCGCCCGGCACCTTCGGCATCTTGAAGTCGGCAAACTGCTCCGCGGGCAGCAGCACCGGCAGCCCGCCGCCGTAGGGCGAGAACAGCACGCCATTCGTGCCGACCAGGATCGACCCCTGGCCGGGGAACTTGTGCGGCTCGATGAGTTTGAGCACCTCCGCGGGCGGCCGGCTCTTGCCGTTGTACCACGTCAGCGTCACGGACTCGGTCGTGAAGCGGCTGCCGGGGAACGCGAACTCGACGCGGCAGTTCAGGCCCCAGTTGGTCTCGTTGGGGGCGTCGCCGGTGCTAACGATCGACTTCGGGCTGCCAACGCCGAGCGCGCCGAAGACGGGGTCGAGGATGTGGCAGCCCATGTCGCCAAAAGTACCCGTACCGAAATCGAGCCGCTTGCGCCAGTTGCCGGGGTGGTAGTAGCCGCCGCCGAGGAACGGCGTCTCGGCGGCGACGCCGAGCCACTTGTCCCAGTCGAGGCCCTTCGGCACGGGGTCGGCGCGGTCGGGCCGACGGCCGGCGTCGCCCCAGTCCTTGTCGCTCCAACTGTGGACGGCCCGCACCTGCCCGATCGCCCCGCCGCGGACGACCTCGACGAGGGTCTTGTGCGCGGCCGCCGAGTGAATTTGGATGCCCATCTGCGAGACGACGCCCGCCTTCGCCGCCGCGGCCGTCAGCCGGCGGGCCTCGTCCACCGTCTGCGCGAGCGGCTTCTGGACGTAGACATGCTTGCCGGCGAGGATCGCGCGCATGGCCGGGGCGGCGTGCATGTGGTCGGGGCACGAGACGTTGACCGAGTCGAACTTCTCCCGCTCGAACATGACCCGCCAGTCGGCGTAGACCTTCACGTCGGGGAACTTCTTCCGCAGGGCGTCGGCCGCGGCGGTGTCCACGTCGGCGACAGCAACGAGCTTGAGGTTCTTGCTGCGCGTCAGCGAGTTGATGTCCGCGCCGGCCATGCCGCCCGCGCCGACGCTGACGTGCAGCAGCGTCTCGCTCGGGGCGGCCCGGCAATAGCGGTAGACCGACGGGGCGGCCAGTGTGACGGCGGCGGCTTGGAGCGCCGCGCGGCGAGTCATCGGGGGCATCGGTTCGGCTCCGGGGTCGTGGGAATTCGGGGGTCAGGCCGCGGCGTCGCCCAAGGCGTAGACGGCGAGCTTGTTGTGCCCGGCCGCGGTCAGGGTCTTGGCGTCGGCGCTCAGGGCCACGTCGTGGACGTACATAGTGACCTTCTCCTGCCGCACCAACTTCTTGGCGGCGAGATCGGCGAACAGGAAGAAGCCCTCGGCCGCGCCACCGGCCGCGAGCAGCCAGGAGCCGTCGGGGGCGAAGCGGAGGGCGTTGACGAGGCCGGCGAACTTGTCGGCTTGCAGTTCGAGCGTCGGCTTGCCGCCGGCCTTCCAGTCGAAGACCTCGACGCGGGCCTTGCCGTCGAGGTGATCGACGTTGCCGACCTTGCCGATGCCGCCGACGGCGAGTTGCTTGCCGTCCGGGCTGAAGGCCAGCGAGCGGACGCCGCCGATGCTGTGCAGGCGTTGGGCCGCGTCGAAGGTGTACAGCGTCGGAGCCTCGACGGTGCCGACCGGCTTGCCCGACTCGGTCTCCCAGACCGCGACGTGGCCGACCTTGTCGCCGGTGGCGACGAGTTTGCCGTCAACGCTGAAGGCGACCGCGTAGAGCATCGAGTTGAAGTGCGCCGGCGTCTTCGCGGCGTGGCCCTTCATCTCGCGGATCAGCTTGCCGGACGCCGCGTCCCAGAGCTTGCAGAGCATGTCGTCGCCGACGCTGGCGACGACCGCGCCGTCGGGTGTGGCGACGGCCTTGCGGACGCGACTGGCGTGGGCGTCGGTGGTGCGGATCGCCTGGTTCTTGGCGGTGTCCCACCAGACGAGTTTGCCGTCGTAGCCGCCGCTAACCAGCACCGACCCCGCGAGGGCGACCGTGGTGACGTAGCTGCCGTGGCTGTGCAGTTCCTTCGGCTCGAACTTGGCCGCCGTCACGTCGGCTTCGCAGACTTTGAAGTCGGAGCCGCCGAAGAAGACGCGGCCCGACCCCGGCAGCCGCGCCACCGCGAAGTGGGTGACCGGCCGGCCGAATTCCTTGACGAGCTTGAGCGACTCGGGGCTGGAGGACTTCATGGCGTGCCGGGGGGGGTAGGGGGTGGGAGAGCGGAACCAGAAGTCGGTGGCGTCGCCGCCGTAGACGCCGAGGCGCATAATCGGCAGGCCGACGAGGCCGGCGAAGTCGGGGTGGCTCTTGACGACTTTCTCGTCGTTGCGGAAGGCGAAGTGCAACCACGCCCGCAGCGAACGCCCTTTGTAAGCGTTCCGCTGCTCACTCATGCGCGTCGAACTCCCCGAACGGCATCAGCTCGAGGTAGTCCGGCAGTTCGTCGCCGAGGCGGACGATCATGACGTTGGCCAGCCCCTTGACCGCCTCGTGCAGGGCGAAGTAGTCGTCCGAGTCGCCCGCCACGCGGCCCTCGGAGAACGCCACGAAACGTAGGGGCGGGTGCGCCCGCTCCAACTCTGCGCGGAGCCGGTGGTAGGCCGCGACGTTTTGCGTCTGGTCAGTGATCTCAGTCACGGCCGCTCCTCTATGTCACGGTTCGGTTATTCTACCCCATCAGTTCTGCGATCGGCTCGAAGCCCGGATCGACGAGCGGGATGGGGCGCGCCCCCACGTGGTAGCTCTTGTCGTGCTTGATGCCTAGGCTCTCGTAGATGGTGGCGAATAGCGTGCCGGCGTTGACCTCGTCCTTGACGACCTTGGTGCCCTTGTCGTCGGTCTTGCCCCAGACGGCCCCGCCCTTCG
>JAYTSV010000064.1:0-30493 GCA_043745465.1 Fimbriiglobus sp.
CTGGGGACGAGCCAGGGCGGCGAAATCATTAGCGAGTGAGGTCCGGTCGGGTGGCGACGGCCCGGCGGATTAACCCCACGACCTCCTCGCGTTCCGCTCCCACGAGCGGCAGGCGAGGGGGTCGCGTCAGTTCGGTGCCGTAGCCGCACTCGGCGCTCGCCAGCTTGATGTACTGCACGAGCTTCGGGTGCGTGTCGAGGTGCAGTAGCGGCGTGTACCACCGGTAGATGGCCCGCGCCTCGTGCCACTTCCCGGCCTCGGCCAAGTCCCAGATGCGCTTGTTCTCCGCCGGGAAGGCGTTGACCAGGCCGCTCACCCAGCCGACCGCGCCGAGCAGCAGGCACTCCAGAAACAGGTCGTCCACGCCGGCGAAGATCACGTACCGGTCGCCGGTCAGGTTGATGATGTCCGTGACCCGCCGCGGGTTGTCCGACGACTCCTTGATGCAGGCGAACTTCGGCTCGTCGGCCAGCTCGACGAACATGTGCGGGGTGATGTCCGCCTTGTACGCCGGCGGGTTGTTGTAGACCATGATCGGCAAGTCGGTGGCCGCGGCGACGGTACGGAAGTGCGCGATCGTCTCGCGGTCGTCGCCCTTGTACACCATCGGCGGCAGGACCATCAGCCCGTCGGCCCCGAACTTGGCGCTGTCCTCGGCCCACCGGCAGGCTTGCGCCGTCGTGTACTCGGCGACCCCGGTCAGGACCGGCACGCGGCCGTTGACGCGGGCGACGGACGCCTTCAACAGGTCTCGCTTCTCGTCGCGCTCGAGGGTCGTGTTTTCGCCGACGCTGCCCATCATGACGACGCCGTGGACGCCGGCGGCCAGCATCGCGTCGAGGTGGGCCATCGTCCCGGGGATGTCGAGCGACAGGTCGGCGTGGAACTGCGTACAGAGCGCCGGGAAGACGCCCCGCCAGGTGACGCGGTGCATGGTCGAAAGCCTCAAGGGTGGGGGGAAGTCCGGGCACCCGGCGGTCAGGATTGCCGCGTCGGGTGCTTCTGGGCGCTGTTGACCGTGGGGTCGTACTTCAATTTGTCGGCCTCGGCGGTCACTTCGTCCAGGACGCGCTCGAAATCGGCCACGTCGTACCAGCCGCCGTCGGCGAAATCGACGAGCGCCTTGCCGTTGAAGTTGACCGTGACGACGCGGCCGACCTTGCCGGCGAAGCGGGCCAGCGCGGGCACGCCGGGCTTGACCGCGACGAGCCGGTTCGTCCACAGGGCTTTGAGCGCCTCGACGGTCGATTTCTCGGGGAAGGCCACGGCGGTTACCCTCGGAAGGCGTGCCGGCCGGCGGTCGGCGGGTCGAAGTCGAGTTGCTTCGCAAAGCGGGCGGCCTCGGCGGCCCCGTACTCGCGGTCCATGCCCGGGTCGTGCCAATCGACGGCCAGCGGGCCGTCGTAGCCGATCTCGTTCAGGCAGCGGATGATCGCCTCCCAGTCGATGCCGCCGCGGCCGGGGCTGCGGAACTGCCACCCCCGCCGCGCGTCGCCACTGGGCCAGTACCCGGACAGCAGCCCGGCGCGGCCGTCGAGGCTCAGCACGGCGTCCTTCAAGTGTACGTGGTAGATGCGGTCGGCGAAGCGCCGCAGGAAGGCGACGGGGTCGATGCCCTGCCAGTGCAGGTGGCTGGGGTCGAACAGGATGCCGAACTCCTCGCGGGCGTTCAGCACGTCGAGGACGACTTCGGTCGAGTACAGGTCGAAGGCGAGTTGGCCCGGGTGGACCTCGCAGGCGAAGCGGACGCCGCAATCCCGGGCCGCGTCGAGGAGCGGGTTCCACTGCGCCGCGAACGACTTGAGCGCGTCGCCGATGACGCCGGGCTTCGGCGCGGGGTAGCCGGACGTGTAGGCCCAGACGGGCGAGCCGGTGAAGCCGCTGACGACGTTCGCGCCCAGCTTCTCGGCGAGGCGGAAGGTCGCCCGCAACTCCTCGGCCGCGCGGTGCGACACGCCCTCCGGCCGACCGTCCCCCCAGACGTAGTCGGGGACGAGGGCTTCGTGCCGGGCGTCCACGGCGTCGGAAATGGCCTGGCTGACCTTGTGCGCGGCGACGACGGGGACTTGTAGGTCGTGCCGGGCGAGCAGTTCGAGCCGGCCGGCCGAGTACCCGGATTCGGCCAACCCCTGCTGGACTTCGAGGTGATCGCCCCAGCAGCAGAGTTCAAACCCCTGGTAGCCCCAGTCGCCGGCCTTACCGGCGAGCGACTCGAGCGGCACGTCGGCCCAGGGTCCGGTGAACAGCAAGATGGGGCGCGACATCAACGAGTCCTTGCCGGAAAACGATCGCACCCCCGGTTCCTCACTGTGTCGGAGGCAGCGCGGAGACCTCACCCCCGGCCCCTCTCCGACGCGGAGAGGGGAGCAAGTGGGTTTCAGTCGTCGATTGGCAGGGTCGTTCTCCCCCTCTCCGTTTCGGAGAGGGGGCCGGGGGGTGAGGTCGCCTTTTTCGCCGGGAACCTAGTCGTCCTTCGGGTCCACGTCCGTCGGCAGTCCGGCCGGCGGGATGCTCGGCGGCACCGGGATCACCGGGGTCGGCGGGACGACCGGCAGCGAGGTCGTCGCCGGGGCGTGGGCCGGGGCCGGGGGCGTCAGCGGCGCGGGGGTCGGCATCGGCTCTTCGATGTAAATCTCGTCCGGGTCGAGGTCGTCCACCTTCTTGCGCATCAGCAGGTAGATCATCGTCGAGGCCGACCAGAAGTACGAGTAGCTGAAGCCGACGATGAGCAGGGCGAACAGGGCCAACCAGAACGAGGCCATGCCCGCGCCGATCTTCTCGGTCGTGTACAGGCGGGTGCGGTACTCCGCGGCCACGTCCGGCTTGGCGTCCACGAGCTTGCGGGTGACGCGGCCGCTGGCCGCGTTCGTGTCCGTGACTTCGGCCTGCTCGACCGGGCTGCCCTTGAGGAACAGTTGCTTCCAGCCGAAGGTCTCGGGGGCGTAAATGAACAGGTAGTCCGGCTTGCGGTTGGTGTACTCGGACAGCGGGGCTTGCGACACGGCCCACTTGCCCATGTACACGGTCAGCGACCCGACGAAGATCACGAAGAAGGTCACAACCGCGCCGTAGAGGATCGACACGAGCGAGTACCACAGGAAGTTCCACGGGGCCTGGAACACGTAGTTGTACGACCGGCTCAGGGCGTCGAACGTGTCCGTCCCCTCGACGCTCAGGGTCGTGTACATGAGCGGGTAACTGACCAGGCCGATGAGCAGGACGACCATGACCGCGCCGCCCAGGACGACCAGCGGCAGGCCGATGCCGTACAGCACCACGTCCCCGACGAACGGGATCAACGCGACGAAGGCGAAGGCCATCATGACCAGCGTGACGACGCCGATGATGGCGACGGGGACCAGCGGGGACAGGACGTAGTCCTTGTACCGGGAGGCGACGAAGATTACGGCTTCGGAGATCGTCGTGCGGGTCTTCCCGGTGAACTGGACGGCGGCCAGGCGGGTGATGACGCCGCCGAAGAAGGCCCACGTCACGACGCTCCAGACCAGGCACAAGAACAGGTACAGCCGGGTCAGGGACGAGGCGTCCGGGTCCACCAGCTTGATGACCGGGACGAGCAGCTTGACGAGCGGTTCGACGAGGACGGGCACGGTGCCGCTGAGGAACTCGCCGAAGGTGCCGCGGATTTCGGCGGCGTCGCCGCCGGCCAGCGAGGTCAGGAAGAAGTACGGGTTGGGGCCGCGGTACTCGTACCAGGGCAGGGTGCTCAGGCGGCCGCCGGGGCCGGCCAGGGCGTCGAGGGTCTTCCACTGTTCGAGGTCGCGGCCGTACAGGCGCTCGGCTTCGCGGTTGTAGTCGGCCTCGGTGTACTCTTTGCCGTTCAACCCCTTGTCGCCGACCTTGGCCCGGACGACGGCGCTGCCGTACCGGGCCTCGTCGGCCCGCTGGGGGGCGTCGGCGGCGAAGAGTTTCGACAGGGCGAACCAGCCGAGGGACATCACCAGGATGCCGGCGGCCGCGAGGAGTAACTTCCGCGGGTCGATCGCCACCTGGAAGGTGCGAAAGATCTCGGTCCACAAGAAGGCCTTGCGGAAGCTGAACGCCTGGGCGTCGGGTTGGCCAGCGGCCATGCGGATCCCCTGTCGTGGGTCAATGGGTAACGGTGTCCCGGGCATGATACGACCACGCGGCCGGCGGGACAGGCGAGTTTGGCGGGGCACGAACGCGACCGCCCGCGCGCCTCCTGGGTGAGGCGCGCGGGCGGCGAAGTCGGCAGACGGGGGATGGTTCCGGCACGCGGGGGTCGGTCCGCAGGGTCGTCCCCGGGCGGGAACACCGTCGTCGGCTTCCGGCGCGACCGGGTCGCGCCGCGACGACACGCCCGCCGTTAGAAGAAGAACCCGAGGCCGACGTTCACCCCGTGGTAGATGCGGAAGAACTGCGTCCCGTAGGCCGGGTCCACCGAGCTGTAGTTGAACCCGATCGGCTCCTTCATGTACTGCGTGTTGAAGTACATCATCGCGCTGTACCCGACGCGCATCTGCACGCCCTCGATCGGGTACCACATCAGGTTCACGCTGGTGTTCACGTTCGGCACGATCTCGAAGTCGTTGCGGCTCAGCTTGTTCTGAATCGATCTGTCGCCGATCGAGTACTTGGCCCGCTCCTTGACGAACCCGAGCAGGGCGGCGGCCGTCGCGTCGGCGCTGACCGACAACGACTTGCCGATGTACGCCTCGTGCCCGCACCCGACGAACGGGCCGTACATCCGTTGGGACAAGGTGTTGTTGTATTTGCCCACGTCTTGCGGGCCGGCGATGCCGTTGATGTCGTAGCTCACGGTCCGCCACTTGAACCGCTCCATGATCATGGCGTACCGGCCCCCGGCCAGGCCGTAGATGCGGGACGTTTCCGTCTGGAACAGCGGCATCCGCGCCCCGATCTCGGCCTGGTTGAACCACGAGTTGAACTGGATGTCCATCACGCTGGCCCCGTTCCAGATGCCGTAGAAGTTGCCCCCGGCGTTGCGGTCCTGGGTGCCGTTGCCGTTCGGGTCGTCCTGCGGCGTCTTGATCCGCGGCCCGGCGAACTGAGGCGGGAAATTGAACACCGGCGAGAACAGGAACGAGTCGGCCAGGTCGGGCCGGTTCCGGGCGTAGGGCGTGGTCAGCGTCGCCCCGGCGTGGTCGGTCTGGTTCCTCAGGTGCGTGTAGCTGGCGTACACGGACAGGCCGTCGTCGAACTTGTACCCGACGCCGATGTTGAGCCCCGGCGTGTACGACCGGCGGGAGAAGTCCCCCGTGCTCAGGGCGGTCTGCCCACTGCCGATGAACGTCCCCGGCCGGGGCGTCCCGTCCGGCGCGGCCGAGATGATCCCCCGGGTGTCCACCAGCCCCCGGGACGCGACGACCTGCTCCCCGAGCGGCCGCGTTCCCGTCAAGACGACGAACTCGCCGAACGTGTAGAACCCGTTGTCCCCGGACTTCCCGGTCGGGATCGGGACGTTGTACCCCGCGCTGCCCGGCACCGCGTAGTCGGACACCTGGGCGGCGGCGGACCCTAACCCGCCCCCTGGGACCAAGAGCGCCCCCGTGGCGATCGCCGCGGCCAACCAGCCCCCGAACAATTTTCGACGTGTCGTGCGCATGAGCGCTTCCCCCTGAGAATCGAGGACGTACGAACCCGACGAGCGGCTCCCCAACCGCAAGCCGGGACTGTCTGCCCGAACGCCGGCCCCGCGAACTGGCCCCCGGTGAAGGGGGAGAAAGTTTCGCGGCACCGCAGCCCGGGCCTATTCGAGGCGGACAATACCGCGGTGGCCCGGCCGGTCAAGCGGATTTGACGCCGTTCCGCCACGATTTCCGGCCCGAAACCGACTTTTCCGCCGTAAAACAGGTAAGCTCTGACCCGTGGGTAAGCACTGCAAGTGAGGCAACCCCCGGCCACGGAGACCTCACCCCCGGCCCCTCTCCGACGCGGAGAGGGGAGCGAAGAGACCTCACCCCCGGCCCCTCTCCGACGCGGAGAGGGGAGCAAGTGAGTATGAGTCGTTGACTGGAACCTACTTGCTCCCCCTCTCCGTTTCGGAGAGGGGGCCGGGGGGTGAGGTCGCCTTGTCGCCCGGAGAACCAAGTGTCACGCTGGCTCCTCCTCGTTGCCCTCGCCGGTCCGCCGCTGGCCGCCGGCGAACTGCCCGCCGACCTGGACGTTGTCGCCGCCAAGTCGCTGGCCGCCTGGAAGGCCCCCGGCCTGGCCGTCGCCGTGGTCAAGGGCACCGACACCGTGCTGCTCAAGGGCTACGGCACCACCCGCCTCGGCGCGGACGGCCCAGTCACCCCGCAGACCCTCTTCCCGATGGGGTCGTGTACGAAGGCCCTCACGTCCGCCCTGCTGGCCGGTCTCGCCGACGACGGCAAATTGTCCTTCGACGACCCCGTCCGCAAGCACCTGCCCGACTTCCACCTGGCCGACCCGGTCGCCGACGCGAAAGTCACGGTCCGCGACCTGATGAGCCACCGCACCGGGGCCGCCGCCCACGACTTCCTGTGGTACCACGCCCCGTGGGACCGGCTCGAACTCGTCCGCCGGATTCAGTACCTGCCGACGAGTTACCCCTTCCGCGGCGGCTACGAGTACTCGTCGGTCATGGTCATGGCGGCCGGGCAGGCGGCGGCGAACGCCGGCGGCGCGCCCTGGGAAGACCTCGTCCGCGACCGCCTGACGAAGCCCCTGGGCATGGCGAACACGGTGCTGACTTCCGCGGCCGCGGCCGGCGTGAAGGGCCGCGCCGCCGGGCACAAACTCCGCCCGGACGGCGGCGTCGAGCCGACGCCCGAGTACGTCTTGACGGAGGCCAACCCCGCCGGGTCGGCGTTCACGACCGCCGCGGACGCCGTCGCCTGGCTACGCTTCCACCTCGACGACGGCCGGCACGCCGGCAAGCACGTCGTTTCCGCGGCGAACCTGCGCGAGACGCGGACCGCCCAGACCCCCATGCCCCGCACCGACCCCGAGATCGCCGCCGTTTACCCGGAGTCCACCAGGGTCGATTACGCGATGGGCTGGGTCGTCTACGACTACCGCGGCCGCGAAGTCGTCGCCCACGGCGGCGTCACGGACGGCTTCCGCGCGCTCATCCTGTTCGTGCCGAAGGAGCGCCTCGGGATCGCGCTGTTCAACAACCTGCACCACACCAAGCTGAACCTTGCGGTCGGGCACGCCCTGCTCGACCGCCTCCTCGACGAGAAGCCGGCCCGCGACTGGAACGCCTACTACCTCAAGGTCGAAGCGACGGAGCGGGCCGAGAACGCCGCCGCCCTGACCGCCCGCGACGCCGCCCGCGCCCCCAACACCCGCCCGTCGGCCGCGCTGGAGCGGTACGCCGGCACCTACACCCACCAGGCCTACGGCGAGGCGACCGTCGGGCTCAAGGACGGCACCCTGCACTGGACGTGGAGCGGGTTCGCCAGCCCGCTCGCCCACGACGAGGACGACACCTTCCGCGCGACCGCGGGCCACCACGCCGGCCAACGGATCGACTTCCGCACCCGCGCCGGCAGCGTCAACGCCCTCCGCTTCATCGGCGTCGTCTTCGACCGCAAGCCGTGACGATTCTCGCTGACGCTTGAAATACGTCTGGATCAACGTACAATTCCAGAGCTGTACGTTTCGAGGCTCCTTTCGAGGGCTCCGATGAAAGCTGCACCTGGTGCTCAACTTCCGCTCGACGAGATATTCGGTCGAGACGAGTTCATCGCCGACTTGTGGCGAGTCTTGGATCGGAATAGCGTTCGCATGGAAGCCGAGCGGCGCATCGGCAAAACCAGTATCCTCCAGAAGATGTGTGCCGAGCCGGCCGACGGCTGGGAGGCGGTGTACCTCGATGTCGAGGCGATCCGCTCTGCCGACGAGTTCGCCGAAGCCGTCTGTGCGAAGGTTCACGAACGACTCACGTACTGGAAGAAACAAGGACACCGGTTCCTGGACTTTCTCAAAATTGCCAGGGGCGCGACAATCGGTCCGCTCAAGTTTCCCGAGAAGTTGGCCCGGCCCGAAGGTTATTGGAAAGCCCTGTTAACCCACGCCGTCGAAGAGCTGGTCGAGCAGCAAAAGGATGTCAGCAAGCGGGTCGTCTTTTTCTTCGACGAGTTGCCGTGGATGGTGTCGGCGATCGCCGATCCGAAGCACGGTGGTAGCCCCGCGACCGCGGCGGCGGTACTCGACGTGTTGCGAAGCCTGCGTCAGTCGCCGACGACGGGCCAGGGGTTCCGCATGGTCCAGTGCGGCTCGATCGGGATGCACCACGTGCTGGACGAACTGCAGCGCCACGGCTACCGGAACAAGCCGGTCAACGACCTGAGGCTGGTCGAAGTCCCGCCGCTGGACGCCGTGGCTGCCGCCGACCTCGTCGGCCGGCTCCTTGCGGGGGAACAATTGACCGCCGACCCGGCCGTCGCCGAACATGTCGCCGAGCGGACGGGCGGCTTCCCCTACTACATCCATTGGGTCGTGTCCCGGCTGGCCTTGGCGGGTAGCCCCGCGACCGTGGCCGGGGTCGATGCGGCCGTCAACTGGCTGTTAACAACCGCTCTTGACCCTTGCGATCTGCGGCACTTCAGCAGCCGAATCGGTTCGTACTTTCCTCCGCTCGAAGAGAAGATTGTCCTCGCCCTACTCGATCACGCCGCGGTCGCCACCATTGGCGTCGAAATGAGCGTGCTGCAGAACGTCGCCAAGTCGGCCGGCAACGTTGACAACGAGGTGGTCCGCGACCTGTTGCGCCGGCTCACCCTCGACCACTACCTGACCCGGGACGCGGACGGTCGGTACGCGTTCCGGCACGCCCTCGTCCGGCGGTGGTGGGTTCTCGACCGGGGGGTGAGCTAATGGCGGCCAGGACATTGATCTCCCGGTTCACCCCGAGCCGGACCAACCCCGAAGTGCTCGAAGCCATCTTCGTCCAGCGGCACAAGCTGGCCGAGTCGTGGCTCGGCCGGCTGCGCGACGGTGTGCTCACGGACGCCAAGCACCACCTCCTGGCCGTCGGCCCGCGCGGGAGCGGGAAGTCGCACCTTGTTGCTTTGCTCGTTCACCGGCTGAAGGCCGACCCGGTCGTTCGGGAGCGGGTGCGGATCGCCTGGCTGCCCGAGGACGAATCGACCCCGTCGTTCTGGAAGTTCCTCGGCCGCATCCTCCGGGCGTTGGCGGCCGAGTACGGGGACGAGTTCCCGCCGCCGCCCCGCGACCGTTTGGACGCCGCGACCGACGACCGCCGGGCGGCCGTCCTGACCGAATTCCTGCTGGCGAAACTGGCCGGCCGGCCTCTGCTCGTGGTGGTCGAGAATCTGGACGACGTGATGCGGGGCTTGGGGGACGCGGGGCAAAAGCAATGGCGGGCCTTCCTCCAGGAACACCGGGTCGCCGCCACCCTGGCGACCGCCCAACAGCTCACCCGCGACCTGTCCGACCGCGACCGGCCGTTCTTCGGCTTCTTCCAACTCGAACACCTTCAACCCCTGACCACCGACGAGGCCCTGGCCCTCCTCACCCGCATCGCCGGTCAGACCGGCGACACCGGCCTGGCCCGGTTCCTCGGCACCCCGTCCGGGCGCGCTCGGGTGCGGGCGATTCGCCACCTGACCGGGGGCAATCACCGCGTCTTCATTATCTTGTCCGACTTCGCCACTCAGGAAAAGCTCGACGACCTGGTGAGTGCGTTCGAGGAACTCCTGGACGAGTTGACCCCGTACTACCAGGAGCGCCTGCGGTGGCTGCCGGACCAACAGCGGGAAATCGTCGAGTACCTGTGCCGGGCGACCCGGACGCTGCCGGTGAAGGAGATCGCCGCCGAACTGTTCCTCTCCGAGCAGACGGCCGCGGCACAGTTGAAGTCCTTGAAGGACAAGGGGTACGCGACGGCCGCGACGGTCGGCCGGGAGTCGCGGTACGAGTTGGCCGAACCGCTAATGCGGCTGTGCGTGGAGGTGAAAGACCCGGGTCGGGAGCCGATCCGCCTGATCGTCGATTTCCTCCGCGTCTGGTACGACCGGCGCGGGATGGAAGCGCGCCTCGTCGCCCTGCCCGCGAACGCTGACCTCGAACGGCAGTACTTCAACGCTGCCCTCCTGCAGGATCGCCAAGATGTCCCAGGACCGTTGGAGGAAGCGGTCAAGCGTGACCTGGAAGCCGCACGCAAAACTGGCGATCCCGAGGCCATTGTTCAGATGCTGATCGAGATTGGTACAACGGCAGAGTCGGTGGGGCGATGCCTCACGGCGGCACACGAGTTGCGTCTGCTAGGCCGGTACGCGGAGGCTCTGTTCGCCTACGACCGGGCGACTGTACTCGACCCAAATAACTCCGCGGCTTGGTGTGACAAAGGGCACACGCTTGCTTCACTTTGGCGGTACTCGGAGGCCCTAGTCGCCTACGACCGGGCGACCGTACTCGACCCCCAAAACTCCGCGGCTTGGAACAACAAGGGGTACACTCTCCATTCGCTGGGCCGGTACACAGAGGCTCTGATCGACTGCGATCAGGCGATCAAACTCGACCCTAAGTACGGGCTAGCCTGGAGAAATAAGGGAAACACACTCAGTGCCCTGGGTCGGAATACGGAAGCGCTGACAGCGTGCGACCGGGTAACCCAACTGAACTTCAACGATCCCGCAGCCTGGAGCAACAAAGGGCATACTCTGAACGCCTTGGGCCATTACGCCGAGGCTATGACGGCGTGCGAACGGGCAATCGAACTCGACCCTCAACATGCTTTCGCCATTGAAAACCGAGGCCGGGCCAAATTGGGACTGAGTCAGATCGGTGAGGCAATGGCTGACTTCAATCTGGCTATCACGATCGCTGAAAACGGCACTAGCGGGGCGCTTGAAGGATTGGCCGAGGGGCACATACTGCTCGGCAATTGGAGCGCGGCCGAAACGGCATCGAGCCAGCGATTCCGTCTCGCTTCTGGCCGTAACAATCCGCCGCGGTCGTGGCACCTGCCGGAAGTCCTCACGGCAGTATTTCGGTCGTCGGCTGACAGTGGAGTCTGGGCAGATCGGATCGGCCGATTAGCCGACATTGCCCGTGAGGCCCAGGACGATTGGGACCGGCAAAAGGCGGCGAACCCGGCGACCGCGGTCCCAACGAAACCGCTGGCTGTGATCGCCGATTCCCTCGTCCGCAGCCTGACCAGCAAGTTTTACGCGGAATCCCTCCCCGGTACGCTCGAAGCGTGGGCCGAGGTCTGGCGGGAGGTGGCCGGACGGCACCCGGATTTCGCCCTGGCCGCCCGGCTCTTCGGCGTCGGCGTCCGGTATGTGCGGACGAAGGACGAGCGGGTTTTGCTCGACCTGCTCCAGGAAGAGCGGGCCATTCTCCGCGACCTGTTCCGCCTGGGCGACTGAGTCGTCACGTCGCGCGGCACGCCTGCGGGTTAGTGGGCCATGTCGGCCGCGCCTTCGGGGGGGGTGCGGTCGCCGTAGAAGCTGTACAGCAGCGGGAGCAGGTTGAACAGCACGATCGTGGCCAGCATCCCGCCGACGACGACGAGGGCGAGCGGCCGCTGCGACTGCGACCCGATGGCCGTCGAGAAGGCCGCCGGGAGCAGGCCCAGGATGGCGGTGAGTAGCGTCATGATGAGTGGCCGAACGCGGTGCAGGACGCCGTCCTTCAGCGCGGCTTCGAGCGGGGTGCCGTGAGCGCGCAGCGCGTTGAACGACGACACCATGATGAGGCCGTTCATCACCGAGACGCCCAGAATCGAGATGAACCCGACGGCCGCGGAAATGTTGAAGTTCAGGCCGGCGAAGTTCAGTGCCCAGACGCCGCCGATGCCGACGCCGGCCACGTTGAGGAACACGGCGGCCGCGTCCAGGAACGAGTTGAAGGCCATGTACAGCATGACGGCGATGAGGACCAGGGACGCGAGGAAGGCCTTGACCATGCGGCCCTCGGCGGCCTCCATCTGCTTGAACTCGCCGCTCCACTCGGTGCGGTAGGGCAACCGGACGAGCGGCTCGACGGCCGCCTTGGCGTCGGCCACGGTGCTCGCCAAGTCGCGGCCGCGGGCCTCGAACTTGATGGCGATGAACCGCTGCCCTTGCTCGCGGTAAATCGTCGAAGCCCCGGGCCGCAGGAACGACGCCGACTCGTCCGGGCGGCCCGCGCGGTCGAGCGGCGTGACCAGGTCGCGGAGCCGCCGGGTCGGCACGGCGAGGACGACCGGCGGGGCGTTGAAAGCGCTGCCGGTTGCGGACGGCAGGGTCAGCGTCGTACCCGTCGGGGACAGGCCGGCCGACCCGCCGGCGAACGGCGTCGCGGACTGCGTCGTCGCCCCGCCGGCGGCCACCGCGTTCGACACCGGCACCGGGATGGCCAGGATCGCCTGCTCGTCGGCCCGCAGTGCCGCCGGCCAGCGGACGGTCAGGTCGAACAGCTTCTCGCCCTCCTGGATTTGCGTCGCCGCCTTGCCCCCGACGGCCGACTGGACGACGGCCTGCACGTCGGCCGCCGACACGTTCCAGCGGGCGCACTTCTGCCGGTCGATGGGGAACTCGAGGTTCGCCTGGCCCTGCGTGCGGAAGACGCCCGCGTTCGCCACGCCGCGGACCGCGCCGAGCGCGTCGCGCATCGCCCCGGCCGTCGTCTCGAGCGCGTCCAGGTCCGGCCCGAAGAGCTTGATCGAGTTCTCCCCCTTGACCCCCGAAAGGGCTTCCATGACGTTGTCCCGGATCACCTGCGAGAAGTCGAAATCGACCCCCGGCAGGGCCGCGTCGAGGTCGTGCTCGATGTCCGCGAGGAGGTCGGCCTTGGTCCGCGGCCGGCCCCGCGCCGGGTCCACCGGCCACTGCTCCTGCGGCCGCAGCGGGATGTTCGATTCGAGGTTGTAGTACCCGGTCGGGTCGGTCCCGTCGTCCGGCCGGCCGGCGGTCACGGGGATCGCCTTCAACTCGCCGTACTTCTGCATGACCGCGCGGAACTGGTCGCCCCGGGCGCACACCTCGGGGAACGACACGTTGACCGGGAAGGTGCCGCGGACCAGGATCGTCCCCTCTTCGAGTTCGGGCATGAACTCCCGGCCCATGTTCACGGCCTTGACCGCCGTGAACGCCAGGACAGCGACGAACGCCACCAGGACCGGCACGCGGAACTTCAGAATCCAGTGCAACTGCGCGACGAAGAACCACTGCAGGACGCGGACCAGCAGGTTCTCGCGCTTCGGGGCGAGCCGCCGCATGAGGAGCAGACACAGCACCGGGGATACGGTCAGGGCCAGGCCCAGCGCCCCGGCCAGGGCGAAGGCGTAGGTGTCCGCCATCGGGCCGAAGATTTGCCCCTCGGGGCCGGTCATCGTGAACAGCGGCATGAGCGCGCAGACCATGATGAGCGTGGCGAACAGCAGGCTCTTGGAGACCTGCCCGCACGCTGCGGCGATGCGCTCGGCGACCGGCTTGTCGGACTGCCCGGGGGCCGACAGCGCGCGATAGATGCTCTCGACGACGATGACCGACGAGTCCACGATGATGCCGAAATCGACCGCGCCGATCGACAGCAGGTTGGCCGACTTGCCGCGGGCGTAGAGGACGCCGAAGGCGAACACCAGCGCGAGCGGGATGTTGATCGCCACGATCACGGCCGCCCGCACGTTGCCGAGGAACATGAGCAGGATCGCGGTCACGAGCGCCATGCCGACGAGCAGGTTCTCGTGGACGGTCTCGGTCGTCTTGTCGATCAGGTCGCGGCGGTCGTAGTACGGCAGGACGCGGACGCCCGGGGGCAGTCGGCCGGGGGCGTTCAACTCGTCGATGCGGGCGAACACGTCTTGCAGCGCGGGCAGCGACTCCTGGCCCTTGCGGAGCAGCACGACCCCCTGGACCACGTCCGTCTCGCCGTCCCAGGCGGGCGTGCCGTCGGCCGTCGTCACCGGCTGCCCCTGAGCGTCCAGCCGCGGCCGGCTGATGGAGTTGCGGCCCTGGCGCGTCTGGAACCCGAGGACGACGCCGGCCGCGACGAGCCGGCGGTCGTCCACGCGCGGCGTGCCGTCCTGGGACAGCACCGGGCCACCGGTGACGAGTTGATCGACGCGGACCGGCACGTTGTTCACGCTGGCCACGACGACCTGGCGGATCTCGACGATCCGCCGCGCCTCCTCGGCCCGCAGGTACGCGGCCGCGGCGACCGGGTCGGTCATCGACAGGGTGGCGAGTTGCGGGTCCTGGCCGTGGCCGATCAGCCCGAGCGACCGGACGACGACGGTGATCGCGCCCTGCGTCAGGTTGTCCCCGCTGCCGTTGACGTTGGCGTTGCCCAGGGCCGATTGGAGCTGCGCGAGGGGAATGCCGTATTGCGCCAGCCGGTCGGGATCGGGCTGCACCTCGTACCGCTTGACCGTGCCGCCGTAGCCGCTCACCCCGGCGATGCGCGGGACGCGCAGGAGTTCGCGCTGGACGATGTAGTCTTGCACCGCCTTGAGGTCCGAGAGGGTGTAGACGGCCGCGCCGGTGGCCGGGTCGGTCGGGTTGGTCAGGGTGTACCGGACGATCTCCCCAATGGGCGACGCGGGGGAAATTTGCGCGACCACGCCGGGCGGCAGGTTAATGTTGTTGATGCGGTTGAGTACGTCCTGCTTGGCCTGCTCGTAGTCCCGGGCGTAGGTGAACTGGTTGCGGATGTGGGCCAGACCGAACAGCGACTTGCTGCGGGTCACGTCGAGGCCGGGCATCCCGGCCAGGCCGACTTCGAGCGGGATGGTGACCTGCCGCTCGACCTCTTCGGCCGACGCGCCGGGGAACTGGGCGACGACCTCGATGATCGCCGGGGCGGGGTCCGGGTAGGCTTCGATGTTGACGTGGGTGAAGGCGTACCCGCCGCCGACCGCCAGCGCCGCGGCGGCCAGCAGCACGAGGAGCGGGTTGCCCAAGGCCCAGACGATGAGGCGACGAACCATCGGGCCGAACTCTTCTCGGGTGGGGAGGCGAACGGGGGAAGCAGGAGGCGCGTTACTTGGCCGTCACGGCGGTCGCCGCGGGGTTAGGCAGGGTGGCCATCGCCTCGTTCAACAGGAGCGAACCGCTCAGCACCACGCGGTCGCCGGGGTTCAACCCGGTGGCGGCGTCGCGGCGGAGGAACAGGCCGTCCCGGGTGCGGCGGAGAACCCGCACCGGGCAGCGGCGGAACTCGGGCTGGGCCGGGTCGGCCTGGACGAAGACGACGCTCTCGTTGCCGTTCTCCACAACGGCGACCGCCGGTACGACGAACTCCGTGGCGTCGGCCGGCCGCTCGACGGTGACGGTCACGAACTGGCCGACGTACAGGTCGCGGTCGGGGTTGGCGACGGTGCCGGTCACGAGCGCGGTGTGCTGGCTCGGGTCGATGACCGCACCGACCTTGTCGAGGGTGCCGTCGAGGGTAACGCCCGGCCGGGACTGCAGCGCGACCTTCCAGGCGATCGGCTTCGGCAGGGCCGCGAAAATCGGCAGGTCGTCCTCGTACACGTTCACCCAGACGGTCAGCCGCGACAGGTCCCCGACCTGGAACAGGTTGGTACTCGTATCGACCAGGTCGCCGACGCTGAAGTTCATTTCCAGAACCTGCCCCGCCCGGGCGGCCCGGACCTCGACGCGGGCCCAGTCGGCCGACCCGGCCGGCGGCGCGTCGTCGTCTTCGGCGGCCAGCCGGTCGGCCTCCGCCCAGAGGTCGCGGACTTCGGTGTCGGTCAGCCGCCAGGACTTCAATGTCCGCTCGACGCGGGCCACGGCGACGCGGTCGGACTGTACGGTGCGCTCGGCGTCGCGCACGCTGCGCTCGGCGGTGCCGCCCTTTTTGTACAGCTCGCGGAGGCGGGACTGGACCAGTTCGTCGGCCTTCAACTTCGACACGGCATCGACGAGTTCGCTCTTCTTCTCGCCGAGGTCTTTGCTCTGGACGACGGCCAGCAGTTGGCCGGCGGCTACGGTGTCGCCGACGCGGATCGGGTGGGACCGCAGGAGCGACGGCTGCGAGGCATCGACGCCCGGCCCGGTGTCCCGGGTGGTGCCCAGTTCGACGACTTCCCCGGCGAAGCGGGCGTGGACGCGCTGCAGCGAGTTGGCGTCGAGCGCCAGGTTACCTTTGTAAGCGGGCAGCGCCGTCGGCTCGTGGGCGGCGCGGACTTCGGTCGTGGTCAGCCCCATCCGGGCGACGACGGCGGTGGGGACGGTTAGGCGGTCCGCGCCGACTCGGGTGATCGCCTCGGCCTTCGGCGACGCGGCCGGGACCGTTGCCGCGGCCGGCTTCGTCGTTTCGGCGACCCAGGCGGCCGACCCGCCGGCGACGACGAGCGCCGCCCCGATCCCGGCGACCCGCGCGACCCGCCACACTTTCAGCCCCAACTCGCGCATCGACGACCCTCGTAAAAAACCTGGGAGACCCTCGGGAACTCCACCGCTCGTTACTTCTTGACGACCGCGGTCGGTACCGGCACGTCGATCGACTTGACGACGAGACGCGGTTCGGTCTTCTCGCCGGGCTTCACCTCCCGGACTCGCTCGACGTGGACGCGGACCGCCCCGTTCACGGTCACGTCGGCGAGCGTCATCGCCCTGCCGGCGATCGTCTTCACGGTGACGGCGTCGCTCAAGTCGAAGGTCATCTCGACCATCTTCGTCCCGAGTTTCGGCACGGTGATCGCGGAGTTACGGTGCCCGCCGTTCATCCCGGGGACGTGGGGCGATGGCATTCTCTTGTGCGTCGTCCCCGTCTGGACGACTTCGGCGACTTTCAGAGTGATCGAGCCGTCGCCGACCTTGACGACTGAGCCCGTCACTTCGCCGAGGTAGGTGTGGGCGACGTTCGGGACCGCGTCCACTTTGGCGGTCGGTTTGACCGCGGCCGTCACCGCACTCGGGAGCGGGTTTGCGACGGCGAATGCAACGGCGGCACACGTTCCCAACAAGGCGACAGACATGGGGAGGCTCCGAGGTGTCCGACACAAGGATGTTTGAGGTATCCAGGCAAAGGGCGTGCCGCACCCTTCGGCGGCGGCGGCGGCCCAGGATTTCCAGCGTGTTGGCGGGTGACGGGGGTCGGCGTGGTCGAAAATTAATCAGCCTGCGCGGTTTCTGAACTCACCGTCCGCTCGACCACAATCCCCAGGGCTTTGAGCTTCACGCGGAGGGTGCCGCGGGTGATGCCGAGGAGTTCGGCCGCGCGGAGTTGGTTGCCCGCCGTGGCCCGCAGGACGTTCGTGAACAATTGCCGCTCCATCGCCGCGACGCACTCGGCGTAGAGGTCGGTCGAACCGCGGGCCTGGTGCGCCGCGATGAGCCGGTCCCAGTCGGCCGGCGACCGGCCCTCACCGCGGGCGTCCGCCGGCCCTGTCGCGTCGGGCCGCGGCTTGCCGATGGGCAGGTAGTCGCGGAGCAGCACCCCCCCGCTCATCGTCAGCAGGGCTTGCTTCAAGACGCTCTGCAACTCGCGGACGTTGCCCGGCCACGGGTAGGCCCGCAGGGCAGCCCGCGTGTCGGCCGGGACGGCCGCGACCGACCGGCCGAACTCGGCCGCGAACCGGGCAACGAAGTGGTCGAGGAGCAGGTCGAGGTCATCCCCCCGGTCGCGGAGCGGGGGCAGTTTGATCGAGAAGACGTTGAGGCGGAAGAACAGGTCGCTGCGGAACCCGCCGTCGGCGACTTCGGCCTCCAGGTCGGCGTTCGTGGCCGCGATGATGCGGACGTCCGACCGCACCGTCTCGGTCCCGCCGACCCGCTCGAACGTCCGCTCTTGGAGCACCCGGAGCATCTTGACCTGGGCGGCCGGCGGCAACTCGCCGACCTCGTCGAGGAACAGAGTGCCGCCGTGGCACTGCTCGAACTTGCCGATCCGCCGGCGGTCCGCGCTGGTGAACGCGCCCTTCTCGTGGCCGAACAGTTCGCTCTCGACCAAGTTTTCCGGGATCGCACCGCAGTTGACCGCCAGGAACGGCTTGCCGGCCCGCCGGCCGTGCTGGTACACGGCCCGGGCGACGAGTTCCTTACCCGTGCCGCTCTCTCCCAGGATCAGGACGGTCGCGTCGGTCGCCGCGACCCGGCCGACCTGCTTGTACACCTCCTGCATCGCCGGGCAGCGGCCGAGCAGCGCGTCCGCCGGCTCCCCGGCCGCCGGGACGCCGCCGAGGGGGGCGGGCACTTTCATCAGCCGCGAACTCTCGCACGCCCGGCCGACGAGGGCTTGCAGGGCGTCGTAGTGCAGCGGTTTCAACACGTAGTCGAACGCCCCACGCTTCATCGCTTCGATGGCCAGGTCGGTCGTGCCGTGGCCGGTGATCAGGATGATCGGCGTGCGCGGGTCGATGCCCTGAATGCGGTCGAACGCGGTGAGTCCGTCGGCGTCGGGCAGGTGGACGTCCAGGACGATCGCGTCCGGGGCCGCGCCGGCCAGGAGCGCGAGCGCCTCGGCGGCGGTCCGGGCCGTGACCGTCTCGTACTCGGGCGGGTGGAACGCCTTGCGGAAGGCGTGCTGGATCACCGGCTCGTCGTCGATCAGCAGAATCTTCGGCACGGGCGACTCCTTCGGGGCGGCAGGTTACGGAGGCGACCAGGGCAGGTGGACGGTGAACGCGGCCCCGCCGCCGGGGCAATTGCCCCCGCGGATCGTGCCGCGGTGGTCTTCGACGATCCGCCGGCACATGACCAGCCCCAGCCCGGTGCCGGTCTCCTTGCCGGTGGCGAACGGCTCGAACAGCCGCGGGCCGATGGCGGCGGGGATGCCGGTGCCGGTGTCCCGGACGGTCAACTCGACGCCGGTCGCGTCGGCCGTCACGCCGATGGCCAGCCGACCGCCGGCCGGCATCGCGTCCACGGCGTTGAGGATCAGATTCAACAGCACCTGGCGCATCTGCCCGCGGTCGAGTTTGAGCGCCGGCAGGTCGGCCGGGGCGGTCACGTCGGCGCGGATGCCGGCCCGTTCGAGCCGCGCGCGGGTGAGGGCCAGGGCGTCCCGCACGACCTCGCGCAGGTCGCACTCGACCGGGTCGAGTTTCGGCGGGCGGGCGTACAACAAGAAGGTCTGGAGCGTCCCCTCGATGCGGTGCAACTCGCCCTCGATGAGGAGCAAGTCTTCGTCTGTCAGGCCGCCGGCGGCGGGGTCTTTGCGGGCGATTTCCAGGAGCAGGATCGCCGACGTGAGCGGGTTGCGAATCTCGTGGGCGACGCCGGCGGCGAGCTGGCCGACGGCCGCCAGGCGTTCGGCCCGCCGCGCCTCCCGCTCGCGCTCGTTGAGCCGGGAGACGACCTGCTCGACGCGGCGGAGGAGGTCCGCGCCGCCGGCGTCGAGGGGGTCGCCGCCGCCGACGAGTTCGACCGCCGGGAGCTGCTTGCCCAGGAGTTCCGACGCCCCCTGGACGTTGACGAGGAACCGCTGGATGCTCCGCTGGAGGCCGCGGGCCAGGCCGTACCCGACGACGATGCCGGCCGCCGACCCCAGCCCGCCGACGACGGCCAGGCCCCAGGCCATGCGCCGCAACGCCCGCCGGTGGTCCCCCTGCGAGGCCCGCAACTCGCCCCCGTTGAACGTCCGCAGCGCCTGCACGGCCGGCAGCGCGTCGAGGCGGAGCACCTCGGCAAGTTCGCGCGGCGTGCCGCCGTCCCGCCGCCGTTCGTACCGTTCAAAGCTCGCGCGGATGCGGGCGAGGAGTTCGCGCTCCGGCGGCTTGTCGGCGTAACTCTCGATCCGCTCGATGTCCTCGGCCGCGCGGCCCACCAGCGGCCCGGTCGCCGCCGACCCGGCCGCGTGCAGCACGATCAGGTTGTTGACCGTCGCTTCCAATTCGATGGCCGCCCCGCGGCTGTCGATGTCCTCGGCGAGGGCGTCGGCCGTGCGGGTTTGGTCGTGGTACAAGTAGCCGGCCACGCTGCCGCTGACGGCGAGCGCGAACAGGCCGGCCGTGACGGACGCCGCCAGCAGCCGGCCGGGGTAGGTGCGCAGTGCCATGCCGGCATCATACTTGAAACGCGCGGACCGATTGACAATGCCCGTCCGTTCGGACCCGTCGCGTGAGAAGTTTCCGCTCGATTCTCAGATTTCGGCGTAAGGACGGTGGGGGTCGCACGACTGATAGCGACTGGCCGGGTCCGTTCGGGGTCGGCCGGAGTCGCGGGGGTAAACGGAAGACCCCCGCTCGTGCTTTTCTGACGGGAGATCGTCGTGATGGGTCAGTTCATTCGCCTGAGTATCGCTTTCGCCGCCGTCGGCCTGGTGCCGACGGCCGCCCGCGCCGACCTGGTGACGGTCACGGTGACCGCCCAGAACCTGTCGCCCGCGAACAGTTTGTCGTTCGCCCCACTGCGGCTGGGGTTCAACAACGGCACGTTCGACGCCTTCAACATCGGGCAGGTCGCCGGCGCGGCGATCACGTCCGTGGCCGAGGGCGGGTCCGGGTCGGCGTGGTTCCCGGCGTTCGCCGCGGCCGACCCGGGTTCGGTACGTGGGTCGGTCGGCGGCGGGCCACTCCAGCCGGGCCAGACGGCGTCCAACCGGTTCGTCGTCGATACCGCCGCCAACCCGTTCTTCACCTTCGCGACGATGGTGCTGCCGAGCAACGACTACTTCCTCGGCAACGACTCGCCGACCCGGTTCCGGCTCTTCGACGCGACCGGCAAACTGACCACCACGAGCATCGGCCAGAAGGCCCGCGACATTTGGGACAACGGGTCGGAGGCGTTCGACCCGGCCAACGCGGCCTTCCTGGTCGGCGGCGTTAACGACCGGCGGACGCCGCAGAACGGCGTGGTCGGCTTCGACTTCGCCGAGCTGAGCCGGTTCAACGGGTTGACGACGGCCGGCGGGTACACGTTCGACAGCCAACTCGCCGCCGACACGGACGTGTACCGCATCTCGTTCGCGGCCGAACCGGTCGCCGTCCCGGCCCCGCCGGCGGTCGTCCTGGTCGCCCTGGGCGCGTGCGGCCTGGCCGGCGTCCGCCGCCTCCGCCGGCGCTGCTAACGAGGCTTCAAGTGATCGTAGCGTGTCGTTGATCCCGTCGAACGCTACGGGTTTCGGCTCCGCCGCAGGCGACTCGGGTTAGCCCGACGCGCTAGCGAGTGTCGATGGGTCGTTGACATGTTGAGGGTCGTCGGCCGTGCGGTCATCGACTGCCATCTCGCCCTCGACCGCTCGACCCTCGCTAGCGCGTCGGGCTAACCCGAGTCGCCTGCGGCGGAGCCGAAAACCTTGCCGAAGCCTATGGCCTGCGACGGCATATCCTTGCCGATATCTCGCACACGGGTCGCGGCTGAATCGTCCGTTAACCCCCGTCGCGCCGCATCTCGGTATCGAGTGCAGCGTCGATGCGCGCGCGGGCGGCGGCGGGCAAGGCGATGGAGGGGCCGCCGGCGGGAGCGGCCAGAGTCCGGGCTACCGCCCGGTCGATCTCCGCCAGTTGCGCCTGGAATCGCCGGCACGCCCCGCACACGAGCCGGTGGAAGCCCAGGGCGATGCGCTCCCCGGCCCGCAACTCGGTGTCGAGTTCCTTCGAGGTCAACTCCGTCGCCCGCCGGCACGAGATCATCGCTCGCCCCCGTACCAGTTCGCCGACAGGCACTCGTACATCCGCAGCCTGGCCCGGTGCAAGATGACCCACAGGTTCGTCGGCGTCAGCTCAATCGCCCGACAGATTTCTTCGCCGGATTTGTCGGCCAGGTGCCACAGCACGAACGGGTCGCGGAAGCGCGGCGGCAGTTTCTCGACGCACGCCGTCACGACCTGCCAGAACTCGTCCCGCTCCACTTTTCCCGTCGGCCCGTCCCGGTCCCACTCCGCCGGCGGCCGGTCCCATTTGCCGGACCGGGTGAACTGCTCGGCCGTCCAGGCGTCCTTTTCGGCCGCCGCAGGGCCGCGCTCCCGGACCGTCTTGCGCAGCCAATCGACGACCTTGCGCTTCAAGATGGCGACGAGCCAACTCCGCTCGGTCGCCCGCCCGGCGAACCGCTCCCGGCCCGCCCACGCGGCCAGCAACGCCTCTTGCACCAGCTCTTCCGCGACCTCGCCCCGGCGGACCTTGGCCAGCGCGAACCGGTACAGGTAATCGCCGTGCCGTTCGACCCACCGCGGCGGGTCGAGGCGTTCCCCGGCCATGCGCGCCCACTCCTACGGCTTGGTGAAGAACGACCCGAAGGTGCCACGGTACGCCCGGGTCCACCGCACTCCCGCCGGAGTTACCCCGGCGTCCGGGCGCTGCGTCGGCTCAGCATGCGGTCGAGGGACCACCGGCCCCCGCCAACCGCGAGCAGGAATAACCCGCCGAGGACCATCGAATAGTCGGTGCGGGCGCGGTTGGCCATGAACCAGAAGCCCTCTTTCTGGAGGACGGGGACTTGGGTCGTCGCGACGGCGACCGCCATGACGACGAGGGTCGGGATCACGGCGAGCCGCGTCGCCAGGCCGAGCAAGATCAGCCCCCCGCAGGCGACCTCGACGACGCCGACGAACGGACCGACGAACTCCGGGGCCGGGATGCCGAGCGTGGCGAAGCGGCCCGCCCCGCGTAACTCGGGGTACAAGAACTTTTGCACACCCTCCGACAGGAACACCCCCCCGACCAGCAGGCGAATCAGCAGAACCGCCGCCGGGCCCTCGGTAGCGAGCAATCGCTTCAATGTCGTCATCGGTCCCTCCATGTCGGTACGCAACGCGCTGCCCGTCACTCCTACGGCTTCGTGAAGAACGGGGCGAAGGTGGCGCGGTACGCGAACATCAGGAACAGCCCCATCAGCGTCATAACCACGGCGACGCCGGGCTTGTGCAGGAGGAAGAGTTCGTACAGCAGGATGTTGACGATCACCGGCATCAAGAGGGTCAACCCGAGCGGCACGAACTTGCCCACGAGCAGCAGCGCGCCGCCCACGACTTCGAGCACCTTGACGACAGTCATGATGCCCGACCCGATCAATAGGCCGATGTAGGCCCGCGCGTCGGGCGGCATTCCGTCGGTGGGGAGCTTGATGAACTCGATGAAGTGATTCAGCCCGAACACGAAGAAATTCAGGCCCAACAGGCTTCGCACTGCGATCGTGGCGTACCTCATGCGAACTCCTCGGGGTGGGGGACACGTTGGCCATACCGCCGGTAAAGTCGCACCCTTGCAACTCTTTTCGCGGCGCGGACAATACTACCATGCTACTCCAACCGCTCCGCTTCTTCCTCTGGTCCCTCAGCCGCCTCGTGCTGGCCCTGCGCTACCGCGTGACCGTCGTCGGGCGGGACGAGGCGAGCCGGGGGCCGGGGCCGTTCCTCGTCCTGCCCAACCACATCGCCTACTCGGACCCGCCGAACATTCTCGTCCACCTCTGGCTCCGCTTCCGGATGCGGCCGATGCTGCTGGAGACCAACTTCCAGAACCCCGTGCTCGCGCCGTTCGGGTACCTGCTGCACGCCATCAAGGTGCCCGACCTGACGAGCGCCAGCGCCGCGGGCCGGCAGCGGGCCGAAGAGGCCGTGGCGACCGCGATCGAGGCGCTCAAGGCCGGGGACAACGTCGTCCTGTGGCCGTCCGGCCGGTTGACGCGCGACGGCAGCGAACACCTGGGCGGCGCGCGGGGCGTGTCGGACATCCTGACCGCCGTGCCGAACGCGACCGTCGTCCTCGTCCGCAGCCGCGGCCTGTGGGGCAGCAGTTTTAGTTGGGCGAACGGGGTCAAGCCGCGGCTCGTCCACGGGCTGACGCTCGGGGCGGCCTTGTTCCTGGCGAACCTCGTCGTCTTCATGCCGCGCCGCCGGGTGACGATGACGCTGGAAGCCTTCCCGCCCGGTCGGCGGCCCGCGCCGACGCGGGAGGCGATCAACCCGTGGCTCGACGCCTGGTTCAACGCAGACGTGGCCGCCGAGACGCCGACGTTCATGCCGTACCACTTCGCCTTCGGCCCGCGGACCCACGACTTCCCGCCGCCCCCGGTCGCCAGCGTCAGCGGGGGAAACGTGTCGGAGGCGGTGCGGCACGCGGTCGCCGAGATCGTGGCCGAAAAGATCAAGCGGCCGCTCGGCCCGGACGAGCAAAAGCCCGAGCGGAGCTTCCAGGACCTGGGTATCGACAGCCTCGACGCGATGGACATCGGCCTGGCCGTCGAGCGCCGCTTCGGCTTCTCGGCCCGGCAAATGCCGACGACCCTCGGCGGCCTCTGGGCGCTGGCGTCGGGCCAGGTCGCGGCCGGCGTCGTCAAGCCGGCTCCGCCGGCGTGGTCCGCCCCGACCCGCCCGCCGAAGGAGATCGAATTCCTCGGCGCGACGATCCCCGAAGCGGTCCTCAACCGCGTCTTGAAGAACCCCAAGGACGTGGCCGTCGCCGACGACCTGGCCGGGGTGATGACCTACGAACGGCTGCTGCTCGGCGCGACCCTGTTGGCCGACCGCTTCGCCGCCATCGACGGCAAACCGGTCGGCCTGATGCTGCCCGCGTCGGTCGCCGGCGTCACGGCGTTGTTGGGCCTGCACCTGGCCGGCAAGCTGCCGGTGATCTTGAACTGGACGACCGGCCCGGCGAACATGGCGCACGCGGTCAAAGTCGTCGGCGTGAGCGTCGTCGTCACCTCGCGGCAGTTCATCGACCGCACGCAAATTACCGTCCCCGGCGCGACATTCTACTTCCTCGAAGACGTGCGGAAGTCGGTCACCAAGTTCGAGAAGGTGTGGCGGCTCCTGAGCGTCACGGTGTTCCGCGCGCGGACGGTCCGTCGCCGGCTGGCCCGGCTGGCCACGACGCCCGACGACCCGGCCGTCGTGCTGTTCACCAGCGGCTCCGAGAAGGAGCCGAAGGCGGTGCCGCTGACGCACGCCAACGTCATCGAGGACTTGAAGGGCGCGGCCCCGCTGTTCGCGATCGATCGGCACAACTCGGGCCTCGTCTTCCTGCCGCTGTTCCACAGCTTCGGTCACACCGTCACCGGGCTGCTGCCGCTGTTCATCGGCCTGAAGGTCGTCTACCACCCCGACCCGACCGACGCCGGGGCACTCGCGGGCAAGTGCGCCGCCTACCGGACGACGATCCTGGCCGCGACCCCGACCTTCCTCGGCTACCTGTTCGAGAAGGCCAAGCCGGGCGAGTTGAGCAGCCTGCGGATCATCATTTTGGGCGCGGAGAAGTGCCCCGACTGGATGTTCGACAAGGCCAAGCAGCTCGCCCCGGACGCCGTGATCCTCGAAGGCTACGGCATCACCGAGTGCGCCCCGGTCGTGTCCCTGAACCCGCGGCACGCCCCGAAGCGCGGCACCATCGGCAAGCCGCTCCTCAACGTCGAAGTCGCCGTCCGCGACCTGGAGACCGACGAGCGGTTGCCGAACGAGCGCATGGGAATGCTGCACGTCAGCGGGCCGAACGTCTTCCCCGGCTACCTCGGCGGGGACGCGCCGCCGCCGTTCCGGGAGTTCGACGGCAAGACGTGGTACGTGACCGGGGACCTCGCGGAACTCGACGCCGACGGGTACATCGTCTTCCACGGCCGCTTGAAGCGGTTCCTGAAAGCCGGCGGCGAGATGATCTCGCTGCCGCAACTCGAAGAGCCGTTCGCCCGGAAGTACCCGCCGACCGACCAGGGGCCGCGCGTCGCCGTCGAGGGCATCGAGACCGACACCGGCCGCCGCGTCGTCCTGTTCACGACGGAGGCCCTCGACCTGAAGGAGGCGAACGCGCTGCTGCACGCCGAAGGCTTCCGCGGCGTCATGCGGCTCGACGCCGTCGAGCGGATCGACCGCGTCCCGACCCTCGGCACCGGCAAGACCGACTACAAGGTGCTCAAGGCGCGACTGACGGCGGGCTGAGCCGCAACGCCCCGTTCCGAAACACACCCGGAGACGCAAAATGTCGATTCGCCCGATCGTTCGCTACATGCTACTCTGCGAAGAATGGCGAGCCGACCCGGACCGCCGGCAACACCTCTCGGTGTTCGGACTCGTCACGAATGTTGTCGGGAACGAGGACCATTCCTACCCGGTGATTTATCGCCAACTCTGCGTGCTCTTGATTCTGACGGAACTTTATCACCCGGGTCGGGCGCAAATCGTCTGCGTTTCTGAAGAACGAGGCAAACCAGTCTTTATGGCCCCCGAACAGATGATCCATCCCCCAGGCGACCCTCTCCACGTCCACGGCGTCTCTTTCAAAATTCGTGATTGCATCTTCCCACTACCCGGGTTCTACTCGATACAGTTCATATTCGATGGCGAGCTTGTTGAGGAGCGTTCACTGACAGTGAGGTGAAGTATGAATTACGGAGTCAACGTCGGAGTCACGTCGATGGAGGAGTTCGTGGTCACCGCGATTCCGCTGCCCCTCCCGGGCGAAGTCGTGCCGCCTCCGGGTCCGGTGAACGGTCGGCCGGACGCGGAGCCGCCGCCCGCCCAGAGTGGCGACTCGATGCCCAAACCCGACGACGCGTCGCGCTGACGGGCTACGGCTTCGCGGCGGGAATGGTGATGGCCTGGACGGTTTCGAGTGTCGTCGTCGCGGTCTTCTCGACGACCATCGTCTGCTTGGCGAGGGGGGCTAGCCCGAAACGGCTACGGATTCGGATTCGGCGCGACGGGCTGGTCCGGTGGGTTCGCGTCGTCCCGCATTTCGCCGACGCCCTTCGGGCTCGCACCAACCAGCACGATGTCGATGCGGTTCGGGCCGATGTGGAACTCGAAAACCCCCTCGATCGTTGACTCCAGACCGGTGACTGAGCCGTCGCTCAAGGGGTGATAAATCGCCTTGAAGTGACCGACGGGCACTCCGGGCCGGATGACCGCTCCGCGGTGCGTGTTGAGGGAACTTTCGCCGATGAACGTCCCGTCCGCGTTGACGGAGGCGTTGACGATCATCCCCGTCGGGTCGCCGGCGTCGCGGAGGAAAATGATGCCGCCGCCCTTCATCGGCCGACCGTCCCGGGAGATCGTCCCTTCCAGGGGGTGGAGTTCGGGGAACGAGATTTCGGTCCGGCAGCCCGCGAGGGAAGTGAACACCAAGCCGCACACCAGGGGCCGGAATTGCCAGTATCGCATGGGAGGTCCTTGGGAATGAAAGTCGGCCCGCGAACGGTCTCGCGGGCCGGTCGAGCGCGAGTCGCGTGAGGTCACTTTTTCTTGTTGCCGTTCATCTTCTTGCCTTCGGCTTGGTTCTGCTTTTCGTCGTCCTCGGCTTGCGTTTGGGCGGCGTTCTGGGCGTCCGCACGAGCCTGACCGGTCGGCTGGGCGGGGCCACCGCCGCAGCCGCCGCCTCCGGCGACGACGGTGACGACGACGAGGACCAGGAAAGTTGCTCGGATAAATTCGCGCATCGGTTCGACTCCGTTAAGGGTTAGTCGAGGGTGACGACTTCGCCGCCGTTGCGGGTGCAAGTCGCGGCCCAGACGACCGGGTCGATGTTGTACCGAACCGTGCGGACCGAGCCGTCGCCGAAGACCGCGTTAATGCCGCCGATGTGCGACGAGCCGAACTGCTGGTTCCAAATCGTGACCCGACCGCCCGCACCGTTCGTGGTGCACGGGGCGTCGATGTCGGGTTGCGGCGTGCGGGGGACGGTGCGGGTGGTCGTGCCCGGGCCGCACTGGCCGCCGGGCGTGTAGCTGTAGTTGTAGGTTCCGCCGCCGACGCGGACGACGCACTCGTCCCACCCGGCGTTGACCCAGATCTCGTTATCGCCCCCGTCCGCGCCAGTGTCGCCCGACGACGCGATGCGCTGCGGGTGCAACCACTTCTCGGCAATCAGCAGCGTGTTCGAGGCACCGTCGGTAATGCCCACGATGCGGACCGGCTCGACGTTGGACCGGAGAACGAGCCCGTCGAACTTGTTCAACTCCGCGACGTTGGCAACGTTCGTGTTGCCGACGCCCGAACCGGCCGTGCCGTCGGTCGGCGTGCCGTTGGCGAACGACGTGCCGGCGTTGCCGTTGTAGTCCGAGCGGGCACCGCCGTTGTAGGCTTGCGGGGCGCGGCGAGTCGGACAGTAGTGCGTCTTCACGGCCGCCGCGTACAGGTCGGACCGCTGGGTCGCGCGGAACACGTTGTCTTGTTCGATGTACGGTAGCGTCCAGTAGCGCCAGTTGTAGCCGTCGCGGTTGTCCATCGTGCCGGCGGCGTTCAAGGTCGCCTGATTCAAGTCGTTCCAGTTACAGCACGACTGATTCGCTTGCGGGGCCGGGCGGCCGTCGCGGCCTCCCAGCGGGAACTTGCCGTTCGCGCTCTCGTAGTTGTGAAACGCCAGGCCGAGTTGCTTCAGGTTGTTCTGACACTGCGCCCGGGCGGCCGCCTCGCGGACCTTCTGCACGGCGGGCAGGAGGAGCCCGATCAGGATGGCGATGATGGCGATGACGACGAGCAGCTCGATGAGCGTGAACGCCGACCGCCGCGGGGACTGGACCATGACAAACCCTCGGGACCAACAAAACGTCCGTTGCGTGACGCAGGGGACATCTTGCCGGCCCGAGATGAAGAACTGCCGGGCGGTCCCGCTAAGAATTGGTGAAACTCGAACCGCATACGAATCGGCGGGTCACGCCCGCCACCCGGCGGCATCTTCGCCGTCGAGGCGGAGGGTTAGGCACTTCGCGCTGCCGCCGGCTTTCAAGAACTCGTCGAGGGCGACGGGGATCGACCGGTAGCCGTGCGCCTCCAGGGCGGCCGCGAGGGTCGGGCAGCCGGCGTTGTGGACGACCGTTTTGCCGACCACGACCGCGTTGCAGCCGAAGCGCAGGGCGTCCGGCTCGGCGACCGTGATGAGCGTCGGGACGTGGGTTTCGAGGACGCGGCGGCCGTAGCCGTCGAAGGCGTTCGGGTAGTACAGTGCGACGCCGGGGGCGAGCGGGCAGAAGCAGGTGTCGAGGTGGTAGAAGCGCGGATTGACCAACTCGACCGGCAGGCACCGCACGCCGAGTTTCGCGGCGACCCACTGGTGCGCCGTCGCGTCCGACCGGGTGCGGTAGCCGGCGAACAGAGTGTCGCCGCAGAAGAGCGCGTCGCCGGCCCCCTCGTGGAAGGTCTTGTCCGGCATCCGCTGGACCGCGAAGCCGTGGGCCGCGAACCACGCCTCGAAGAACGGCGACTCCTTGGCCCGGACCTCGTGCTTGAAGCGGCTACTCAGAAAAGTCGTGCCGAAGACCAGCCCGGCGTTGGCGGTGAAGACGAGGTCCGGCAGGCCCGGTTGCGGGGGCAGGATTTCGACCGCCACTCCGAGGCCGGCGAGGGCGTCGTGCAACTCCCGCCACTGGCGGTCCGCGGCGGCGGGGTCGGCACCCTGGGCGCGGCTCATCCACGGGTTGATTTCGTACTCGATGCCGAAGAAGTCCGGCGGGCACATCAAGATTCGCGGCGTCGCGGCGGGCATGACCGGTCCCCGGGGGGCGTGCCTATCATGTCATTTTACCCCCCCCGCCCCCGGCCGGTCGCCGCCATGCGCCGAATCACCATCGACCCCGACCGCACGGCCGCCGACGACGTGGTCCGCAACCTGCAGTTCTCGCCCGACGGTAGGCTGCTCGGCGGGGTCTTGGGCGTGCGGGGCCGCGAGGACTTGCGGGCCTGGCGGTACGACCTCGACCGCGACGAGCCGCTGCCCAACCCGGACGACGAGGACTACACCATCGAGCTCGAAGTCGGCGCGCCGGACCCGGTGTGGAGCGCCGACCTGGAAGTCCGCGCCGAGTACCTCCTGGACGGCCGCGGCCACCCGGGCTTGCGGTTGATGGACCTGTGGTCGAAGTCGCAGGACACGGCCTGGCTGACGTTCGGCGAGGTACTGGCCCCGACGGCCTTTGCCTTCTCGCCCGACGGCAGGGACCTGTACGCCGCCTGCTCGGGCGACTTGCGCTACCCGGTGGCACGCTGGTCGGTCGAGCAACTGCTCGCCGGGGCCGACCCCGCGGACGCCGACGCGG
This sequence comes from Fimbriiglobus sp., assembly GCA_043745465.1. Classification (GTDB taxonomy): domain Bacteria; phylum Planctomycetota; class Planctomycetia; order Gemmatales; family Gemmataceae; genus Fimbriiglobus. The sequence continues at coordinate 29,835 of JAYTSV010000064.1, forward strand.
ACGAGATCGACCCCGGCCTCGACGGCAGCGTCTCGGCCCTCGCCCTGAACGCGAACTCGGCGTGGCTGGCGTGCGGCCACTTCGACAACGGGGTGGACCTGATCGACCCGACGGGCGAGTTGAGGCGGCGGCGGTTACAGCCCCGGAGCCACTCGCGGGAGGGGCCGGTCTACGCGATGGAGTTCTCGCCGCGCGGCGACCGCCTGGCTGTCACGAGCTGGGCGAACCTGACGGTTTGGGACGTAGAGTCCCGTGAAATGGTCTTCGGCAGCCCGCCCCGCGTCGTGACCGCGGCGGTGTTCCGCCCCGACGGCGGCCTGCTCGCGGCGACGGCCTCGGGGGACGTGGTCTTCTACGATTCCGCGTGCGCCGAGGTCCGGCGGCTCGACTTCGGCGTCGGGCCGTTGCACGGCGTCGCCGTCGCGGCCGACGGGTTGACGGCGGCCGTCGGCGCGGGCGGCGGGCAGGTCGTGATCTTCGACCTGGATTGAGGCGGAAGCGACCTTACCCCCGGCCCCTCTCCGAAACGGAGAGCAAGCGAAGCGACCTCACCCCCGGCCCCTCTCCGACGCGGAGAGGGGAGCAAGAGGGTTCCCGTCAACGGGTTCAACGCACTTGCTCCCCCTCTCCGTTTCGGAGAGGGGGCCGGGGGGTGAGGT
>JAYTSV010000065.1:0-2291 GCA_043745465.1 Fimbriiglobus sp.
AGAAGGTCATCAGCGCCGGCGACCGCGTGTCCGGGTGGCTGCTCATCGCCAAGCAGCGGGCCGTCCGCGACGGTGCCCCCCGCGGCGTCCGCTTCTTCAGTTCCCCCGGCGACCCGACGCGGTTCACCGAGGCCCAGTACATCGAAGCCCCGGACGCCTGGGTGCCCAACCCCGGCCAGGAGGGCAATCCGAACGGCGCGCGGATCGTGTTCGTCTACGCCTGGACGGCCGGCGTCGCGCCCGCCCCGAACGCCGTTGCCGTCGCCGAAGTCTACTACGTCGGCTCGACCGCGGATTTGAACGAGTACGACCAGCGGGTGAGTGACGGCGATTCGCTCGTCCTGCCCGAGTTCGGCAAGGCGTTCAAGCTCACGAGCGCCAGCACCTCGGTTACTGCGAACACCTACCTGGGTCCGGTCGTGGTCACACCCCCCGGGCCGTCCTTCCCTGCAAACACGCTGCTGGTGGGCGGCTCGTTCCCAAACTCGAACGCGCGGCGACTGGTTCTCGCCACCCTACCCGATCTGTCCGCGGCCGGGACGAAAATCGTCTCCGCGGCCGACTCGCGCACGGCGACGATGACGACGTACAAGTTCGGCTTCCAGCGGTCCCCGCAGCCGCTCCTCGGCGAGCCAGCCCTGCAACTGACCGGCGGCACCGCCATCGACTACCGCGCCGGTCCCTACAAGACGAGCTACAACTTCCCGTCGGCTGTCCCGGCTCCAGGGCCGTACAACCCGCCGACGACCTTCGGCATCCTCGATGGCCCTGACGCTGCTTCGACGAGTGGTGGCCGGGTCTTCGACATCATCTTCGCGCCGTCCGGGCAGGTGCTCAACAATAACGCGGGGCTGATCTGCCTCTGGGTCCGGGACACGAGCAAGGGCGTCGCCAACCCCCGGCTCGACCCGACGACGGGGGCCTGCGACCCGTCGGTCGTCTTCGAGGCGGCCGGGCAGCAGGCGCTCGTGGTGCTGAACACCAAGAACGGGCTGATCTCGACGCAAGAAATCATCCCCCCGCCGCCGGGCGCGAACCCGACGGCTTACGACCCGTACCGGTCGGCCAAAGACGGCATTAATAACGGCCTGTAACGGCCCCATCTTTTTGCGAGGCAGCGACATGGTCCGTACACCCCTGAACCCCGGCCGGCCGGGCGTGACCCTGACCGAGGTGCTCGTCGCCATGTTCGTCATGGCCATCGGCATGATCTCGCTGCTCACGCTGTTCCCCCTGGGCGCGATGCAGGTCGGCCAGGCCCTGCGCGACGACCGCTGCACCCAACTCGCCCGCCAGTTCGACAGCTACGTCCGCCAGACCTGGCGGACCGACGTGATCGCCAATAACGGCAACAACGAAGGCTACTTCTGGGCGATGGACGACCCGTACCTGGTGGTCAAGTACCCGAACCCGCAGCCCGGCGGGAGCGGCTCGGTCATGCGGTTCGTCGGTCAGGGCGTTTCGAGTGGCTCATGGTACGACAACCCGGCGCTCACGATTGGGCCGCCGACGTTCGGGGCCGCCGCCGGATCGATGCCGACTCCTTTCACGTTGACCAGCGACCGCGTGAGCACCCTGCCCCCTGTCGCCCCCACGAACGGCCGGGAGCTTTACGTTCAGCCGACCGGGACGTTCACAGGCGGGCCGAGTTACCCGGTGATGCTCGACCCCACAGGCGTGAATGCTCGTGCCTCGAATGAGGCCGAGCGCGCTTGGGCCGGCCTGCGAACCGCCCCGGGTTTTACTGCATACGCCAACGGTTTGCGAATCCCCCGACGGACCTGCCAACTCGTCAACCCGGTCAGCGCGCCGTTCACCGCCGCGGTGAGTGCGTTCGAGTTGACCAGCCTGACCGACGACATGACCTACGCGCCCAACGGCGCGCCGGCGGCGGGCGAACTCGGCCGGCAGGGGCGGTACTCGTGCGCCGCCGTGATTCAGCGGCCGCGGAACGACGCCCGCACGGTCGCCGACCTGACCGTCCTCGTCTACGACAGCCGGTCCCAGTTGCCCCAACCCGGCGACGAACTCGTCGTCGCCCCGGACCCCGCCCCGTTAGCGTCGCTGGGCAAGTACGCCGCCGGCACGCGCACCGTAACCATCACCCTGCCCAACCGTACCGGCGACACGTCCCCCGTGCTTCTCCGCCGGGGCGGCTGGATCATCGACGGCACCATTGACTCGACGGCACCCGCTCGCCGGCAGTTCATCCCCTACCGCGTCTCGGGCTTCACCGAAGTGACCGTCGGCGCGACGACCACGACTTACGACGTGGACCTCGAAAGCCCCCT
>JAYTSV010000066.1:0-30002 GCA_043745465.1 Fimbriiglobus sp.
TTCTTGTCGTCTCACTGCGGATCGGGTGTCGGGTTTGGGGTGTCGCAGAACCGATACGCGCGACTCGGTTCTGCGACACCCCAAACCCCACACCCGATACCCGATGCCCCTTGCTACTGGGCCGCCGCGAGAGTTTTCTTGCGGGCGAACGAGGCGCAGCCGATGATGCCCGAGTCGTCGCCGAGCGCCGCGGCGACGCAGCGCATCCCGGCCGTCGCCCCGGGCAGGGTGTACCGCTGGGCGAAGTCCCAGACGCGCTCGATGAAGCTCTCGCCGAGCGCCCCGGCGACCCCGCCGCCGACGACGACGACCTCGGGGCTGAGCAGGTTGACGACGCCGGCAATCGCGGCCCCGACGGCCCGCGCGGCGTCGTCCACGACCTTGAGCGCGACGGGGTCGCCCTTCTGGTACATCTCGGCGAGTTGCGAACTCTTGACTTTGGCGAGGTCGATGCCCTTCCACTCCTTGCGGACCCGCTTGGGCGCGTCGTCGAGCATCTCCTTGGCCCGCTTCATCTGGTACTTGCGGCCGGCAATCGACTCCAGCGACGTGCCCCGCCGCCACTCCATGACGACGTGCCCGACCTCGCCGGCGTGGCCGTTGAACCCGTTGAACAGTTCGCCGTTGAAGATCAAGCCGCCGCCGACGCCGGTGCCGACGAAGATCCCGAAGACGTGGCCCGCCCCCTGGGCCGCCCCGCGAACGAACTCGCCGTAGGTGCCCATGCGCACGTCGTTCTCGACGATGACCGGCCACGTCCACTCGGGGGGGACGGCCGCGAGCACGTCGTAATCTTTCCAGCCGAGGTTCGGGGCGAAGCGGACCTTCGACGTGGCGTGCTCGATCTGACCGGGGATGCCCAGCCCGAGGCCGCGGACGTGGGCCGGATCGACTTTGGCCTCGCGGATGATGGCGTCCACCGCCTGGACGATGCGGGCGAACACCCCGGCCGGGCCGACCTCGTTGCCGGTGGGCTGCTTCGACCGTGCGAGCAGGTTGAAGTCGTCGTCGAAGATGCCGGCCAGGATTTTCGTCCCGCCGAGATCGACACCGATCCAGTAACCCGGACTCATGGACAAAACTCCGCGGGCAGCGGGCGAGGGGCATCGGCAGAGGTAGTGGTATCGTAAGGATGCCACCCGCGAACTCAACCCCACTCTCGCCCCGCGGCTTGCGCATTTTGAAGGAACGCCCGCACCCGGCCGGCGTCCTTGACCCCCGGCGACGACTCGACCCCGCTGGCCACATCGACCCCCCACGGCCGCACGACGCGGATCGCCTCCGCGACGTTGTCCGGCGTCAGCCCCCCCGCGAGGATCACCGGCACGCCGGGGTCGAAGCCGGCGAGCACGTCCCACGGCGCGCGGTGCCCCGTCCCGCCCATCTCGCCCGCGACGAACGAGTCGATCAGAACCGCGGCGCAATGGCACGACTTGACGAACGCCCGGATCGCGTCCAGGTCGCCGACATTTTTGACCCGAAAAGCCGGCAGGTAAGACGCCGGCTCGTCGGCGGCGAACCGGACCGGGGCGTCGGTGTAAGTCTGCACGGCCCGTAACCCCAACCGCGCGGTCGCCGCCGACACGTCGCCGACCGGCGTACTCACGAAGACTCCGACCGGCGCGACGAACGGGGTCAACTCGCGGAGGATCGCCCGCGCCGCCGCGTCGGTCAGGAAGCGCGGCGACTTCGGGTAGAAGTTCAGCCCCAGCGCGTCGGCCCCGCAGTCGGCCGCGAACACGGCGTCGGCCGGCGTCATCACGCCGCAGATTTTGACGCGCACCCGCATCACGCAACCCCCCGTTTCGCCAGCGCGAGTGCGCCGTGCAAGACGACTTCCTCGCCGAGTTCGGCCGGCACAATCTCCGTCAGGCCGGCAAACGGCTTGAACGTGCGCCTGGCCACGGCATCGCGCAACGGGGCGAAGAAGTGCGTCTCGCCGATGAGGGACACGCCGCCGCCGATGACGATAACCTTCGGGCACAGCAGCGTGACGACGTGCGTCAGCGCGACGGCGAGTCCGTCGATGGCCCGTCCGAGAACGTCGAGGGCGTCTGGATGACGGGCGTGGACGGCTTCACCGAGTTCGCGGGCCGTTTTGAAGGGCAAGCCTTCGCCGCTCACGTATTTCTTGATGCCGAAGCCCGAGGCCAGGTCTTCAGTCGTGTGGACGCCGTCGATCAGGAGGTGCCCGATCTCCGCTGCGCCCCGACCGACCCCACGGTAGATTTGGCCGTCGAGGATGAGGCCGCCACCGATGCCGCTGCCGACGGTGACGTAAAAGACCGGCGACTTGCCGCGACCTGCCCCGTGCAAGGCCTCGCCCAGTCCTGCCACGTCGGCGTCGTTGCACACGAACGCGGGGAGGCCGATGTTCTCCGTGAGCCAGGCCGCGAGTGGGAAGCCGTCCCATCCGGTGACTTGATGCGAGGTAATGACGGTGTGCGTCGCGTCGTCGGTCGGGCCGCCGAAGCCGACGCCGATCGCTCGCAGCATTGACCGCTCAACGCCCGAGGTTTGCAGCAGTTCCGGGACGGCGTCGAGGATCTGTTGGCGGATGCCGGCGGCTCCGGCAGCGAGGGTGACGCTGCCGCGCCAGGTGCCGCACAACTGGCCGTCGGCGTCGCCGACGGCCAGTTGAAGTTTGCTACCGCCGATCTCGATGCCGAGGAACATTCGGGCGACTCACTTGGCTTTCACCGGCAAGAAGAAGGCGGCACGGACGGGTGCCGGCATGATACTCTTCGCGCCCTTCACCGACTTCCAAATCACCTCGTTGAACAGCAGGTCGTCGGCCTGGTCTTCTTTGGTCAGGTCGAAGCCCTCCGAAAGTTTCGCCCCCCACGCCCCGGCGACGTTCAGCGTCTTGGGGTCGTACGTCGGCACCTCGTGAGTGTACGGCGTCGCGTCCGGACTTGCCTGGAACGAATCGAACATCGGCCGGGCGGCGGCGTCGAACTGGCTCATCGGCTTCAAGCCCAGGATCAGTTCCATCGTCCGCAACATACTCGTCGTCGAGTAGAGTGTCGAATCGATATAGTTCCGTTTCGTGTACGGCGAGATCACGAGCGCCACCGTGCGGTGGGCGTCCACGTGGTCGGGGCCGTTCTGGGCGTCGTCCTCGATGACGAAAATCGCCGTCTCCTTCCAGAACTTCGACTTCGACACGCCCTCGACGAGCAGCCCCAGGCCGATGTCGTTATCGACAACTTGCGCGGTCGGCGTCGGCTTACCGGCGCGGGTACCGGAGGTGTGGTCGTTCGGCAGGCGGACGATTTGCAGCCGCGGCATCTCGCCGAGTTGCTCGAACCGCTGCACCTCGCTGACGAACCGTTCGGCCCGCTTCACGTCGGGGTAGTCGAGGTCGTAGCCGCGGAAGTCGGGGTCGATGTGGCCTTCGAGCGACTTGACCGACGCGACGCCGGGGTTGTACGTGCCGTCGGGCTTCTTGAGGCCGTTGGTGACCCACTCGCCGGAATTGCGGTAGGTCACTTTCGCCTCGGCGGCGCGGTCCCACAGGTAGCCACCGGCCGGGCGGGCGGCGGCGTCCTGCGTCCCCTCGCTCGGGTAACCGAAGACCTTGCCGGGGCTGCCGCGGTAACTCAACGGCCACAATTTCTCGACGAAGTCGGTGGCGTACGCGCCCATCGACCACTCGTGGCCGTCGGCCGAGACCTCGCCATCGACGTAGAAGTTGTCGAGCAAGACGAACTCGTCGGCGAGCTTGTGGTGGTTGGGCGTGATGTCCGCGGGGAAGAGGCAAATCCCCGGTTCGCCGTTGCCCTTGGGGTTCACCTTCCGCGCCGCGAAGTCGCCGAAGACCTGGTCGTAGGTCCGGTTCTCCTTGACGACGTAGATCACGTACTTGATCGGCGACTGGCCCCCGACGACGCGCGGAATGGGGTTGTCCGAGGCGACGTTTTCACTGCGGACCGCGTCGTCTTTTCGCAGCGGGCTGCACAGGTACGCGGCCTTTGTGAACTTCGCCATCGCGGCCGGCGTCGGCACGGGGATGGTACTCACGGTCCCGCGGAGGAGCGTACCGATGTACTCGCCGGTGTTGCGCGACTCGGGCACGAGCGGGTTCGGACCGCTGGGGTTGGCCTTCGACACGATGCCCTTACCGTTGGCGACGTACAGCGACTTGTCGAGCTTGTTGAAGCGCACCGAAGTCGGGTACCAGCCGGTCGGGATGAAGCCCATCGGCTTCGCCTCTTTGGGGTCGAGGACGTTGAACGCGGCGAGGTTGTTGGCGTCGGCGTTGGCGACGAACAGCATCGCCCCGTCAGGCGTCATCGTCAGGCTGTTCGGCGTGTTGCCGTTCGGGGCGAGCGGGTAGAGCGCGGCGTTGATCGTCTGCAGCGGCTTGCCCGTCGCGGGGTCCAGGACGCTGACTTGGGTCGAGTTCGCACAGGCGACATAGAGGGCCTTGCCGTCGGGCGAGAGCAGCATTTCCGTTGGGTGCGCCTCGGTCGCCCAGCGGGCAACGACTTCGTTCTTGTCGAGATCGACGACGGCGACGGCGGCCGCGGCCCACAGGCTCACGAACGCCCGCTTGCCGCCCGGCTCGACCAGGACCGTGTACGGGAAAGTGTTGCCGGCGACCGGTTTAGTACCGCCGTACTCGTCCTCGACTTTCGCCTTCGCGCCCGGCTCCTTGCGGCCGTCCGGCGGGCTGGCCGGGTCGCCCACTTTGGCCTCGACCGCCGCCGGCTTCGGGGTCAACGGGATGACGATCTGGTTCGCCGGGTTGTCGAGCGGCACGCGGACGAGGCAATCGGCCCACAGTCCGGCGGCGAACAGTTCGCGGCCGGCAGCGTCGAAGGCCAGGCCGGCGGGGACCGTCTTGCGGCCGGGGGTTTTCACGTCCAGGGTGCGGGCGTTGTGGAGCTGGCCCTTGTCGAAGTCCCAAACGTGGACCACGTCGAACTCGCCGCCGCTGGCGTAGAGTTGCTTGCCGTCGGGCGAGAAGGCCAGCCCGTAGAACGCCTGTTTGACGACGGTCCGCGAGGCGATCCCGCCGGCCGCCCCGGTCGCCATCACGATCACCTCGTGCTCGCGCATCCCGCTGTGCAGCACCGCGACGAACTGCCCCGTCGGGTGGACCTGGACGTTCACCGGCAGGTCGCCGACTTCGGTCTGCCGGCCGGCAGGATTCAGCCTCCACTGGTTCGGCAGTTGCACCAGGCCGTCCTGGCCCAACCCCGGCAGCACCCGGCCCCGCCCGGCAAGTTTCGGCGCGAAGCGGGCGGCCGTATCCTGGCCGATCGCGGGGATGCCGGCGAAGATTGCGGCGACGAGGGCGGCACGGAAGGGCGTGAACATGGCGACGGTCCCCGGGTGGCGGGAGGGGTGGATGCCGGTAGTATCTTGAGTGCCGCCCAACTTCCGAGTGAAAAGTTGAAGGAGATTTCCGCCGGGCGTCCCTCCCGGTCCGCGGCGGTGCCTCGAACCCCTCGGAGTCAACCGATGCGAACCCTTCTCCCGCTGGTCCTGAGTGTCATCGCGGTGTCACCGGTACGGGCCGACCTGTCGGTCGGGTTCGCGGAGGTCGATCTCACGCCGGCGCTCGGGGCGAAGCCGGTGTTCATGGCCGGCTTCGGGACCAACCGCGTCGCCACGAAGGTCCACGACCCGATCATGGGCCGGGCCGTCGTGCTGGCGGACGGCGCGAAGAAAATCGCCCTCGTCTCGGTGGACCTCGTCGGCCTGTTCCACGGTAACGTCGAAACCGTGCGAACGCGACTCGCCGGCTTCGACTACGTACTGATTTCGTCCACGCACAACCACGAAGGCCCGGACACGCTCGGTCTCTGGGGCCGCAACCCGTTCACGTCCGGCGTCGATCCCGACTACCTCGCGCGGGTCGAGGCCGGGTGCGTCGAGGCGGTCAAAGCCGCCGACGCGGCGCGCAAGCCGGCGACGGTCAAAATCGGCACGGCGAAGGGGCCGGAGTTGATCCACGACGCCCGCCTACCGGTCGTCAAGCACGACGACATCGTCACCCTGCAATTCGTCGGGGCCAAGGGCGAACCGCTGGGTATTCTGGTGCAGTGGAACTGCCACCCGGAGACGCTCGACAGCAAGAACACCGAGCTGACGGCGGACTACGTCGGCGACACGGTCGAGCACCTGCAGACAACGCACAAGTGCCCGGTGGCGTACTTCACCGGGACCGTCGGCGGGCTGATGAGTTCGCTGCAAGTCGAGGTCCGCGACGACGCCGGGGTGTTGCTCAAGGACGGCACCTTCGAGAAGGCCCGCCGCTACGGCATCGAAGTCGGCAAGCTGGCCGACCGGGCCATCGCCGCCGGCGTCCCCGCGACCCTGACGCCGTTCGCGGTCAAGACGCAGACGCTCTTGATGCCGGTCGAGAACAACCTGTACCGGATCGGCAAGCAGGCGGGCGTATTCAAGCGGGCGATGTACCTACTCGACGGCGCGACCGCCGACCCGACCAAGTGGGTCGAAACGACCGACGCGGCCAAGCCGGTGGGAGTCAAAACCGAGGTCGGCTACCTGCGGCTGGGCGAACTCGAAGTCGCCGCAATCCCCGGCGAGATTTACCCGGAACTCGTCCTCGGCAAGGTCCAAGACCCCGTCGATCCGGGGGCCGACTTCCCCGACGCGCCGGTCGAGCCGTCGATCTACGGCCAGTTGACGACGAAGCACCGGATGCTCGTCGGCCTGGCCAACGACCAACTCGGGTACTTCATCCCGAAGCGACAGTGGGACGACAAGGCCCCGTACTGCTACGGCTTGAAGGCCGGTCAGTACGGCGAGATCAACAGCGTCGGGCCGAACGCGGCGAGGATCGTTTGCGAGAGCTTTCGCGGCCTGGTCACGTCGCCGGCACGACCGAAGTGAGCCGCTTGATGAGCATGGTCGCGTAGCTGCCGCGCGGCAACTCGAACGCCAAGGTGAGCGCCTGTCGGCCGGGGTTCAACTCGTCGTCGGCGATAGTGGTGCCGACGTTGCCGAGCTTCAAGCAGACGGCTCGCTCGCCGCGCGAGAAGAACGGCTTCGGGATGCCGGGGATGCGCATCGTCGGCAGCGTCAGCCCCTCGTCGGCCAGGACCGCGTCGATCAGCGGCGAACTCTCCTTCAAGCGGGCCGAGAGCAGCGGCAGTTCCCAGCGCTGCCACTCGGCGATTTGCTCCGGCGTGCCGCGCAACGGCGTGGCAAAGTCGCCGACATCGAGCGTAATCGTGCCGAGGTCAGCCGGGGCAAACAGGGCGCGTAGGCTGCGGTCGAGCAGGCGGTTCCACAGGTAACTTTGGTACGCCGACAGGTAGAGGCTGCTGAGGTCGTGGCGGAGGCGGGCGATGGCCCCCTTGAAGTCCTTGGGGTGCGACACCATGTAGTCGATCAGGCTCCGCGCGTGGCCCTTCGGCAGGGCCGCCTTGAGCGTCGGCCAGTTGCCCCAGTGCTGGTGCAGAATCGCCTTCTCGGCCTTGGCCGGGGCGCGGTCGTGCTCGTAAGGCGCGGCCAGGGCGAGTTTCAGCGCTTCCTCGAAGTTGCCGCGGACCATCTCCAGGGCCACGAACCGGCGGTCGGCGGGGACGGAGCCGAAGCGCTGGTCGTCGAAGTAGTTCGGTACCCCGACGGCGGCGACTTCCCGGCTCGCCGTCTCGGCGAGGGTCGCTTGCTCGGCGGTCAGGTGCCGGAGGACGATGGTGAAGCGGTTGGCGCGAATGTCGTGCGACGAGTACGGCTGCGGCACCCGGCCGAGGAACGAGACTTTGGTCCGCTCGTGCTCCATGCCGTGCATCGGGCCGCGATAGACGGTGAAGAATTGCGTCGTGTCGGCGTGGCGGTCTTTGAGGCCGCCGTAGGCGATGCGGCCCTCGTCGAGCTTCCATCGGCGGCGGACCGCGGCCAGGGCGTCGAGCGTCGTCCAGCCGACCTTGTCGAGCCGGTAGAGGGCGAAGTCCCCGGTCGGCCCGGGGGCGATGTCGGTCAGTTCTTCGACGCGGAAGTCGCCCGGCTGCTGCTTCACTTTCATGCCGTCATTGAAGCAGTTGCCGGCCGTTCGTGTAGGGAACTTACAGTTGCGGGCGTTGGACGGGCGGCACCGGCCGCGGCGCGGGCAGCGCGTCGGAGGTGGGGGCCGGGGGCGGCGTCGGGGCGGCGGGGGCCGGCGGGGCGACCCGCGGCGGCACCAGCGGCGCGGGCATCGCCGGGAAGCCCTCCCACGCGCCCGTCGATTCCGACAGCGTCGCCGGGTCGATGCCGCGCGGCGTCCGCTCCGGCTTGTCGCGCAGGGGTAGAAACGGCAGGGTCAGGCGGATGTCTTCGACCGGCACCTTTGCCGCCGACGCGGTCATGAGTTGCACGACGGCGTTGACGGTCGCCGGGCAGGTCGGCGCGGAGACGTGCCCGACCCCCGCGAGTTGCAGCGTTTCGCTGGTGTGCAGCTCTTTGCCGCCCGGCCAGTTGTGCGAGCGGAGGGCGACGCTCGGGACCGGCAAGGTTTCGGCGATGTTCCCCGCAACGCCGACGGGGTCGAGGAAGATCACGACGTCGAGCGGCAACCCCGTCCGGCAGGCCTCCGCGGCGAGGCCGAGGGTGCGTTCGGCCGACGTGCCGTAGCCGAGGAGGAGCATCCGCGCCTGCGGCTCGTCGCGGTGCAACCGCTGCATCTCCCGCATGTAATAGGCGCGGTCTTCACTCTGAGTGTAGTAGACCTTGGCGTACCCGGCCTTGCCGAGTTCGTCGCGCAGGGTGAGCATCCCGCCCAACTCGAACACGTCCGAACCGTTCATCATAAACAGGTAGACTTGCGACCTCACCGGCATCGGGAACGGGTTCCGGTCGGTGCAGTGCATCGACTCGTGGAAGGCCCGGTGGTTGGTACTCAGGCAGCCGACCGACAGCGGCAGCCCGACGCACAGTGCCCAGACGCTCAAAGACTTCGCACGCATCGCAGCCCCCGCCGACGGCAGAAAGTTCGCACCCTTGCTCACCTTCTGTTGATCGGCACGACCGGCGCATCCGCTTCAACCATTCCAGATTACCGGGTCAATCGATTCGCACCGGTCGCCCCAGTTTGACGGACTCGCACTCGCGGTGGCACATCGTCAGCGCGTCCCGCGCCAGCTTCGCGCTCAATAGGTCGGGCACCTTGCCGGCGATCACGCCACCGACGGCCGCTTGAATCTCCGCCGTGAACGCGCTGATGGGGTCGCCGCCGCCGTCGAGTTGGGGCGTCGCCGACTTACCGTCGGCCGTGAAGACCGTCAACGGCACGCCGCCGGAGTGATACGCGAGGGTCGCCTTTTCCAGGAAAATCTCGAAGCCGTGGGCGAACGGCCGACCACTTGCGGCGACGGCCCCGCTCGAACAGCTCACGGCCGGGCCACCGGGGCCGTAGAGGTATTGCGTCGTCAAGTAGTTGACCGCGTCCCCTTCGACGATGCCGGTCGAGAAGACTTCCTTCGGCACGCCGCAGAGTAGGCCGATGAAGTGCGTGTCGTGGACGTGCAAATCGACCGCCGGCCCGCCGGTCTTGGCCGCGTCGCCGATGTCCGCCGACCAGTCCGGCCGGCTGATGACGCGCGTCAGGTGGGCCGCGAGGAGCTTGCCGTACCGGCCACTGCGGACCGCCTCGGCGGCGAAGGCGAACTCGGGGAAGAACGGCAGCACGTGCGCGACCATCAGCAACTTGCCCGACTTCGCGGCGGCGGCGAGCATGGCGTCGGCGTCGGCGGTCGTCAGGGCAATCGCCTTCTCGACGAGGACGTGCTTGCCGGCGTTCAGCGCGGCGATGGCCGTCGCGGGGTGCAGGTGCGTCGGGTTGCACACGTCGATGAAGTCGATATCCGGGTCGGCGAGCAGCGCGGCGTAGTCGGCGTAAGCCTTGACGCCGGTCAGGTCCACGTGCCCCGGCTCCGGACCGAAGTTGCCGCGGGTGTGCGTCCAGTCGCCGCGCAACTTGGCCGGGTCGCGGCTGCACACCGCCGCGAGCTTCGCCCCGCGAACGTGGTGCAGTCCGAGCGAGTGGATGCGGCCCATGAAACCGACGCCGACGATACCGACACGCAACACGTTGAGACTCCTGACTCACTGCCGACCACAGCCGACGGCGGCGCGGACGGAAGCGGTTTTGATGCGCTAACTGCCGCCGGCCGCGCGGGATGCGGAGATGCCGGGACGATTACGCCGATTCTCGCAACTTTGCCGATTGTGGCCGCACGCCGCGGGCGTACTATCAGCATACCCAACGGAAGGGGCACGACGGCACGGAAGCCATTTTTCCACTTGTTTCGCAGGGACGGCGATGTCGTCCCCCACTCCAATCTTCGACAGCGACACCAACCCGAATCTCGACCCGAGTCCCGCAACGCTCGACCACCTCCGACTCGCCCTCGTCCCCGGTCTCGGCCCCAAGTTGACGCGCGCCGTCCTCGACTTCTTCGGCTCCGCCGAGGCCGTCTTGCGGGCGAGCGCGAGCCAGTTGCGGGCCGTCCCGCTGATCGGCTCGACGCTGTCCGAACGGTTCGCCGCCGGCTTCCGCGACGGCGACGCCGCCCTCGCGCGCGAACTAGGCCTGTTGCGGGCGAACGGCGTCCGGCTGACCCTCTGGGGCGACCCCGACTACCCCGCGCGGCTGACCACCATCGACGACGCTCCGACCCTGCTCTACTCGCGCGGCACCTTCAGCGCGGCGGACGCGAACGCCGTCGGCATCGTCGGCTCGCGGTCGTGTACGACCTACGGCAAGCGGATGGCGGTGCAGATCGCCGCGGGGTTGGCCCGGGCCGGGTACACGGTCGTGTCGGGCCTCGCTCTGGGCATCGACGGGGCGGCCCACCAGGGGGCCATCGACGCCGGCGGGCGGACGGTCGCGGTCCTCGGCGGCGGGCTGGCCAAGATTTACCCGCCGCAGCACGTCGCCCTCGCGGACGCCGTCGCCGCGGCCGGGCTGATCCTGACCGAGACGCCGATGGTCGTGCCGACGACGGCCATGATGTTCCCCGCCCGCAACCGCATCATCAGTGCCCTGAGCCGGGCCGTCGTCATCATCGAGGCGAACGCCGAGAGCGGGGCACTCATCACCGCTCGGCACGCCGCCGACCAGGGCCGCGAAGTGTTCGTCGTGCCGGGCAACGCGGACAGCGAGTACAGCGCCGGCTGCCACGAACTGATCCGCAAGGGCGCGCGACTGGTCCGCAACGCCGACGACGTGCTCGAAGACCTGCGCGGCATCGCCCCGCCCGACCCCCCGCCGCAGCGCACGCCCAAGCCGACGCTCTTCGACGCCGGCCCGCCGCCCGCACTGCCGGCGTTGAGTGGCACGCCGCCCGGTCTGGACGAGGCGCAGGCGAAACTCTGGGAGGCGCTCGGGTCGCCCCGCCAGGCCGATGAGTTGGCCCGGGAACTCGGCGTCGAGGCCGGCGCGCTCGCCGTGCAGTTGATGAAGTTGGAGATGAAGAAAGTCGTGCGGCGACTGCCGGGCAACAGCTACGAGCGCCGCTGACACCGCGCCGTCACTCGCCGCGCTCGGCCCAGGGTTGCGGCTTCAGCCAGTAGTCGGTCAGCTCGGCCTCGCGGCTCCCGGGGGCGGGGCGGTAGTCGTACACGTACCGGACGACCGGGGGCAGGCTCATCAAGATGCTCTCGACGCGGCCGTCGGTCTTCAGGCCGAACAGCGTGCCGCGGTCCCAGATCAGGTTGTACTCGACGTACCGGCCGCGGCGGTACTCCTGGAAGAACCGCTGCTCCGGGGTGTAAGCCAGCCCCTTGCGGCGCTCGACGATCGGCAGGTAACTCGGCAGGAACTGAGCGGTGGCCGCGCGGACGAAGTCGAACGCCCCTTCGAGTTCGTCGGAGCCGAAGTGGTCGAAGAAGATGCCGCCGACGCCCCGGGCTTCGGCGCGGTGCTTGAGGTAGAAGTAGTCGTCGCAATCGTGCTTCATCTTCGCGTAATCGACGGCCGGGGCGTACCGCGTGCAGACGGCCCGCCAGGTGCGGTGGAAGTGGACCACGTCCTCTTCGAGGGGGTAGTACGGGGTCAGGTCGGCCCCGCCGCCGAACCAGGCTTTGGCCCCGTGCGTCAACGTGCGGAAGTTCATGTGGACCGTCGGCACGAGGGGGCTGCGCGGGTGGAGCACCAGGCTGATGCCGGTGGCCGTGAAGCCCAGGCCGTCGCCGGGCATCGACCGGGCGAACTCGGGCGTGAACTCGCCGAACACCTCGGAGAAGTTGACGCCGGCCTTCTCGAAGACGGTGCCCTCTTCCAGGACGCGACTCCGGCCGCCGCCGCCGCCGGGCCGGGTCCAGGCGTCCTCGCGGAAGGCTCCACCGCCGTCGGCCGCCTCCAGGGCGGTGCAAATCGTGTCCTGGAGGCCGCGGAAGAATTCGACCGCCCGCGCGTGCATCGTCTGGCCCATTCGCCGCCCTCCCGCTTCTCGCCGCCTCCCGCCACCGGGATTAGCGTATGTTTCGCCCCCCGCCGGTGGCACCGGCGACGCCGATCCCCTACACTGGCCAGCGTTGTCGAGCTTGCCCCACCCCCCCTTGAGGATGGCTTCCGATGAATATGCGAACGGTTTTGACGGGCGCGGTCGTCGCCGCCCTGGCCACTCTCGGGTTGACGCCGCCGGTCGCCCACGCGGCCGACCCCGTGGTCGTCATCCAGATGCAGCCCGTCGGCAAGACGCTCGCGGACGCGCGGGTCATCGCCGAGAAGTTCGGCGGCAAGGACGCGCTCGACAAGGTCAACGACGGCATCACGGACAAGCTCGGCGAGAAGGGACTGGGCGGCCTCGACCTAACCCGCCCGGTCCTCGGCTACCTCGTCAACGCGACCGACGCCGAGAACGTGGGCGGCGTCGTGATCGTGCCGATTTCGACCGAGAAGGAATTCCTCGACCTGCTCAAGCGGGCCGAGATCGACGTGGAGCAAGTCAAAGACGCCAAGGGCTTGTACGCGCTCGAACTGCCGGAGGGCGC
Source organism: Fimbriiglobus sp. (assembly GCA_043745465.1). Lineage (GTDB taxonomy): Bacteria > Planctomycetota > Planctomycetia > Gemmatales > Gemmataceae > Fimbriiglobus. Next base: position 12,955 of record JAYTSV010000066.1, read on the forward strand.
GAACGGCGGCGAGAAGCCGATCCGCCTGCGGTTCGCCGGCAACAACGCCTACGTCGGGGTGAACCTCGACGACGCCGAGCTGGCGACGGGCAAGCTGATCGCCCCGGAGAAGGTCGCGTTCCCGGGCGAGACGGCCCTGCTCGCGGTCCGGACGTACCTCCAGCGGTTGCCCAAGGACGCCGTCGAGAAGAACAAGGAGCAGATGAAGCAGGCCAGGGACGCCATCGACAACCTGCCGGTGCCCGAGCAAATCAAGGACGCCTTCGGCTCGATTCTGAAGCTCTCGGAGCGGATGAACGCGCAACAGTACAAGGAAGGGGACCTCTACGACCTCAAGGTCAACCTCGACCCCAAGACCTACGACTTGACGATGGACGTCGCGCTCAAAGCCTTGCCGGAGACGGCCCTGGCGAAGGAGATCGCCGGCCGCAAGCCGACGACCAACCGGTTCGCCGGGATGTTGACGGCCGACACGGTCAACGGATTCGTTACGAAGCTGCCGCTCTTCTCGGCGGAGGTCCGGAAGCTGGTAATCGAAGGGATGAAAGAGGGCAAGAAATCGCAGGAGGACAAGATTCCCCCGGCGGCTAAGGCCGTCGCCGACGCCGCCTTCGAGGGCCTACTCCGGACTGTCGAAGCGGGCAACTTCGACCTCGGGTTCGCGCTCACCGGCCCGAACGCGGACGACGTGTACGGCGTCAACATCGGGGTGTCTTACGAAGACCCGTCGGCGATCGAGAAGGAGTTCAAGGCCGCACTCAAGGGGCTGCCCGAGGGCGTGCAGGGGTTCGTCAAGCTGGACGCGGCCAAGGTCGGCGGCGTCGGCATCCACACCCTCAACGTCGGCGGCTTCGTCCCGGCCAACGCCCAGAAGTTCCTCGGCGACAAGGCGAGCGTCGCCATCGCGTTCGCGCCGAAGGGCATTTACCTGTCGGTCGCGTCGGACGCTTTGGCCCGGGTCAAGGCGCTACTGGCCGTCGAGCCGGCCGCAGCGCCGGTCCTCAAGGTCGTCACCAACGGCAAGCGGATGCTCAAGCTTATGGAGTTGAGCGGAGAGCCGATCCCGGACAACGCTCTGGCGATGTTCGACAAGGACGACAAGCAGACGACGGCGATGGCGCTCACCGTGGACGGCGGGGACACGCTCAAAATCCGCTTCACCCTGCGGTTGACGCCGCTGTTCCTGGCCGGTGCCGCGGCCAAGTAGTCGCCGTCACTTCTCGATGGCCCCGGGCGTCGCCGGCATGGTGCGCTCCGGGGCCGGGTAGTACAGCAAGGGCGCGGCGTGCCGGTCCGCCGCCTTCGGGGTGACGGGGTCGTTGCCGGTGCGTGAGAGTTGCGTGCCGGCCCGCAGCGACACCCCCTCGCCGCGCTCCAGCCCCGGCGGCGTCGAGCGCCAACAGGGGGACGCGGCGATCGTCTTCAACCCCACGTCGAATAGCTTGCTCATCTGGACCGGGTCGAAATCGGTGCTGGCGATCGTGATCGGCACCTCGGCCGGAATCGCAACCAGGTGGTAATTCATCCCCGTCAAAACACACGCCGTGTAAAGCCGCATCAGGTCCCCGCGGCAACCTGAGTAGAGCAGGGTCGAGACGCCGGCCGCGGCAATCGCCAGCGCCCGCGGCTTGACCGGTTCTGGGTCCGAGTACAGTTTCCCGGCGACGATCATGTACAAGTCGGTGCCGTGCAGGGACGAGAACGACGGGTCGGCCCGCCGTTCGGGCGCGATCCACGGCGGCCGGAAGAACAGCGACGCGGTCACGCCCCCATCGACGTGCCGTTCTTCGTAGACGCTGCCGTCGATCTGGACGGGGATGCGGACGGGCGGGAAGAAGCCCGGGATGGCCGCGGACGCCAACACCGCGCTGCGGAACAACGCGAGGTCGGCCGGCGTGCCGCGCGACGCGATCGCCCCCAAGTCCCAGACGATTTGCCGCCGGCCGTCGAGTTCGGTCGTGCCGACGTACAGCCGCCGGCCCTTGGCGTGCTCGGCCGCGACGGCCGCGAGGAGTGCGGGGGTGATGGTCGATTCGAGCTTGTGGACCAGCGGCGTGTTGTCCGCGAGGGCGTCGGAGAAGAGGGTGCGCAGGCTCTTGCGGACGATGTACAACTCGTCCTGCTTGATCTGGGTGTAGAAGTCGCGCAGTTGCGAATCGTAGGCCGGCCCGAGGAAGGCGAGCGGGGCGATGATCGCCCCGGTGCTGATGCCGGTGACCGTGTCGAACTGCGGCCTCAGACCGGACGCCGTCCAGCCGACGAGAACGCCGGCCGAGAACGCGCCGTAAGCCCCGCCGCCGGACAGGGCGAGGACGGTCCGCTTGGGCGGCGGGACGTTCGGCCGGTGTTCGGTGCGGATCTGCTCGGCCACGCGAAACAGCGTCGCCGGGTCCACGAGTTGCAGCGAATCCGCCTCGGCCGCCACGTCGGCGATGTCCCCCGGGGCGATTCCCGCGACGACCGGCGACGGCGGGGCCATCATGTGCCGCGTCGCGCCGAAGCACCCGGAGGCGAACACCGTTGCGGCGACGACCAGCAAACCCGTCGCCCTCAAGTCACCCGTGCGCGGCATAGCGGACCTCGAAGAAGTGCCGACGTGATACCCTGCCCGCCCGGCCGCCGCAAGGCGAAGCAAGCCCGGAATTTCACCGTGGAGGGCACAGAGAAAGTAAAGCCCGCAGTGAATCCGTTGAGAATCACTGCGCCAGGGCTTCCCGGGTGAAGTCGTTCGCCGTCAAGGTCGGGTTGAGTTGCACATGTTGGAAGAGGTAGCGGCCGACGAGTTCGCCGTCGGCGCGGCGGAGTTCGGCCCCGACCTGGAGCCACGTTTCGGGGTCGAGGTAGATCGTCGCGGTCGCGAAGGCGTCGCCGGACGGGTCGGGGTCGGCGGTCAGGAAGCGGTCGCCTTCGGGCGGCGTGCAGGTGCGGCGGAGGACGTGGCACGGGCGGCCGGCGAGGTCGGGGATCGGCCGGCAGCCGAGGGAATCGATGGTGCCATGACCGCCGTCGCGGGCGCGGCCCCAGGCGGCGAGCGTCCGGCCCAGCGTGTGTCCCAGGCCGGCTTCGGTCAGGCTGTACCGGGACGCCGAGCGGGCCGGGGCGTCGGTCGGCGACAGGTCGTAGAAGCGCAAGAAACTGGCGAACGCGGTCGGCCGCCAGACGGTCATCCGGCCTCCGTTCTCCCCGGCGGCGTACAACGTTCCTTCGACGGCCGTACCCAGCACCTTGCGGCTGCCAGTCCGCCAGACCATGCGCACGGCGTAAGGGGTCTCGCGGACCAACACGTCCACGACCTCGGGCGGGTGCAAGACCCCGCCGAGCCGCTCTTGTTTGTGCATCACCATGCGGACGCCCGTGACCTCCGCTGCGTAGCGGTCGCGGGCCGCTTGCAGCGCGGCAATCGGGTCGGTCGTGAGCAGACTTTCCCACTCGGTCGGACTGGGGCGCTCGCCGACGGCAACGACGGCGACGACCGGCGTCGGGTGTTCGACCGGGGGCCGCGGGGCCAGGGCGAGGGTGAGGACCGCCACGGCCGGGAGTGCGAGCGACCGAAAAACCATGCGGGCGGCTCCGGGCAGAGTTAGCGCGTCGGGAAGGCGAGGAACCGCTCGACCGCGGCGGCCGGACCGCCGGGGTGGCCGAAGACGGCCGTGCCGGCGACGAGGACGTTGGCCCCGGCCGCGAGAGCCGGGCCGGCCGTCGTCAGGTCCACGCCGCCGTCGATCTCGAGATCGCAGGCCGGGTTCGCCGCGTCGATCATCGCCCGCAGTTCGGCGATGCGGTCGAGGCCGCCCGGTAGAAACGCCTGCCCGCCGAAGCCGGGGAAGACGGTCATGCACAGGGCCACGTCGATGACGGCGAGGTACGGTTGGATTCGGCCGACGGGCAGGTCCGGGTTGAAGGCGAGTCCGACTTTCTTCCCGGCGGCTTTGACGCGCGCGATCAAATGCAGCGGTTGCGGCTCGACTTCGAGGTGGAACAGGATCGCGTCGGCCCCGGCCGACAGGAAGCCGTCGAGGAACTTGCCGGGGTCTTCGACCATGAGGTGGACTTCGAGGGGCAGCCGGGTGACCGGCCGCAAGCCCTTGACGACGACCGAACCCATGCTCAGGTTGGGGACGAAGTGGCCGTCCATCACGTCGATGTGGACGCGGTCGGCCCCGGCCTTCTCGACGAGTCGCACGAGTTCGCCGAGCCGCGAGAAGTCGGCGGCCAGGATCGAGGGGGCGAGCTTGACCATGCGAAACTCCGGCGGGGTGCGGGACACCCCGTCAGGTTATTTCGCGGAGGTGTCGAGGAACACGTCCATTTGCTGGCCGACGTACAGCGGCTTGCCGGCCGTGTCGATGGCGTAGATGACCTGCAGGACGCGGGTATCGACGCGCTCGGTGTTCCCGCCCGTCAGCGACCGCTTGGGGATGACGTACGGCTCGACGCGGACGAACGCGAGCGGGAACTGCTCCTTCGGGTTGCCCCGCGGCTTGGCGACCCCGACGAGACCGGGCGAGAAGCGGGAAATGTCGTTCTCGTCGATATCGACGCGGACGTGCAACTTGCCGACGAACCCGAGGACGACGAGAGCCTGGCCGGGCGACAGACCGACGTACTCGCCGGGCCGCACGTTGACCTGCAGGACGTTGAACGAAGCCGGTTCGGAGGCGGACTTGGCCCCCGCCGCGGTCACTTCGGGGAAGCGGGCAAGCGGGGCCTTCATCGTCTGCCGTTCCAGTTCGACGCGCGTCTGGGCGAGTTGGGCCTTGTACTGCCGGACGGACATGTCGGCGACCTTGCGGTCGAACTGCCACGCCCCGGCGATCAGCAGTTCGCGGTCGGCCTTGGCCTTGGCGCGGAGGGCCTGGGCCGTCTCGAACCCGGCCTGCCGGCGGACGAGTTCTTCGCCCGAAATCGCGCTGCTGGCGGACAGCCCCTTGTACCGGTCGAGGAGGGCGACCTGCTCGCGCAAGTTGGCCTCGGCTTCGGCCAGCTTGGCATCGACGGGCGGAATCTCTTCCGGCCGCGGCATCATCGTCAACTTCTCCAGGACCGCCTCGGCGTTGGCGACGTTGGCCGCGCGGACTTCGATCTCGGCCTTCACCTGGCGGTCGTCGAGTTGGAAAATCGGGTCGCCGGACCAGACCGTCTGGCCGACCTTGACGAAGACGCGCTCGACCACCCCGGGCAAGTGCGTGCCGACCGAAATGTTCTCCGTCTCCGGCTCCACCAGGCCGGCCCCGGCGAGTTGCGTCCCGTAGGGCGACTTCGCCGGTTCGACCGCCGGAACGACCGCCGGGGCCTTCTGCTGCGCGAGGCTCATCTGGTAGAAGGCGAACGCCATCAGCGCGAGCGCGAGGACCGGCAGCCCGTAGCGAATCAACATGGTCAGTCTCCTGTAGGACGGTTCAAAATCGGGTGTCGGGTGTCGGGTTTGGGGTGTCGCAGAGGGATCGGATGTCGCAATACGGCCACGTGCCTCGGTTCTGCGACACCCGACACCCGATTCACGGTCACGCGTGCTGGAAGGTTTCGCCGGGCGTCAAGACCGAGACCTTCTCGACCTTGCCGTCGGCCATTTCGACGATCCGGTCGCCGAAGTCGTAAACGCGCGAGTCGTGGGTGACGACGATCACCGCCCGGTCCGGCTGGCAGGCGACCGCTTGAATCAGTTCCATGACGGTGCGGCCGGACGCGGCGTCGAGCGCGGCCGTCGGCTCGTCGCAGACGAGGATTTTTGGGTCGTGGACGAGTGCCCGGGCAATGGCGACGCGCTGCTGCTGGCCGCCGGAGAGTTGGTCCGGGAACGACTTCATGCGGTTGCCCAGGCCGACCTTGTGCATCACCTCGGCGGCCTTCTCCAACGCCCGCGCCCGGCTCCAACCGGCGATCAAGAGGGGCACGCAGGCGTTTTCGACGGCGTTCATTGCGGGCAGCAGATTGTACTGTTGAAAGACGAAGCCGATGAACTCGCCGCGGAAGTTGACCTTGCGCGTCCCGGACATCCGCGTCAGGTTTTTGCCCAACACTTCGACTTCGCCGGCCGTCGGGTCGAGCAGCCCGGCGGCGATGCTAATCAACGTCGTCTTGCCGCACCCGGACTGGCCGACGAGCAGTACCAACTCGCCGTAGGGCAGGTCGAGCGTCACGTCGTCGAGGGCCAGCGTCTTCGAGTCGCCGGTGCCGAACGCCTTGGTCACGCCCTTGAGGCGGATCGCGGACTCGGTCGCGGTCAGGGTCATGGGCGGAACTCCAAGGATCAGGCAAGCGGCGTCGGCGTGTAAGGGGCGACCTCACCCCCGGCCCCTCTCCGAGACGGAGAGGGGGAGCGAGCGGGTTTCCGTCAACGGCATCAATTCACTTGCTCCCCTCTCCGCGTCGGAGAGGGGCCGGGGGTGAGGTCTCTTCAGGCCCGCCACTCACCGGAACACCACGCCGGCTTCGAGGAACAACACGCGCTTCATGCTCAGCAGTGCCGCCAGGGTGACGATCAGCGACACCGCGCCGCCGGAGATCGCCATGACCTGCCAGGGGAAGTAGAACGCCGGCGGCGTCGATTTCACGAAGTGGGTCATCGCGTAGCCGAAGCCGGCCGCCCCACCGATGCCGATGCCGTAGCCCAGGAACCCGACGACGGCGGCCTGGAGCAGGATCATGCGGATGAGCCGCAGGTTGCTCACGCCCATCGCCTTCAGGCAGCCGAACTGCTTGAGGTTCTCGATCGTGAACAGGTAGAACGTCTGCCCCGCAATCGCGCAGCCGACCACGAAGCCGAGCATGACCGTGATGCCGAAGTTGATCGGGATGCCGGTGCGGCTCGCGTAGTAGTCGATCGTCGTCCAGAAGAACTGATCGTTGGTCTGGGCCTTCAGCCGCGTCTGTTCCTGGATCGCAACGCACAAGGTCTCGGGACTCTGCCCCGGCTTGGCCTTCGCCAAAATGAACGACAGGACGCGGCGCTCTTGCGGCAGGAACTTGATCGCCTGCGAGTACGTCGAGTACAGGATCGGGAAGGTCTGGAAGGTCGGGTTGCAGTAGCACATGCCGACGATGACGGCCCGCTTGTCGTTCATTTCGAGCGTCTTGCCCGGGGCAAACGGCTCGTTGGGGAAGAGGTAGCGCCAGCCGAACTCGTCGATGATGACGGCGTCCGGCCGCCGCAAGTCGGCCACGTCGCCGGAGATCATCCGCTCGGGCGGCGGCGCGCCGACTAACGAGGCGTCGTCCAGGCCGATCAGGATCATCTGCTGGAAGTTGCCGCCCTCCAGCTTCGCCCGGCCGACGCCCTTGTACAACCGCACCGCCCACTCGACCCCTGCGACGCCGCGGACGAGTTGCAGCTTGCCCTCGCTCATCGGCTTGATGTCGTCCACGAACTGGACGTTCTTGTCCATGACCCAAATGTCCCCGCCGGCGATGTCCCGGACCTGGCTAGTGGTGTTCCGCATCAGTCCGCAGAAGATGGCCATTTGTTGGCCCATCAGCAGGGACGCGAAAGCCACCCCGAAAACGATGCCGAGGAATTTGGTGCGGTCTCCCAGGAGCATCCGCAGCGCGACCCAGTTCATACGGCACCCTCTCGGCGGACGACAGTCGGGTAATCGCCCGCCAGCCCCAGGGCCGCAAACGTGAACCGGGTAATGTGCTCGGTGATCCCGTCCAGCGTGAGCGCGTCCACGGCGGCCGGGCCGAAGAGCAGCGTCGCGACCGTACGGTTCTGGCGGTAAAACAGGCACTGCCCGACGACGCTGAAGCCGACCATGAGCCGCTGGCGCTCGGGCATCGTCGGCAGCAGGTCGGCGAGGATGGCGAACAGGCCCATCGCCATCGGCCGGATGAAGTCCTCGACCACGGATATCGTCGCCTGACTCGGCTGACTCAGCTCGCGCATGAGCAGTTGCATTGACTCGGGCCGGACCGGGGCATCCATGTTGCGCAACATCCCGGCGATGAACGCCCGCAGTTGCACGGCCGGGGGCAGCCCAGAGTAGTCCGGCACCGGTCCGGCGTCCGCGACGCCGCACGTGTGGGCGTGGCGGACCGTCTCGATGTACAGCCGCTCCTTGTCGCCGAAGTGGTAGTTGATCGCGGCGACGTTCATGCCGGCGCGGTCGCAGATGTCGCGGACCGTCGCGCCGTCGAACCCTTTGCGGGCGAACACCGACTCGGCGGCCAACAGCAACCGCAAGCGCGGCTCATTGACCTTGGGATCGGATGGAGGTTCGGTCACGTCGGTCGGGCCAATCGTTTGTTTCAATCGTTCGTTTCAAACACCTGTTGCGAATGATACCAGCAGTCACCCGGGGAAGATCAAGCCGAATTTTCGGGACGGGATTCCGGCTTGTATTGGTGGCCCGACGGGGAAACTTGAGCAAATCGGGCGGGTTCTCTCGACGGGCGGCGCAAGTTCCGAAATAATGGCATTATCTCAGTGACGGATTCCGCCGAGTCCGCGCTCACAATCACCCCCGAACTACGTTGTGGTAGCACACCGACACCGACTGCACCGACGACCCTCACGAGGATTCCCATGACCCGTTCCGTCACGCGTACCCTGGTGTACAGCATCGCCACGCTCGGCGTGCTCTGCATCCTCTCGTCGTTCACCGACTCGGCACAGGCTCAGGGCTTCCGGTCCGGCGGTCAGTTCCGCGGGGGTGGGTTTTTGCCGCGCCCGCCGCTGAACGGTCCGTTGCGACCGAATGACTTGATCATTCCGCCGGGCCTGGGCATCTTCGGCCAAGGCGGCCAGGGCCAACAAGGACAGCAAGGTGGCCAGGGCGGCTTCGGCGGCGGCCAGGGTGGCGGCGGATTCGGTGGCGGCCAGGGCGGCGGCGGATTCGGCGGCGGCCAAGGCGGCGGCGGATTCGGCGGCGGCGGCCAAGGCGGCGGTGGCCAAGGCGGCGGCGGATTCGGCGGTCAGGGTGGCCAGGGTGGCGGCGGATTCGGCGGCGGGCAAGGCGGCCAGGGTGGCGGCTTCGGCGGCGGGCAAGGTGGCGGGGGATTCGGCGGCGGCCAGGGTGGTGGTCAAGGCGGCGGTGGCGGTGGCATGGGCGGGTTCGTCAACCCGGGCGTCGGGGCCACGAACCTCGGGCAGTTCGGCTATAGCGGGATCGGAATTCGGGACGTTCCTACGCTATCTCCCCCGTTGGGCATCGGCGGCGGCCAGGGCGGCGGCCAGGGCGGCGGCCAGGGCGGTGGCGGCTTCGGCGGCGGCCAGGGCGGTGGCGGCTTCGGTGGCGGCCAGGGCGGTGGCGGCTTCGGTGGTGGCCAGGGTGGCGGTGGCCAGCGCGGCGGCGGCGGCTTCGGTGGTCAAGGCGGCGGCGGATTCGGTGGCCAAGGCGGCGGCGGCGGATTCGGTGGCCAAGGCGGCGGCGGATTCGGTGGCCAAGGCGGCGGCGGATTCGGCGGCCAAGGCGGTGGCGGATTCGGTGGCCAAGGCGGTGGCGGATTCGGCGGCGGCAAGATCGGATTCAGCGGCAACTCGGCCCTCTAAGCGTGCCGAACAGCTCGATCATCACGGCCCGCGTTCATCGGAACGCGGGCCGTCTTCATTTACCCAGATCGCCAGCGGTGCCCGTCTTGAGCCAATCCCGGCCGCACACTTCGGATTGCGAAAATAGTTCCGCTCCGACCGGCAAGACCCGTCAATTCTACCCGGCTTCCAGCCGATGAATCCCGGACGACTTCGCAGACCGGCTTTTTCGTGGCCGCGACGCGGAACCGACGCAGACGGGGACGACCATGAAGCGGAAGCGCTGGACGATCGCGAAACTGAGCGGGCTCCTTTGGACCTGTGGCGTCTGCGGCACGCTCGGGTCGGCCGGGTGCAAGCAGCAGCTCTTCATGGAACCGGCCGACCACCACAGCGCCCTCGACAAGGGGCTGATGGCCCGCCTGGAAACCTCGCCGCACGAGACCATCGCCCCGACCGGTCGCCCGTCCGGTAACGCCCCGGCCACGGTCCTCGACACGAACCGGCCGGTCCGGAATATCTCGCTCAAGGAAGCCATCGCCATCGGCATGGAGCAGGGCAACGTCGGCGGCCAGGCCAATAACCCCGGCCTGGTCTCGGACTTCTTACCCACCTTCGGCGGCCGGGGCACGTCCGGCACCGACAGCATCAAGGCGTTCGCCATCCAGCCCGCCATCGCCGCGACGGAAATCGAGCGGTCGCTCTCGAAGTTCGACGCCCGGTTCATTTCGAGCATCACCTGGAACCAGACCGACAACCCGACGCTGACGCTCCAGCAGAGCTTCTCGAACGGCGACTCGGCGACGCTTTCGAGCACGCTGGCCAAACCGCTGCCGACCGGCGGCGTGGCCGGGATCACGTTCAGCACGCAGTACCTCAAGCTCGCCCAACCGCCGTCTAACACGAGCTTCGTCTCCCTGCCGACCTCCTACACGCCGCGGTTGCAGTTCGTTTTCGAGCAACCGCTGTTGCAGTCGTTCGGCATCGGCGTCAACCAGCTCAACGCCAACCACCCGGGCAGCCTGCTCATCCCCGGGTTCCGCACGACCGGCCAGGGGACCGAGGGCATCCTGCTGACGCGCGTCCGGCTCACCCAACAGCGGGCCGAGTTCGACCGGCAGGTCAACACGCACCTGTTGAACATCGAGGCGGGGTACTGGAACCTGTACTCGTCGTACTACAACCTGGCCGCCCAGGAGAACGGGGCGAAGCAGGCCCTCGAAGCCTATTTCTACTACAGCAAGCGGGCCGGCGGCGGCATCAACAAGCAGGCCACCGTATTCCAAAACCGCGCGCAGTACGACCGCTTCCGGGTGCTGGTCGTCCGGGCGCGGGGCCAGGTACTCGAGTCCGAGCGGAACTTCCGCGGCCTCCTGGGCATGCGGTCCGACGACGGCACGCGGCTCGTGCCGACGGACGAACCGAACCTCGTCCCGTTCACGCCCGATTGGATAGAGATTCACCAGGAGATGTCGGCCAACCGCCCCGAGCTGATGATCATGCGGCAGGAGGTCAAGGCCAAGCAACTCGACATCCTCAACCAGAAGAACTTGCGCCGCCCGGACCTGCGCTTCCAGTCCAGTTACGACATCGCCGGCCTCGGGCCTCGCCTGGACGGGGCGAACATCTCGGACAACGCCTTCCGCAGCCTGGCGAGCAACCAGTTCAACACCTGGCAGGTCGGCCTCCGGTTCGAAATGCCCATCGGCTTCCGGGACGCGAACGGACTGGTGCGGCAGGCCAACCTGAACATGCGCATCGCTTACGAGCAAATGGAAGACGCCGAACGAAAGGCCGAGGAGATCCTGACCCGGGCGTACCGGCAGGTTATCGACACCTACGTGTTGATCGTGGAGAACCGCAGCCAGCGGATCGACCTGCAGAAGCAACTGGAATTCGAGTTCGTCCGCCGGGGCGGCGGCATCTTCGGGGAGCAAGACACGACGGCGTTCCTGCAAGCCCAGCAGCAGTTGGCCCAGGTCATCGCCGACGAGTACGCGGCCATCGCCAACTACAACGTCGCCCTCGCCTCCCTGGAGTACGCCAAGGGGACGATCCAGCGGTACAACAACGTGACGGTCGGCGAAGGCCCGCTGCCGGACTACGTGCAGAAGAAAGCGGCCGACCACTTCGCGGCCCGCGAGAACGCGATCAAACTGCGGGAGCAACCCGGGACGCTCGCCCTGCCGAACCTGCCGGCCTGGAAGAGCGAGATCGACCCGAACCAACGGCTCCCCCAGGACACCACGGCCACGCCGCCCTCGATGCCTTACGGAACGCCCCAGAGCCTGCCGCAAGGAATGCCGATGTCGCCGGCCCCGCTCCCGCCGGAAGCCCCGATGCCGCCGAAGCAACCGCTGCCCCTGAGCGGCGGCAGCGGGACGACGAGCCAGGTCCGCCCGCAACTGATCCCCGCGGACGCCCCGCCCGCCGGCGGCACCTTCCTGCCGACCGGGACGGTCCAATTGCCGAGCCGGACCCGCCCGCCGGGCGCGACGACGCCGGTGACGACCACGCCACAACAGTGACAACGGCCCCGCGGCAAGCGGGGCCAGCGAATCGGCGGGATTAGTGTTTCGGCGGGGCCCAGTTGGGCTTGAAGAACTCGTCCTTGCCGCGGTTCTTGTTGACCGCGGCCCCGAGGGTCATGACGGCCTGGAAGCGGGCGGCGAAGGCGGTGATCCAGTCGGCGCTGGCCGTCGCGGCGGTGGCCTCCCGGCCGAACTTCTCGTAGGCGTCCCAGTCGATGTCGTCGCTGACCTCGGGCCGCTCCCGGCAGGCCGACATGAGGCTGGCTTCTAGGGCCGCGAACTTCTCGACGATGCCCGGGCCGATGTCGAAGGCGTAGTCGCGGTACAGGTGCAACTCGTTCAGGGACGTGTGCTGAGTCGTCTCGAAGACCTTGGCCTTCCGACGGATGTGCAGGTAGAGTCCGACCAGGCCGGCAAAAATCGTCAGGGAGGCGAGCGCGAACGCCGGCAGTGCCAGCGCTCGGTAGTTCTCGACCTGCAAACCGACGGACGCGGCTGCGGTCACGGCCCCGACGGCCAGCGTCAGGAAGGGCCACGGCAGCGTGCGATTCGCCCGGCCGGCGAGCCGAGTCACCTTGCGGACCAGGCTCGTCGCCTTCGGCCCGAGGCCGGTCGAGTTGGCGGGGATTTGCACGATCAGGCAGGTCACGTTGTCCCGGCCGCCGCGGATGTTGGCCAGCTCGACCAGGTACTTGCACGCCTGCTCGGGGGCGAACACGCCGACGACCGCGCCGATCTCGTCGTGCGTGACTTCGTTGGTCAGGCCGTCGCTGCACATTAAGAAGGTGTCGCCGGGTTCGAGCGGGTACGGCCCCTCGATGTCCACTTCGACCTCGGCGTCCGGCCCGAGCGAGCGGATGATCACGTTCTTCTTGAAGTCGCCGAGTTCGTCCGGGTCGATGCCCTGGCGGCGGGCCACTTCCCACACCCACGAGTGGTCGAAGGTGAGTTGCTGGACGCGGTTCCCCCGGACGCGGTACGCCCGGCTGTCGCCCACGTGGCCGATCCAGGCTCCTTCGGGCCGGACGACGAGCGCGGTGCCGGTCGTGCCGAGGCCCTTGAACTCGGGGTTGTTGACGCCGATCTGGAAGATCGAGTCGTTGGCCTCCTCGAAGGCCCGGCGGATGGCCGAGACGACCCCTTCCTGGGCGACGTGCTTGGTGTACGTGAGGGGGATGTCGCGGACGGCCTTGGCGCTGGCCTTCTCGCCGACCGCGTGGCCACCCATGCCGTCGGCGACGATGAAGACGTGGCCGTGCGTCTCCCAGTGCTTCGCGTCGGCCGGTTGAGCGGCGCACGCGTCCTGGTTGTGGCTGCGCTTGACCCCCACGTCCGTGAGGCTGGCATAGCGGATATTCACACGTTACCGCCGTCGCGAGGACCGAGTGAGAAGTCGTTCAGGTGCCGGTAATATAGGTCGTGCTCCCGAGGAAGTCACCCGGGAACGGGGGATTGCGCCGCGACACCTCTGACCCGGCGCGCAACCGCCGGCACCCCGGGCTGGCGGACGAGCGTCAGGCCCCGGCGATGATGATGAGGGGCCGCTTGTCGGGGTCCGGTTCGGCGTTCCGCAGGAGTTCGCGGACCATCCACGGCACGTTTCCCTCGCCGAAGAGCAGGAAGCCGAGGGTGCCGGTCCAGGGGGTTTCGTCCGTCCAGCCGAAGTGAATCTCCGGCGGGCGGCCGACCTTGGCCATCTCCAGAGAGACCGCCGCGAGGGTGTGCGCGATCGACGCCGCCCCGGTGATCTTGAGGGTGTACCGGCCCTCCTCCTGGCGGATCTCGATGACCGGCTCGTTGACGAACTCGCTGGCGTCCTGGAGCACGACTTCGACGAAAACGATCATCAACTCCTTGGGGATGCGGTGCTCCTTGCGGATCGACGCCTCCTTGTCCGCCAGGCTGCGGCGGCCCGGCCGGTGCGGCACCAGGACCGTCAAATCCAGGAACCGGATCGTGTCCCAGAGGAACTTCGACGGCGGGTCCTTCAGTTTGAAGCCCGCGAACCGCAACTCCCGACTGCGGAGGACGCGGGAGATGATCGACGTGGCCACGATCGCCCCGATGAAGCACAGCGAGATCACCATGCCGACCGGCTTCTCCCAGACGACGGCCACGGTGGTGTAGATGAAGACCAGGGTGATGAGCAGGTACGGCACCGACAGCCGGCGACCGAACGACCCGGCGTTCGTCCGCCACTTCTCGATGAGCGTCGCCACGCAGGCGCTCGTAATGAGCATCAGCACCCCGGTGGCGTAGGCGTCGCCTTGGGCGGTCACGTCGGCGTCGAAGATCAGCGTCACGAGGAGGTTGATGCCGGTGAGCAGCAGCACCAGCGGGCGCACCGCGCGCGCCCACTCGGGGGCCATGCCGTAGCGCGGGAGGTACTTCGGCACGAGGTTGATCAGGCCGGCCATCGCGCTCGCCCCGGCGAACCAGAGGATCACGATGGTGCTCACGTCGTAAACGGTGCCGAAAGTGCGGCCGAAGAACGGCGCGATCTTCTTCGCCGGGGCCTCGTCGTGGGCCAGGTACGCCAGCGCCCGCTCATAGGCCGGCGGGGACTTCGGCTTCTCGACTCCGTCCGGCCAGTCGTCCGGGGCCAGGAACTCGCCGGGGCGGGCGGGGTCGGCGTAAAGCAGGTCTTCCGGGGGGATCAGCGTGCTCACCACCAGCGACGAGCCGAGCAAGCCGCACGACATGATTAGCGCGGCCAAGAGCAGCATCTTGCGGGTGTTGCGGACGCGGCCGGCCGGGTTGTCGTGGGTGTCGCCGGCCTCGCCGCGGATCAGCGGCATGACCGCGACCCCCGTCTCGAACCCGCTCAACCCCAGGGCGAGCTTCGGGAAGATGAGCAACACGACGAGGACCAGGGTCAGCGTCCCGCCCCCACCGAGGGTCGTCGGCTGGTGGGACAGGTGCCAGTTCCCGGACAGTACGTTGGTGGACCACTCTCGCAGGTAATGCGGGTGCTCGGCCAAGTGGACGAGACCCGCGCCGATCACCATCACGTTGAGCACGAGGTAAACGGCCGTAATGCCGACGGCCAGGCCGATGACCTCGCGGAAGCCCCGCATGAAGAACGCGCCGAGCAGCACGAGCATCAGGAAGGTGACGTACAGTTGCTGCTGCGAGTGGACGTGCGCGTCCTCGGTCGGCAGCGGCCAGTACGGGTTCTCGATGAGGTGCTTCGCGGCGTCCGCGGCCGAGAGTGTTTTGGTGATGACGAAGTCGGTCGCGGCGAACCCGAGCAGGGTCAGCACGAGGAGCTTGCCCCACCAGCCCGAAACGAGCTTGGCGAGCATGCCGATCGACCCCTGACCCTCGTGGGACCGGCTGGCCACGAACGCGTACACGGGGTACGCCCCGAACAGCGTCACCAGGACCAGCACGACCGTCGCCAACGGGGCGAGTAGCCCGGCGCTGACGTAGGCGATCGACGGCTGGTAGCCCAGGGTGCTGAAGTAATCGACGCCCGTCAGGCACATGACCGCGAGCCAGAACGACTGCGGGTGGCCGTGCTTCTCGGGGTGATCGGACTCCTTCAAAACGGGAAGGGAGCTGGTCGTGGTGAGTTTCGCGTCGGGAACGGTACTCATGGAGGTGTAAGTCGAACGCCGGACTGTCGAGCGCCGGCCCCAAGCCCGCGCGAGACACTCGGCCGGGGCGATTCACGACCCGTCGGTCAGACGGGCCGGCCTCACCCCAGAACGCTTCTCATGATACGAACTCGCCCCCGGTCCGCCGGCCGCGCCCGTCGCCGGTTCAGTCCGTAAAGTACCAGGGTCGCCCGATCCCCGAGACAGGAGTCCCCGTGAAAGCCTTCCTCACAACGCTCGCACTGTTGGTCTGCGCCGCCGCGCCCGCCCAGGACATGAAGCCCGAAACGGTCAAATACATTCTCGCCCTGCAAGACCCGGCGACCGGCGGGTTCAAGGTCACCCCGGCCGGCAAGCCGAGCCTGCGGGCCTGCAACGGCGGCGTGAAAGCCCTCAAGGCAATGGGCCAGACCGTCCCCGAACTCGACAAGATCAAGGCGTTCGTGACGAGCTGTTACGACGCCAAAACCGGCACTTTCGCGGAACCGGGCGGCAAACCGGACGTGGCCATTAACGCCGTGGGCGTGATGATCGCCCTCGACCTCGGCCTGCCGCGCGAGAAATTCGCCGGGGCGATGACGTACCTCAAGGACCACGCCGACACCTTCGAGGAGATGCGCATCGCCGCCGCGGCCGTCGAGGCCTGGGGCGTCGCCGACTGCCCGTTCTCCCTCGACGGCTGGCTGAAAACCGCGAACGACATCGCCGCCCCGGCCGACGCTCGCACCGCCGGCTCCGTCCTGGCGATGTGCCTCCGCCTGGGCAAGCCGTGCCCGAACGGCGTCGCGCACGTCGCCGCGATGACCGGTGGCCAAAACGCCGACGGCGGTTGGGGCGTGAAGGACGCGGCCGGGTCCGACCTCGAAACGTGCTACCGGGTCGTGCGCGCCCTGAAGCTCGCCCGCGCCGACGGCCGCACCGCGACGGCCGAACTCGCCCGCGTCAAAACCTTCGCGGCCAAGTGCAAGAACGCCGACGGCGGCTACGGCGTCAAGCCCGGCGAAGCGTCGAGTATGAGCGGCACCTACTACGCCGTCGTCATCGACAAGTTCCTGGGCGAGTCGGCGAAGTAACCCCCGGCGAGCCAAGAGCGTCAGCGGCTGGAGCGGTCCGACCTCCAGTCGCTGACGCTCTTGGCTCGCCGGGTCAGGTTCGTTGCACATTGTCCACGACTGCCGCCGTGAACGTTGCCGTCGTCGCGCTACCGTCCAGGTCGCTCGTCCGCACGCCGCTCCTCAGCACGCTCTCGACGGCGGCGAGAATGCGTTCTGCCGAGGCGGTTTCGCCGAAGTCCTTGAGCATTTCGAGTGCGGGGAGGATGAGCGGCAGGGGGTTCGCCGTCCCCGGCGGGACGGCCTCGTGGGTCGCGCCGTAGACCGCCTCGTACACCTTCACGCCGTCGCCGACGTTGATCGCCGAGGTCGCGCTGATGCCGCCGACGAGGCCCGCGCC
>JAYTSV010000067.1:0-2208 GCA_043745465.1 Fimbriiglobus sp.
CCGGCCGGTACCTCGTCGGGGGGGTGATCGGCCGCGGGGGCATGGGCGTCGTCCACGAGGTGTGGGACGTCCAACTCGAGCGCGTGACCGCGGTCAAGGTCCTCCTGAAGGAACACAAGGGGAAGCCCGAAGTCGTCCGCCGGTTTATGGAAGAGGCCCGGATCACCAGCCGGTTGCAGCACCCCGGGATCGTCCCGATCCACGAACTGGGCGTGTCCCCCGACGACCGGCCGTTCTTCGTCATGCGGTTGGTGTGCGGCCAGACGCTGGAGCAGATCCTCCGCCGCCGCGCGGACGCTTCGACCGACCTGCCCCACTTCCTCACCATCTTCCTCCAGATTTGCCAGGCCGTCGCCTACGCGCACTGCCAGGGGGTGATTCACCGCGACCTCAAGCCGGCGAACGTCATGGTCGGGGCGTTCGGGGTGGTCAAGGTCATGGACTGGGGGCTGGCGAAGGTGCTGGGCGAGGCCGACCCGCCCCTCGCGGTCGCGGCCGACCCGGCGGACGCGGACCCGACCGCCGGGTGCGGGGTCGGCCGCCCCCTGTCGGTCGATCCGACCCGGCCCGGGACGCTGATGGGGACGGTGTTCGGAACCCCGGCGTACCTCGCGCCGGAACAGGCCCGCGGGGAAATCGACCGGGTCGATCGGCGGGTCGATGTGTTCGGCCTCGGCAGCATCCTGTGCGAGATTCTCACGGGGCGGCCGCCGTACAGCGGAATCGACGGGCGGGAGATTTACGAGAAGGCCTTCAATGCGAACACCGCCGACGCCTTCGCCCGGTTGAATGCGTGCCCCGTCCCGGTGGACCTCATCAGTCTGGCGAAGTGGTGCCTGTCGGCCGACCTCCTCGCCCGCCCGGCCGACGCCGGGATTATTGTCGAGGTGATGACGGCGCACCTCCAGTCCAACATGCGGCGGGCGGAACTGGACCTGGTCCGCTTCTTCGACCTGTCCTTGGACTTGTTCTGCATCGCCTCCACGGACGGTTACTTTCTCCGGGTGAACGAAAACTTTTCGCGGATTCTCGGGTACACCGCCGACGAACTGACATCCCGCCCGTTCCTCGACTTCGTCCACCCGGACGACCGGGACAAGACCGAAACCGTCGTCGTCGAGTTGTCCAACGGCGAGCCGATCGTCCAGTTTTTGAACCGCTACCGCCACGCGCACGGTCATTACATCTGGCTCGAGTGGAGTGCCCAGACGATCCCCGAGGAGAGGGCGATCTACGCCGCCGCCCGGGACGTGACGGACCGGGTGCGACAGGCCGAGGCCCACCGCCGCGCCGAACAGTCCCGGCTCCACCTGGCGGCCGTCGTGGACTCGGCCGACGTCGCCATCTACAGCACCTCGCTCGACAGTATTGTCCAGAGTTGGAACCCCGGCGCGGAACGGCTGTACGGCTACCGGGCCGACGAAATCATCGGCCGGTCCCTCCTCGTGCTCTTCCCCCCCGGCCACGCGGGCGAAGAGTCCGCGATCCTGAGCCACTTGAAGCACTCCGAGCGGATCGAGCACTCCGAGTCCGTCCGCCTCCGCAAGGACGGCTCGGTGGTCCCCATTTCCCTCACCGTTTCCGCCGTCAAGGACGAGGCCGGGGCCGTCGTCGGCACCTCCCGGATCGTCCGGGACATCGGCGACCGGAAGAAGTCCGAGGCGGAGGCGGCCGAGCGGTTGAAGTCGGCCGCGTTCGTCTCCGCGACCGGCGCGGCCCTGACCCGGGGCGTCGGCCTCCGCGAGTCGCTGCAAGACTTCGCCGAACTGGCGGTCGGCCAGTTGGGCGTGGCCTTCGCCCGCGTCTGGACGTTGAACGAAGCAGCCGGGGTGCTGGAACTCCAGGCCAGTGCCGGACTGTACACCCACCTCGACGGCCCCCATTCGCGGGTCGTGGTCGGGGAGTACAAGATCGGCCGGATCGCCCGGGACCGCAAGCCGCACCTCACGAACGCGGTGGTCGGCGACCCGCAGGTGAGTGACCGGGCCTGGGCGGTCCGGGAGGGCATGGTCGCGTTCGCCGGGCACCCGCTCGTGGTCGAAGACCGCCTGGTCGGGGTGATGGCGGTGTTCGCCCGGCACCCCCTCTCGGACGGCATCCTCGAAACCCTCCGTTCGGTGTCGGACATCCTGGCGCTCGGCGTCCGCCGGCACCAACTCGAAGGGGAACTCCGGGACCTCCGGGCGGCGCTCGCCCGACCCGTCGCGC
>JAYTSV010000068.1:0-29128 GCA_043745465.1 Fimbriiglobus sp.
CGCGAGTAGTCACGGGCAAGGGGGTCGGCGTGCCCAGCGATGAGGAACTCGCCCGGCGGTGCCTCCGCGGCGAACCCGAAGCGACCCGCGAGTTGATCGCCCGCTTCGAGGCCGACGTGTTCGCCGTCAGCTTGAAGATGCTGCGGCACCGGCACGACGCGGAGGACGTGGCCCAGGAGGTGTTCCTGCGCGTGTTCCGCTCACTGAAAACCTGGGACCCGACGCGGCCGTTGAAGCCGTGGGTGCTGAGCATCACGGTGAACCGCTGCCGGACGTGGCTCGGCAAGCGGGCGCGACTGCCGGAGCCGACGGAGTTTTTGCACGACGTGCCCGCCCGCCCGGCCGACACCCCGGCCGGCGAGTTGACGACGGCCCTGCGGCACGTGATCGACGCCTTGCGGGCGGAGTACCGCGAGGTCTTCTTGCTCTTCCACGAGCAAGCCCTGCCCTATGAGGAGATCGCCGCGGCGGTGGACCGGCCCGTCGGCACCGTCAAGACCTGGCTGCACCGGGCGCGGCAGCAAGTGTTGAGCGAACTGCAGCGCCTCGGCCACGTGCCCCCGACCGACCCCCCACCCCACCCGGCGACCCGATGACCCCGCCCTGCCCCGACTGCCGCACCGGCCCCTGCCCCGCCTGCCGACTCGCGGCGGTGCTCCGCACCGATGCAGTCGCGGTGCCCAGCGGGTTCGCCGACCGCGCCTTCGCCGCCGTCGTGCGGGACCGCCGGCAACGCCGCCGGCAACAATGGGCCGCGCGGGTCGGCGTCGCGGCCGCGCTGCTTGTCGCCGTCGGGCTGGCGGCCGACGGGTTCCGCCCGCGCCCTCAGATTGAACTCGTCGATGCGACCCCGGTTGTGCCGGTATCGGCCGCGCCCGCCGACCCCATCGGCGACGTGCGGGACGCCTTCGCCAGCGTGACTCAACGCGCCGGCGATGTCGCCCTGGCCCCGACCCGCAACCTGCTGAGCGCCCTCACCGAGCCGGTCGAAATCGTTGTGCCGCCCGTCGAACTCTCGACGCCGTCGGTCTCCGTGGCGGTGCTCGACCCGCTGACCGACACGACCCGCCGGGCCGTGAACCTGTTCCTGAAAGACGTGCGGCAGCTCTCGGCGGTGACCACGCAGGAGCCGCGATGACCTCGTTCCGCTTCCTCGTCGCCCTCGTCACCGCGACCGCCGGCACGTCGCTGTTCGCCGCCGACCCCGTCGCCCCGCTCCGGCCGCTCGTCCCGCCGGACGCGACGGTCGTGTTCGTCGTCCGCAACCTCGGGCCGCAGTTGAAAGCCCTCGGCGAATCGCCGATGGCGGCCTGGCTGGCGACATCCCCGCTGGTCAAGCAGTTCGTGGACCCGAAGGAGGCCGAGAAGTTGATCGCCGTGCGCGACTTCGTCACGGGCCAACTCGGCGTCACGTCGGACGAACTGCGCGACGATATTTTCGGCGAGGCGGTCGTCTTCGCCTTCCAGCCCGGCGACCCGGGCAAGCCCGAAACCGACGGCGGCACGATGTTCGTTCGGCCGCGCGACCCGGCCGCCCTGGAGCGGCTCGTCGAGCGCGTCAACAAGGCCCAGCAGGCGGCCGGCGAGGTGACCGCGGTCCGTCCCGCCGAGCACGCCGGGGTGCGCTACTTCGTCCGCGAGAAGGCGAACAAGGGCCGCGAGTTCTACGCCCTCCACGAGCGGCTTTTCGTGCTCACCAACCGCGAGGCGACCCTACACGGCGTCTTGACGAAGGTGCAGTCACCGGACGACAAGCCGGTGCCCAAGTGGCTCGCCCTGGACGACGGCCAGAGCACGCTCGCGGCCCTCTTCAACCCCCGCGCCCTGGACGCCTCGTGGGCCGAGCGTGCCGCCGGCGGAGCCGACGCCGGGGACCGCGCGTTCCACAAGCAGTTCGCTAAAGTCTGGGCCGCGCTCGACGGCCTGTGCCTGAGCGCCCGGGCCGACGCGACCCTCACGCTGCGCGTCACCGCGGACATCGACGACGCCCGGTTGCCGCCCGAATGGCAGCGACTCCTGTCGCCCGCGACCGGCCCGTCGCCCAGCATCGTCGCCCCGGCCGGGTCGCTCCTCGCCGTCCACGGCCGCGTCAATCTGCGAACCCTGCTCGACGTGGCCTCGCCGTTTTTACCCGACGGCGGCAAGGAGTTCCGCAAGCAACTCGACGATGTCGTCGCCCCCGCCGTCGGCCGCGACGACTGGCCGACGGTTCTGGACAAACTCGGCCCGGAAGTCTCGTTTTGGGTCAAACCGACCGCGACTGCGGCGACCGTCGAAGCCGCCCTCGCGGTCCGCCTCGGCCCGACGCCCGCCGACGCCGCGCGACTCGCCCCGCCCTTGCGGCAAGCCCTCGACGCGCTCGCGCACCTCGGACGCTTCGAGTACAACCGCAAGCACGCGGACCAGGTCGCACTGCGTCCTGCCGCCGACGGGGCGACACTGGACAACCCGCGCGGCTTCCCGACCGGGTTCGCGCCGACGTACCGCGTGGCCGCCGAAGCCGGGTACGCCGTCGTCGCCACCAACCCGGACGTGCGCGTCAAGCCCTCGACCCGGTCCGTCGAAAACCCGCCGCTCCTCCGCCTCTCGCTGACCGAGTGCCACGCCTATTTGCGCGACCATCGGGCCGAGGTGGCGAAGTTCCTGGCCGCCTACGAAGCCCGGCCGGCGGCCGACATCGCGCGCGAGCTGGGCAACATGCTGCCCGTCCTCGAAGCCGGGCGGAGTATCGAAGTCCGCTTGAGCCGCGACCGCACCCGCGTCGCCGCGACAATCACCATCGAGTTCGTCAAGCCGCTCTCGAAGTAAGCCAGTCCCGACTCAGAACAAAATCACTTTGCTGCCCAACCGCGCCAGTAACGCCGCCTGCCCGACGGTCGTGATGCCGTTCCGCCGCAGGTCGAGTTCCTTCAAGTTCTTGCTGTTGCCGAGCCGGTCGGCCAACTCGATCGCCGCCTGGTCGCCGATGGCGTTCTCGATCAGCGAGATGTGCGTGAGGCGCTGGAGGATACCGGCGTTGAGAAGGTCGATCACGTCGTCGTCGTTAACGCCGGAGCTGTGCAGGTTCAGCGTCCTGAGTTCCGGCATGTCGGACCGGAACACGGACGAACAAGTCGCCATCGAAACCGCCCTATTGATGGACGTGAACGTGTGCAGTCGCAGCCATTCTGTGTCCATTTCACCCGTCAGGGCCACCTCGAATTGTGAGGCATCGGACTCCGTCGCCGGTCGAAAGAATTGGAGTGCGGTGACGAGCGCACAAGCCCATCCGGGTGCCGCGTTCACGACTTGAAGGTAGCCGACGACTGCGGCGACGGAGACTTGCGAGGGCATAGGCCTTAGTCGCAGAAGCGCCGTCCTCTGGGAAACAAACTCGTCGAGGTCGAGACTGATTTCGTCCAAAAAACCGCGATAGAAACGTGGTCCTGTCACTTGCCCTTGACGCGGGAGGACCGGTACTCCCTCAACTAACAACTCGCTGTGCCCATCGAGCAGTTCCTGTTGCCGTCGCCAGAGGTGGACGTTGCGGTCGATGACATCCCGGGGGCCGACTTCGAGCTTGGCGATCTCGCACTGGACGCGGATGAACTCGGCGCGTAGGTCCTGGCCGTGCTCTTCGAGCCAGTCGGCGTAGACGAGGCGCGGCAGGTCGGCGGCGGGGTCGGCGGCGATGCCGTTCAGCAGCGCGTCTTCGTCGGGCGACATGACTACTCCACGCGGCTGATGAGGCACTTCAAGTAAGCCGACTCGCGGCAACTCGCGGCGACCGGGTGGTCGGCGGCGGGGCCGCGGCGTTCGAGAATTTGCAGGTCGCGGCGGGCGGCGGCGGCCGACTCGGCGACGATCTCTTCCAGCATCACCGGCGTGATCAGACCGGTGCAACAGCAGGTCACCAGGACGCCGTCGCGCTCGAGGATTTTCATCGCCTGTTGGTGCAGCTTGCGGTAGCCCTGCACGGCGGCCGGGAGGGCGGCGCGGTTGCGGGCGAACTTCGGCGGGTCGAGGACGATCAGGTCGAACTTACGCCCGGCCGCGACGAGCTGGTCGAGGTGGCCGAACACGTCGGCCTTCGTGAACGTGATGCCGTCGAGGCCGTTCAACTCGGCGTTGCGGCGGGCCAAGGTCAGGGCCGGCTCGGAGGCATCGACGCACTCGACTTCGGCCGCGCCGGCGCGTTTGGCGTACAGGCCGAAACCGCCGGAGTAGCTGAAGGCGTCGAGCACCCGACGGCCGCCGGCGAGTTTCGAGACGGCGACGCGGTTGTCGCGTTGGTCGAGGTAGTACCCGGTCTTCTGGCCTTCGGTCAAGTTCACGGCGAAGCGCAGGCCGTTCTCTTCGATCACGACTTCCGCCGGCGGCATCTCGCCGCACAACAGGCCGTCGTGCAGTTCGAGGCCTTCGAGTTGACCGATGCCCTTTTCCGTGCGGACGTAGACGCCCTTGACCCCAAGGAGTTCGCGGAGCACCTCGCCGAACATCGCGCGGCGCGACGCTAGGCCGAGGGCGGTGAATTGCACCGTGGCGTAGTCGCCGTAGCGGTCTACGGTCAGCCCCGACAGGCCGTCGGCCTCGCTGAAGGCGACTCGGTACGCAGGGTTCGGGCCGGCGTTGAGCTTCAACCAGTCGTGCCGCAGGCGCACCGCTGATGCGAGTTTCTTGCGGAAAAAGGCGGCGTCGAGCGGCTGGTCGGCGTCCCACGAGTAGAGGCGGACGTTGATCTTGCTGGCGGCGTTGTACAGGCCGCGGGCAATGAACTGACCGGTCGAGGCGACGAGTTCGACCTCGTCGCCGGGCGCGGGTGTCCCTTCGAGGCGCTCGATGGCCCCGTTGAACACCCAGGGGTGCCGCGCGTGGAAGGGCAAGGCGTGCTTCGGCTTCAAAATTACTTTGTGCATGGTGCCAATCGGGGTGCGTTACGCGAGGACGCCGGCCTGGACGGCCTTGAAGTACGTCAGTGCGCGGTCGGTCGGGGTGGTCTCGGCCAGGGCCGCGAGCAGGGATTGAACGCGGAGGAGGAGTTCGGTCTTGTTGATCGGCCGGGTGACGAAGTCGTCGGTGCCGACTTCGACGGCCCGCTCGATGTCGGTCGGCTGGTCGAGGGCCGTGATCATGAGCACGCCGACGTTGGCCGTGGCCGGGTCGGCCCGTAGGCGGCGGCAGACCTCGAAGCCCGAGAGCTTCGGCATCATGATGTCCAGGAGGATCACGTCGGCCGGCCACTCGGCGACGAGTTGTAGCGCCTCCTCGCCGTGGGCGGCGAGTCGGGTCTCGTAGCCGTGGCCGTCGAGGTGGGCCTCGAGCAGCTCGGCGTTCTGCCGGGTGTCGTCCACGATCAAAATCCGCGGCATCGTCTGGCTCCTCGGGGTGCGAGGGGCCATTGTACGATGCCGGCGGCGTCAGTTGCTGAACTCCGGGCGGCGGCGGGCGAGTTGCGATTGCAGCCGCGCGACGATGGACGAGTGCATCTGGCTGACCCGCGACTCGGACAGGTTCAGCGTCGTGCCGATCTCCTTCATCGTCATCTCCTCGTAGTAGTAGAGGATGACGATGAGCCGCTCGTTGCGGTTCAGGCCGCGGGTGACGAGCTTCATCAGGTCGCGGTTCTGGAGGCGGTTCGTCGGGTCTTCGGCCTTCTTGTCTTCGAGCACGTCGATTTCGCGCACGTCCTTGAAGCTGTCCGTCTCGTACCACTTCTTGTTGAGGGACACGAGGTTCACGGCCGTCGCCTCGGCGACGTAGGCCTGGACCTGCTCGACGGGGACGCCGAGGCGGTCGGCGAGTTCCTCGCGGGTCGGCTTGCGGCCGAGCGCGGCTTCGAGCTGCTTGGACGCGGCGTCGTGCTTCGACTGCTTCGACCGGACGAGGCGCGGCACCCAGTCCATGGTGCGGAGTTCGTCGAGCATGGCCCCGCGGATGCGGGGCACGCAGTACGTCTCGAACTTGACCCCGCGGTCGAGGTCGAAGGCGTCCAGGGCGTCCATCAGGCCGAACACGCCGGAACTGATGAGGTCGTCCAGGTCCACCCCGTCGGGGAGGCGCTGCCAGATGCGCTCGGCGTTGTAGCGCACGAGGTGCAGGTAATTTTCGATGAGACGGTTGCGGAGCTCGACTGTCGGGCAGGCCCGGTAGTCGCGCCACACTTGGCCAATCTCCGCCGCGTCGATACGGGTCACCATCGGATCCTCCCTGATGATCGGCCGGCCACCGCCCCGCGACGCGCTGCCGGGTTTGCAAAAAGTGCAAGCCCGGCGTCCCCTCGCGTCGGTCCGACCGCGTGCGTTCGCATCATTCGCCCGGCGCGGGTCTCGGGGCCACGTCGTCTCGCGACAGCGGCCCAGATAATCGCGGTCCGGGGTCCGAACGTGCCGCGCACGACGGTGGGCCGGTGGTCCACCTTCTCCCCCACCAATCTCGGGGCGGGAACCCCTCGATCGGTACACCCGGTATCGGCTTCCCGGCCTTGAGGCAATGACTCAAAGCCCGCGAAAAACCCGACCCCCGGGGCCAAACACTCGGCGTCACCCGCACGCCTTCCCGGGGCCGCGGATCGCTCCGCGGCTGCCCCGTCCCCCGACGGTGCGGGCCGGGCGGCCGGTGACTTCGTGTCGGCGGGGGATAGCGTCGGGTCGGCCGAAAGTCGAGACGGATTCCGGCCGGTTCGCTCGACTATCTTTCGCCCCCCCGACCCGGTAAACTGCGGGGAATCCCGCGACCCGGCGGGCCGGAGGAGTTGCCATGATTCGACGGAGCGCGTGGGCCACTTTGACCGTCGTCCTGGCCGTGGCCGGGTGCGACCCGCACTCGCCCACCGGCGACGCGGCCGACGACAAGAAAGAGTTACCGATGAAACGCGACGGCTTCGCCGAAGACCGCGTGCCCAAAGCCGCGGCTACCCCGGGCGTCGCCGTGGATGGTCCGCGGGCCGTCGGGTACGTGAAGCTGCTCTGCGACATCGGCCCGCGCATCTCTGGCTCGGCCGGCATGGCCAAGCAACAGGAACTCCTCGTCAAGCACTTCGAGGCGCTCGGGGCGAAGACGACGAAGCAGGAGTTCGCGGCCCGGCAGCGGAGCAAGGCCGAGAACGTCGCCATGACCAACCTCGTCTTCTCGTGGAAGCCCGAGTTGCCGAAGCGTGTCATCATTTGCAGCCACTACGACACCCGGCCGCTAGCCAACGAGGAGCCGAAGCGGGAGAACTGGGCGCGGCCGTTCGCCAGCGCCAACGACGGCACCAGCGGCGTCGCGCTGATGATGGAACTCGCCCACCAGATGAAGGATTTGCCGCTGCACGTCGGCGTCGATTTCGTGCTCTTCGACGGCGAGGAGTACATCTTCGACGTGGGCGTGCCCTACGTCCGGGACGGCGACAAGTATTTCTTCGGCAGCGAACACTTCGGCGAGCAGTACGCCAAGACCAAGGCGAAGTTACCCTACAAGTACGCCGCCGCGATCCTGCTCGACCTGTGCTGCGCCGAGAACGCCCGCCTCGGCGTCGAGGGCTACTCGTGGCAATTCGCCCCGGCACTCGTGCGGCAGGTCTGGGAAATCGCCGAGAAGCAAAAGGCGAAGTCGTTCAAGCTCGAACAGGGTTTCGCCCGCGCCGTTCAGGTTTCCGACGACCACCTGGCGCTGAACGAGGCCGGCATCCCGGCCATCGACGTCATGGACTTCGACTACCCGCACTGGCACAAGCTGACCGACACGCCGGACAAGATTTCGCCGACGCAAACGGCCGAAGTCGGCAACGTCCTGGTCGCGTGGTTGTTGATGCAAAAGTGACAAGACCTTATCCCCCGGCGGGAAAGGCGACCTCACCCCCCGGCCCCCTCTCCGAGACGGAGAGGGGGAGCCAGAGAGTTTCAGCCAACGACCCGGACCCACTGGCTCCCCTCTCCGCGTCGGAGAGGGGCCGGGGGTGAGGTCTCTTCGTTTGCTCCCCTCTCCGCGTCGGTGAGGGGCCGGGGGTGAGGTCGCTTTAAATCGCCTTCGCCACGACCGCTTGCAACTTCTCCCGGGCGGTCCGCGCGACGGCGTGCGGGTCGAGCTTCCAGTAGCCGCGGTTGAACAACTCGACCGACAGGTAGCCGGCGTACCCGGTCGCGTGCAGGCCCTTCAGGATCTCCACGAGCGGGGCGACGCCGTCGCCGGGGTAGACGCGATCGGCGTCGCCGATCTTGCCGCGCTCGATCTGCGGGTAATCGTTGACGTGGAAGATGCCGACGGCGGCGGGCGCGAGCAGCTTCAAGCCGGCGAAGTCCGACCCGCCCTTGTAGAGGTGGTACACATCCGGCAGGACGGCCGCGCCGGCGACGCCCGACTCGGCGGCCACGAGGAGCGTTTCGCCGAGCCGCTTGAGGGTGCGGGAGAAGCCCCAGACTTCGACGATCGGCGTGACGCCCATCGTGCGGCCGAGGTCCCACAACTCGCGGTAGCGGTCGGCTGCCGCGAGCAGATCGACGACCGGTTCGGACGGCTTGCCGTCGTCGCGCTTGCTGGTGCCGCCGGTCGCCCCGACGGGCGGCGCGGCGATGCGGAGGCCGCCGACGCGTTGAACGAGGTCCATGTCGCGCCTGGCCTGGTCGAGGCCGCGCCGGCGGCGGGCCGGGTCTTCGACGATCCACTCGGCGAAGCCGATGGCGTCCGGCACGGCCAGGCCGGCATCGGCGAAGCGCTTCTTCAAATCCGGGAGTGTGCCGCCGCCCTTGACGTACTCCTCGATCTCGGAAATCCACGGCTCGATGGCCGTGAACCCGGCCTTGCTGGCGATGTCGATCAGTTCGACGAGCGGCCGCGACTTGCCCTCGGCGGTGCGGACGGTGCTCGTGTTCAGGCACAACCCGAACGCCGCCGGCTTCGGCTCCGCGGCCGGCGACACCGTGGCCGTGCCGATGGCGGCGACGGCGGTGCCGAGCAGAAGGTCGCGGCGGGAGGGGGTCGCGGGCATGGGTCACCTCGGGAAAGCGAATCGCCGGGGGCGGCCCCGGCGACGTGAAACGGATACGCGCGGACTTCGAGGTTAGTTAGACTTCTTGTCTTCGGCCTTCTCGGGCTTCTTCTCTTCCGGCTTGGCCTTCGTGTGGACGAACAGGAAGTTACCGTTGTCCTTGGTGGACTCGAACTTGGTCGGCCGCGCGCCGCCCATCGTCGGGTTGTAGCACAGGGTGAACTTGTCGCCGTCGATCTTGATGATGCCCAGGGCCTTCGCGCCCTTCAGACCTTCCGGCTCCAGGATTTCCATGTCGATGGCGACCGGATCCTTCTTGTCGTCGATCTTGTACCCGAACGCGAAGCCCATGCCGTCGGACTTCAGGCTGATCTTGTCCTTCGTGACGGTGGCCACGCCCTTGCCGACATCGGGGCCGGGCTTGTCGCCGGCCTTCATCCCGTCGGTGATTTTCCAGTCGCCGACCAGCTTGGCGGCGTCGAACTTCTCGGCCTTTTCCGGCTTCTTGTCGTCGGCCAGGACCAGCGCGGGAACGGCCATCAGCAGGGCGAGCGTCAGGGAACGGAGCATTGCGATCTTCCTTTTCCAATAGTGAGGGGGGACCGGTAGACGACCCGACCGGCGGGGCCGTTCTACCGGCCGGCTCGTGCGGCGGACAGCCCCCGCACAGTCCGACGCCCGGCCCCGGTCACGCCGGCTTGCGGACGCGCAAGATCACGGACGGGTTGATCGCTTCGAACCGCAGGCTCTCCAACTGTTCCACGCCGCGGGCCAGGTTCATCAGGAGCACGTCCACCGTCGGCGCGAGCCGCTTCAACACTTCGTACGTGGCGGTAATCATTTCCAGGGTGCCGACGTTGACGACGAGTCGCCCGCCGGGCCGCAACGCGGCGAACGAACTTTCCAGGAGCCGCGCGACTTCCCCGCCGTTGCCGCCGACGAACACCGCGTCCGGCAACGGCAGGTCGGTGAAGACGGCCGGGGCGCGGCCGAACACCGGCTTCACGTTCGGCACGCCGAACTGCTCCGCGTTGGCGACGATCAAGTGGTAGTCGGCCGAGTCCTGCTCGATGGCGTAGACCATGCCGGGGTGCGTGAGCTGGGCCATTTCGATGGCCACCGACCCCGACCCGGCCCCCACGTCCCAGGCCACGTCGCCGACCTGGAGGTCGAGTTGCGCCAGCGCCACGGCCCGGACTTCGGCCTGCGTGATGAGGCCGTTCTTCGGCCGGGACTGGGCGAACACCTCGTCCGGGTTGCCGAACCGCGCGAGCTTCGAGGTCCGCCGCGGGGCGTCCGGCTTGTTCGGCTTGCGGCGCAGGATCATGATGTTCAACGGGTCGAACCGGAGGTCCTGGATTTCGCTCAGTTCGCCCTGGGTGACCCGCTCGTCCCGGCCGCCGAGGTTCTCGCACACGGACGCGCGGAAGTAGTCGATGCCGCGGGCCAGGAGTTCGCGGGCGATGCGGTTCGGCGGGGACGCCTCGCTGGTGAACAGGCCGACGGTTTCGGCGCTGCGAATCTTGTCCAGTACGTCGTCGAGCCGTTTCGCCGAGAGGTCGGTCAGGTACGCCTCCTCCCAACTCTCCTTGAGCCGGGCGAAGGCGAGTTGCATCGACGACACGTGCGGCACGACCTCGAACGAGTCGGCCCCGACCTTGTCGCACAGGTAGCGGGCGGTGCCGTAGAAGAGCGGGTCGCCGATCGCCGCGACGACCTGCCGCTTGACGCCCAGGCCGGCCTTCAGCCGCTCGGCGATCTCGGGCAGGTCGGTGCCGATGCGGACGCGCTCGGCGGTCAGTTCGGGCAGGAGCCGCAGGGCCGCCTCGGACCCGAACACGACCTCGGCGGCGAGCAGGACTTCGCGGCTCCGCACGGTCAACCCGGCGAGGCCGTCCGGCCCCACGCCCACGATCGGAATTTTCGCGCTCACTCGGCACCTCGGCTCGGACGGGTACGGGACGGCGGTCATTGTAGGTCGGCCCGCCGCCGGGGGTATGCGCGGAAGAATCGGCATGGCGACGGCCGTCCGCCGGGGGTATAATTTGATACCTCCGTTCCGTCCCCGTTCCCCTCCGCGAGGCCCCCCGATGACCACCCGCTGGCTCCCGGCCGCCCTGGCCGCATTCCTGATGACCGGCGTCGCCCTGGCGACGCCGCAAGACGCGCCCAAACCGACGCCCAAAGCCGCGCGGACGGCCGACGAGCCGACCGACGAGCCGACCGACGAGTCGTTAAAGGAAACCGCCCTGAAGCTGAACTCGCTGACCAGCGAGGACGCGACCAAGGCCAAGCTCCGCGAACTGTTCAAGGACAAGCAAAAGGCCAAGAAACTCGTCGCCGTCGCGGCCAAATTGCTCAAGGACGCCGGCGAGAAGGATCCGCCGTTCAAGTACAACGCCGGGATCGTCCTGGGCAACCTGGCCATCCTCGTCAAGGACTGGCCCGCGGCCGAGGCGTTCTACACCTTCTGCTTCGCCAACGCCGAGAAGCTGCAGAGCGGCAAGAAGATGCTCGAGTGCCACAAGACCCTGGTGGACGTCCTGAACGAGCAGAAGAAGTTCGACAAGGCCGAGGAACTGACCAAGCGCGTCCTGGACAACGGCGGCAAAGAGGTCGAGGAGGCGCAACTCTCCTACATGGAGAAGCTCATCCAGACCCTCGCCAAGGGCGGCAACACCGACGAGGCGGTTACCAAGATCGACGGCCTGATCGCCGCCATCGACAAGGACCGTAAGGACCAAATCTTGTGGTACATGGTCAAGATGAAGGCCGAGGTCTACCGCGAGGGCAACAAGCTCGACGAGTCGATCGCCCAGTACCTCGAAGCGATCGAAAAGGTCCGGGCCGCGAAGGGCTTTAAGAAGTCCGAGCGGGAGGCCGAAGCCCGCCTCATGGAGTACACCCTGACCGGCGTCTACGTGGACAACAAGCAGGTCGATAAGTCGGTCGAACTGCTCGAAAAGCTGCTCAAGGCCAACCCCGAGAGCAGCACTTTCTACAACGACCTGGGGTACGTCCTGGCCGACAACGACCAGAAGCTCGACGAGGCCGAAACGCTGGTCCGCAAGGCGATGACCCTCGACGCCGAGCTGCGGAAGAAACTCCTCGACGACGGCCAGATCACCGAGGAACTCGCCAAGCAAGAAAACTCCGCGTACCTCGACAGCCTGGGGTGGGTACTCTTCAAGCGCGGCAAGTACGAGGAGGCTTACAAGTACCTCGACAAGGCCAGCCAGGACGCCGAGGAGGGCAACCACATCGAGATCTGGGACCACGTCGCCGACTGCTTGGTCAAGCTCGACAAGAAGAAGGAAGCCGCCGAAGTTTGGACGAAGGCCTTGAAGCTCGAAGACGCATCGAAGCGGGACATCGACCGCCGCAAAAAGGTCGAAGCCAAGCTCAAGAAGCTGCAAGCCGAACTCGGCAAGTAACGCCCTCAATCCTGGAGCGGCCGGGGCCAAAAACCCTGGCCGTTTTTCCTTGCCCGACACGCTCATTACCGTCGGCGACCACGCCGTCCGAATCCACGCCGAACCGGCGGACGGGGCCGGCGTCGCCCTGCTGCTCCACGACGGCGACCCCGGCCGGTGCGGCGATCAACTCGCGGCCCTGGGCGTGGGCGTCGTCGAAGTCGTCCCGCCCGCGCACTTTTGGGCGACGCCGGCCGGTGAATTGTGGGTCGCAGAAGTGCTCAACCCGTGGGCACGGGACCGTTGGGCCGTGCCGCACGTCGCGCTCGTCGGCACGGGCTTCGGCGGGCACGCCGCGTTGCGGCTCGCCTTCCGGCAAGCCGGCCGCTTCCCCGTCGTCGCCACCGACTCGGCCGCGATTGATCTGCACGACGAGTACGGCACCGGCACGCCGCTCGACGACTATTACGACAGCCGCGAAGCCTGCCGCCAGGACTCGGCCCTGCTCGCGGTCCGCCAGTTCAAGACGCCGCCGCACATCGCCTTCGCCTGCCGGCCGACCCACAAACACTACCGCGGCAACGACCGACTCCACGAAAAGCTGAACGCCCTGGGCGTTCAGCACACCCTCCTGACCACCGAACAAGCCGCCGAACCCCTGGCGACCTTCGTCGCGGCAGCGCTGCGTCAACAGGCCCGGCGACTGTTGTGAGCGATTACTGGGGTGGCGGCGACTTCGTACCGGCGTGCCGCTCACTTCGCGGCGGGGAGGCGGCTGCCGTCGGC
Organism: Fimbriiglobus sp.; assembly: GCA_043745465.1. GTDB lineage: Bacteria > Planctomycetota > Planctomycetia > Gemmatales > Gemmataceae > Fimbriiglobus. The sequence goes on from JAYTSV010000068.1 coordinate 13,144, forward strand.
GGTGGCCCCTTGCAGGAGGCTCGTCGTCGGGGTGGCGGCGCGCGGGCGGGCGCGGGTCTGGCCGGCGGGCGATTGCATCAGGGCGAGGGCCGCGGCCAGGCCGACGCCGACCGACAAGGCCAGCGTCAACTCGCTACGCCGCTGGTCGGCCGGGCGGCGGGCGACGGGCACACGCGGGGCCACCGGGTCGAGGCCGGCCATCTGGTGGGCGAAGTACCGCCGCAGGGCGTCGTCGAGGGGGTCTTCGGGCGAGGTCATGGCCGGACTCCGTGGGTGGCGAGTTTTTCCGCGAGCCGCTGCCGCGCCCGGCTCAACCGCATGTGGACCGCCGAGACCGGGATGCCCAGGGCGGCGGCGATCGTCGGGGCGTCGTCGTCGAGGGCGTACCGCATCGTCAGGATGTCCCGGTCGGCCGGCGGCAGTTCGTGCAACAGTTCGTGAATCGCCGCGAACAATTCCTTCTGCTCCAACAGGTCCGGCGGGGACGGTCCGGCCGAACTCAGCCGGCCCAAACTGTCGCCCGGTTGCGTCCCGTTGCGGCGGAACGCACTCTTGGCGTGGTCCTCGGCCAGGTTCCTCGCCACCCGCATCAGCCAGGCCCGCGGGTTCTCGATGGCCCCGCCGTGGTCGCGCTGCGCCCAGAAGCGGAGGAAGGTTTCTTGGACTACGTCGAGGGCCAGGTCGCGGTCCAGGTGTCGCGCGTAGGCGACCGCCCAGACGGCCCGCGCGTGCGACCGGTAGAGCGCCGCGACCTCGCCGCCCCGGCCGTCGTCGGGAACAGGATTCGCGGACCGCGTCACGTTTCGAGATTCCCCTGCCAGTAAGACGACCGGGCAACGCGAAGCTAACGCGACATGGCGAGCCAGGAGCGTAAGCGACTGGAGTTCCGAAAGCGAAGACCTCCAGTCGCTCACGCTCCTGGCTCGCCGGCCGACCCGCCTTTACCCCACCACGACGAGGTTGTCGCGGTGGATCAGTTCGGCGTAGGGCGGGAGCGTCCCGCCGTCGCGGGCCAAGGCGTCGGTCGTGCGGCCGGCGATGCGCGTCGCCTCGGCGGCGGCGTAGTTCGATAGGCCGCGGGCGAACTCCCGGCCGGCCGGGTCGAGGAGCGACACCACGTCCCCCTTGCCGAAGTCCCCGCGGACGCCGCGCACGCCGACCGGCAGCAAGCTCTTGCCCTGCTCGGCGACGGCCCGCACGGCCCCGGCGTCGAGGAGGAGTTCGCCGCGCGGCTGGGCAGTGTACCCGAGCCAGCGCTTCCAGGCCGGCATCGCGTCGCCCTGGGGCAGGAACAGCGTGCCGACTTCCTCCCCGGCGAAGACGCGGTCGAGGATGCCGTCGATCGACCCGTTGGCCATAACGACCGCCCCGCCGGCCGACGTGGCGATGCGGGCCGCCTTCAACTTGCTGCGCATCCCGCCGGTGCCGAGTCGGCTCTTCGTCGCCCCGGCGAACCCGGTGACGCCCGCGTCGATCGCCTCGACCGTCGGCACGAGTTCGGCCGTCGGGTCTTCGCGCGGGTCGGCGCTGTACAGGCCATCGACGTTAGTCAGCAGCACGAGGAGCGGGGCCTGGAGCAGGTTGGCCGTCATCGCCGCGAGTTGGTCGTTGTCGCCGAACTTGATCTCGGCCACGCTCACCGTGTCGTTCTCGTTGATCACCGGCAACGCCCCGTACTCGAACAGCGTCGCAATCGTGTTGCGGACGTTGAGGTAGCGGGCGCGGTTGTCGAAGTCGCCGGCCGTGAGCAGCAGTTGCGCGGTCATCACCCCGTACCGGTTCAGGCTCTCCTGGTAGAGTTGCATCAACGCCGCCTGGCCGACGGCCGCGCACGCCTGGAGGTGCGGCAAGTCGGTCGGCCGACTGCCGAGACCGAGCTTGCCGACGCCCGCGCCGATGGCCCCGGAGGTGACGAGGGCGACCCGCCGGCCGCCGACGCGGACCCGCTGCACCTGGTCGGCCAGCGACTGAATGCGGTGCCGGTCGAGAACCCCGGCGGCGTCGGCCAGCACGTTGGTGCCGACCTTGACGACGACGGTCGTCGCCGCGCGGAGGATGCGCTGCCTGGCATCGGGGTCGGTGGTCACTTGGGGGCGACCGCCGCGCCGTCGAGGCGCTTGTCGGCGGCCCCGAAGGCCGTGCCGCTTCTGGGGTCGATGACGACGGTGTGCGCGTCCCCCTGGCGGTGCTTCGTGACCGCGTGCCCCAGCGCCTTCAACCTCGCACTCAGGGTGGCGAAGTCCGGCGAGTCTTCGAGGGCGATGCGGTCGGGGAACCATTGCATGTGGTGCCGCGGTTCGTCCACGGCGGCCCGCGCGTCCATGCCGTAATCGACGACGTTCACGACCACACAGGCGACGGTATTAAGGATCGTCCGCCCGCCGGGGCTGCCGGTGACGAGGACCGTCTTGCCGCCCTTGCGGACGATGACCGGGCACATCGAGCTGAGCATCCGCTTGCCGCCCGCGACCTGATTCGCCGGCGTGCCGATGTTGCCGGTGCGGTCGGTGACGCCGGGCTTGTGGTTGAAGTCCGTCATCTCGTTGTTGAGGAGGAACCCGGCCCCCCGGACGACGACGCGGCAGCCGTAGGAGTTCTCCAGCGTGAACGTGTTCGACACAGCCATTCCCGCGCCGTCCACAACCGAGAAGTGTGTCGTCTGCGTGCCCTCGGCCGCGAGCGGGATGTCGCCGGCGAGGCTTTCGCTCTTCGTCGCCTTCGTCAGGTCGATCGTCGCCGCGAGTTTCTTGGCGTGTTCCTTCGAGGTGATGTGCGCCGGGACTTTGGTGAAGTCGGGGTCGCCCAGATAGGCCGCGCGGTCGCGGAACGAGCGGCGCATCGCCTCGGCCATCAGGTGAATCGTCTCGGCCGAGTGCCGCGGGTGCGCCTTCACGTCGAAGTTTTCGAGGACGTTCAACGTCTCGATCAGCGTCGTCCCGCCGGACGACGGCGGCGCGGCCGCGACGATGTCGTAGCCGCGATACGTGCCGACGATGACGGGCCGATCAACGGCGGTGTACGCGGCGAGGTCTTGCTTCGTGATGAGGCCGGCGCTGGCCGTCATCTCGGCGTCGAAGGCGTCGGCGAGGTCGCCGGTGTAGAACGCCGCCGGGCCTTGTTCCGCCACCTTGCGGAGCGTGCGGCCGAGGTCGGGGAGTTTCAACGTGTCGCCGGGTCGCCACGACTCCTTGCCGCCGTTCTTACCGTAGACGCGGCGGAACTCGGCGTTCCTCGTCTGCCGGCTTTTCAGGACCGTGTTCAAGCTCAAGGCGAGCGCCGCGTTGACGACGAAGCCGCTCTCGGCGAGGCCGACGGCCGGCATTACGAGGTCTTTCCACGGCAACGTGCCGTGCTTCTTGTGCGCCAGTTCCAGCCCGCGCACCGTGCCGGGGACGCCGGCCGTGACCGCCGACGTGGAGTCGATCTTGCCGGCGAACATCTCCTTCGTCGCGGCCAGCGGGGCCTTCTCGCGGTAGTCGATGAACGTCGGCACCGCGTCGCCGGGCGGTTGAACGAGCATGAAGCCGCCGCCGCCGACGTTGCCCGCCTCCGGCCAGGTCACCGCGAGCGCGAACGCCGTGGCCACGCCCGCATCGACGGCGTTACCGCCGCGCGCCAAAACCGCCGCGCCGACCTCCGCCGCCAACGGCGAGACGCAGACGACCACGCCGCGCGTCGAGCCGACCGGAGCTTGCGCCGGCAGACCTACGGCGAACGTCAGCGTGAGGAGTAGCGAGAGTGTGCGCATCGAGCGGTCTCCCGGACGAGTTGAGTAGGGTTAAAAGGAATTACCGAGTTACGCTACGGAGGGACAACCCAGACGTCCGCTAGTCAGCCGATCTGAGGCTCCGCCGCAGGCGACTCTTGTTAGCCCGACGCGCTAGCGAGGGTCGAGCTGTCGAGGTGAGTGTTCGGGGTCGTGGGCAGGAGCGCCGAGGCTGGACCGTTCGACCCTCGCTAGCGCGTCGGGCTAACAAGAGTCGCCTGCGGCGGAGCCGCGAATCGTTACTACCACGCTACACCGCGGCCGCGGCTCCGAGGCCGACGGAGTCGATCACGCCCAGGTTCTGGTAAATCCGCCGGGTCGCGTCGGACTTGTTGAGCGTGTAAAAGTGGATGCCGCGGACGCGGTTCTCCAGCAGGTCCAGGCACTGCTCGGTCGCCCAGTGGACGCCGACGCAGTTGACCGCCGCATCGTCCTTGCAGCGCTCCACGGCTCGCAACAGCTTGGCGGGGAAGCGCGACCCGGCGGAGAGTTCGGCCATGCGCACCAGGCCGGCCTTGGAGCTGATCGGCATGATCCCGGCGACGATCGGCACGCGGACGCCGGCCAGGTCGCACCGCTCGCGGAAGTCGTAGAAGTCGCGGTTGTCGAAGAACAGTTGCGTGCAAATGTAGTCCGCGCCCGCGTCCACTTTCTGCTTCAGGTAGTCCATCTCGTGCAGCCGGTTCGGCGTGCCGGGGTGGCCTTCCGGGAAGCCGGCGACGGCGACGCCGAAGCCCCGCGGGTCCGGCGTGTTCGTCCGCGACTTGACGAACCGGACGAGGTCTTCGGCGTGCTGGAAGGCGTCGTCCGACTTGCGGTACGCGGCCAGGGTCTTGGGCGGGTCGCCGCCCAGGCACAGCACGTTCTCGACGCCCGACGCGGCGTACCGGTCGAGGATCGCTTCCATCTCCTCGCGGCCGTGGCAGACGCACGTCAGGTGCGACACGGCCGTCAGGTCGGTCTCGGCCTGGATGCGGATGATGAGGGTGTGCGTGCGGTCCCGGGTCGAGCCGCCGGCCCCGTAGGTGACGCTGACGAACGACGGCTTGAGTTCTTGCAGCTGTGCGATGTTCTGGAACAGTTCCTCGGACGCCTCGTCGCTTTTCGGCGGGAAGAACTCGAAGCTCAGCGTCGTCGGGTTCTGGTCCAGGATGTCCCGAATGTGCATGACGCGTCTCGTGGGGTGCGGCTCGACAGACACAGTTTATCGCTTCGCGGTGTCGCGGAGCAAGTCCGGCAACCGCGGCCACTTCCCCGGCGGCGGGACGGCCAGGCGAACGCCCCCGGCGACGGCGTCGATCCCGGCCCCGCGCGACAGGGTCGGCGCGGCCTCGAACAGGTCGAAGCGGTAGAAGACGGCGCGCGGTGAGGTCCACGTCAGCTTCGCTTCCTCCGCCCCGGAACGAAGCGTCAGAACGGCCGCGACCGCGTCGCCGGGGGCGAGCGCGAACTTGCCGGCGTGGCCGACCGCAGCGAGGCGGTACACCGTCGCCGCGTTCTCGCGCTGCGGCTCGCCGTCCGGGGCGTAGGCGAACTCCTTCAGACCGACGCGGAGAATTAGACTCCCCGGCCGCGCCTTCTGTTCGAGCAGGTCGTCGGGCAGCCGCAGCGTCAGCGCCGGCAGTTCCACGGCGAAGCGGTCGAGGGCGACGAACGCGGCCAACTCCGTCAGCGGCGTCGGGTCGTTCGGCGTCCGCGTGCCCAGGTCGGCGAGCACTTGCGTGAGCCGGTCCCATTCGGCGTAGGCCGGCGGTCGGGGCGTCGGGGCGAGCAGTTGCCGCAGGGCGTCGGGCGTCTCGGCGGCGTCCTGGGCGATCATGAGGCGCAGGTGCCGCAAGGCCGTTTCGCGGACGCTCGCCAGGCGAGTCTCGACGGCGCGGCGGGCGGTGTCGGGGTAGGTGTGCTCGAACCACTCGGGGAAGGTCGCTTTGGCCAGGCTCGGCTCGTTGACCAGCCGCGGCGGAAAGGCCGTGCGCAAGGCCGCGAGGCGGGCCGCCGCCAGTTCCCGCGTGCCGACGCCACCGGCTGCCGGGTCGGGGAGGTCGAGCGCGTCCGGGCCGGCCGTCAGGCCGAGCGCGTCGGTCAGGTCGGCGAGGCAACGGAGGCGGGCGCGGGTGTCGTCCCAGTCCCGCTTCGCCAGGGCGACGCGGTCGAACCGGCCGGCGGCCTCGTAAGTCAGCTTGCGGCCGCGCGGCAGCGGCACCGCCACCGAGCCGGGGATTTCGGCCCCCGGGTCGAACGGCTCCCGCGTGCCGGCGGCGAACTGTTCGCCGACCTGACTTCGCCACAACGCGTCGGGCGGGGTCGCCGTCAGGAGCGACTCGTTGGCCCGGCGGATCAGGCCGCGATACCACTCGTGCAACTGCGACTCGGCGGCCGTCAGCAGTTCGAGGTCGCGCCGCCACTTGGCCCACAGTCGCGCGCTCTCGGTGTCGTCCCAGGCCGGCCGGTACTCGGCCGGGGGCACGAGGTCGCCGCGCAACTCGACCGCCAGCGACTCGGCCTGCTCGCGGGTGCTCAACTCGGCCGGCCCCAGCCGCGGGGGTTGGAACTTGGCCCGGTAGTCGCGGTAGTCGTCGGCCTCGCGGACCCGGCCCTCGACGAACCCCCGCAAGTCGCCGGGCAGTTCGTCGTAGCCGTCGGCTTCGCGCAGGCTGCGCAACTCCTTGACGTGCCGCGCCAGCCGCGCCTCGGCGAGCCGGACGGCCGCCGGGGGTTCGTTCGAGCGGTACGCCCGCACCCGCTCGGCCAACCGGTCGGTGGCACTCAGGGCACCGCTCGTGACGAGGACCGTCACGGCGGCGAGGATGGCCGTCAACAACCCGCCGACGCCGACGATCGTGCCGCGCAACCGCCGCCGCGAACTGGCGACGCGGTCGTGCTGCTCGCGGGCGGCGGTCAGGCACGCGCCGGCCAGGTCGATCATGCCGAAGCCGCCACTGCCGTCGGCGTACAGGTCGAACGCCGGCCCCGGCGGCACGCGAGCGCAGGTCGCCGCGAGGTTCAGGCCGAGGCTGCCGAACCGGTGGTACGCCCCGCCGGCGTCGTCCTCGATGTCGTCGGCGAAGGCTTCGGCGAAGTGGGCGTGAACCTCGGCCTTGCGTGCCTCGACGTGCCGCAGCCAGGCCGCCGGAGAATCGCCGGGTCGGGCCAGGGTGTCGCACTTCGTGAGGGTCAAAAAGACCGGCCAGCCGCCGACCTCGCGGCCGTCCGCGCGGGCCGCCGTGAGCACGTCGAGCAGCCGGCGGAACTGCGCGAAGGTGCCCTCGACTTCCTCCAGCGTCGCCCCGGCATCGACGGCCAGGACAAGGGCGTCGGCCGAGCGCACGGCGTCGGCGAGCAGACCGCGGGCTTTCGCGCGGACGGTCGCGTCGGGGCTGGCCAGAAGGTGATCCGCGGCGTCACTGTCGCAGTCGCACAACTCGAACTGCCCGCCGAGCGGGCCGGCCGACGGGTTCGACACGGCGACGCGGTGCGGGGTCAACTCGCGGCGCAGGCCGGTGTCCGGGCCGACGTTCGGCAGCGACGCGGCGTCGGACCCCGGGGCGGCCGTGGCGATGCGGACGACCTGCTCGTGCAGCGTCGATTTGCCCGACTTCGGCGGCCCGAAGAACAGCACGCGCGGCACGGAGTTGGCGGCGGGGGGCGTCACGGCGACGGCGGCAGCTTGACGCTGAAGCCCGCGTCCCGTGCCGCGCCGATGAGGCTCTGCACGCCGCTATTTTGGGGGTCGGTGTTCTTGGCCAGCACGACCTCGACGACGAGCGTTTTGAGCGTGCCGGCCTTCCGCGCGGCGAGTTCCCGCTTCACCTCGTCGAGCGTCCGCTTCGCCGGCTCCCCCTCGACGACGTAGAAGCGTTCGCCGACCACGTCCACCCCGCTCAGCACCGTGACGCGGACGATCTCCTCGCTGCGCGGCGGCTCTGGCGGCTTGTCCTTGGTCGCCGGGTCGGGGGCGAGAGTCGTCACGGCCGTCGTGCCCGCGCCGGCTCCGGTCGAGGGGGTCGTGCCCGGGCCGTCGCCCCGGCCGGTGCCGGTGCCGTCGCCGAAGACGAGCAGGGCGACGAGGATCGCGCCGCAGACGCCGCCGATCGCGCGGACCGTCTTGTGCAGGCCGACGGGCGACTTGCCGCCGGTCAGCCACCGGTCGAGGAAGTAGGCGGCGAGCGCCGTCGCCAGATACCCGGCCAGGAAGCCGCCGCCGACGGCCAGGGCGTTCATCGCCATCGCGGCGATGCGGTCGGGGTTGAAGCCGAGGAGTGCGAAGGTCATGGTTTCACCGTGCCGGTCTGGCCCCAGGGGTTGTCGAAGCCGTGCGGCACCTCCTGGAACCACCGGCGGTACGCCTCGATTTGCGGCTGCTCCGGGAAGCCCGACCGGACGCGCGGGTAGAGCAGCAGGAAGAACACGTCCTTGCCCTTGGCCGTGCGGCGGCCCTGGTCGATGAGCCGCTGGGCGTCCGACTGGTCGCGGACTTCTTGCCGGGCGTCGGCGGAGTCCGGGTCGAACGCGAACAGCCGGCCGGTCGCCGCGTCGATCTCCAGGACGCGGACCCGCACGCGGTTGGCCGGGCTGGCGGCGGCGGCCTGCAGGCGCTCCAGTTCGGCGGCCGCTTGCGCGAGTTTCAACTCGGCGTCGAGCAGTTTCTGCTTCAATTCCGCGGGCGACAGTTGCGCGGCGTCGGTGGCGTCCGCGTCGGGGCTGGCGTCGGGTTGGCCGACGAACGGCATGAGCAGGAAGATGCAGAAGAGCAGGATCAGCACGTCGATGAGCGGGATGAAGAACCGCGTCACCGACCGCGACGGCGGGCGGATCATCGCGGCGACCCCCCGTTCGACGACGGCCGGTACTCGTCCGGCGTGGCAGCGGTCAGCGGGACGACGTTGGCTTCGCCGGCCAGGCTGCGGATCAGGTCGCGGCCGACGCGGGCGACCCACTGCGGCAGGATGTTCATGAGCGCCATGAACAGGCCGCTGCCGGTGGCCGTGATGGCCGGGGCGTACTCGCGGATGATCTGCTGCGGGGTCGGGTTGGCCGCGTCCTTGAAACTGCCGAACGTCTGCAGAATGGCCGCGACCGTGCCGATCAGGCCCAACAGCGGGAACCACTCGGCGGCCTGGGCGAGGTTCTCCAGCCAGCGGTCCGGCCGCTCGTCGAAGTTCGTCCCCTTCCACCGCAGCGACCGCCACGTCAACCAGATTTGCGCGGAGAACAGGACCGTCCCGGCCGCGAGGATCAGCCAGTCGATCGGCGAGTGCTGGACGCGCTCCCAGTAGTCGGCCCGCGCGCCGGGCGGGACGGCGAAGAAGACGACGACGGCCGCGGCCACGGGCAGGGCGCACAGCAGCACCGGCAGGGCGTGGTGAATCCAGAATCGCGTCACGCTTGCTCCGGGTCGGGGTCACTTCGCGTCGGCCAGCCAGCCGGGCATCGCCTGAATCTTACCGTCCCGGCCGACGCACGCGAGGGTCGAAGCCCCCTCGGCGAGCAGCTTCCCGGTCGGCCCGAACACCTCGTACTTGTGCTCCAGGCGGACCGGGCTGGTCCGCGTTACGGTGGTGCGAATCGTCAGCAGGTCGTCGTAGTAGGCGGGGCTTTTATACTTCACCTCGACCTTCGTGATGACCAGCAGGTAGCCCGCGTCTTCCAGGTCCTTGTACGTCTTGCCCTCGTCGCGGAGTAGGTCGGTCCGGGCCTGCTCGAAATAGACGAGGTAGTTCGCGTGGTGCAGCAGCCCCATGCGGTCGGTCTCCGCGTAGCGGACGCGGATCTGGGTGTCGCCGGCGAGCATCGCGCCGCCTCCGGGGGTGGTCACTTGATGAAGCCGATGCGGTTGTGCGGCCAGAAGACGAACTGCGCCTTGCCCAACAACAACCGCTCCGGCACGAGGCCCCAAACGCGGCCGTCGAGGCTCTGGCCGGAGTTGTCGCCCAGGCAGAAATAGTGCCCCGGGTGGACGTAAAAGGTGTCGATCGGGTCGCGCGGTTCGGCGTCCTGGCCGCGCTGGGTGCTGGCCGGGGTGAAGTAACTGTCGGCGTACAGCCGCAAGCCGCTGACCTCCGCGCCGCCGGCCACGGCAATCCCCGCCGGGGCGGCGAGGTCGTTCTGTGCCGTCGCGCCCCAGGGCGCGGGGGCGAACGCGCCGCCGAGGGCCGCGCCGCACGCGGTGTCGAAGCCGGCCGACTCCCACGGCGTGTACAGTCCGTCGCCGGGGAGCGCGAGAAGCCGGCCGTTGACCCAGACGCGGAGTTGGCTGTCGAAGTTGGCGAACCGCAGGTCGTAGCTCTTGCCCGCGGCGACCTTCGTCGGGGCCGTGCCGAGGTCCTGGCCGCCGGGGCCGACGATCGTGAGCCGCACGTCGCCCTCGCGGAAGGTCGCCCGGAAGCGGCGGGTGCCCTTCGACAGTTCGAGCGTCACGGCTGCGTCGGGTTGCAGCGCGGCCGTCGCTTCGAGCATCAGGTCGGCGATGGGGAATTGTGGGTTGTCGCGGCGCGGCTGACCGCCGGCTTCGGCGGTGTTGTACCCGAGGAAGTTCGTGATCGGCCCGGCGGCGTACAGGCCGTCCTGGTAACCCCGCTCGACCCGCTCGCGGTCAGTCGAGTAGGTCGGGTGGTCGAAGTCGTTGCGGAGCGGGTTCTGCTGGGGTGGACCGGGCACGCGGTGGGTATACGTCAGCCGGCCCTCGCCGTCGCCGGCGTGCGCGAACGCCTTCGGCCCGGCGGCCACGTCGGCCTTCCAGCCCGGGCCGGCCGGCTGCCACCGCGCCGGCACCCCCTTCTCCAGGAGGAACTTCGACTGGTGCTCGTTGTCGTAGACGATGCGGCGCATGGCGAGCGCGGCCGACGCCGGCTTGCGGATCGGCTCGAATCCGGTGCCCTGGAAGCCGGCCGCGAGGTCGGCGGCGAACCGGGCGACCGTGGCCGGGGCGTTGTGGTAGGTGTAATCGATGCTCTCGGCGTTGAACGGCGGGTACGGCGGACTCGTCCGGCTGGCCTCGCGGACGGCCGGGCCTTCCCAAAGCCGGCCCTCCTCGCCGGGGGCCGGCCGCGGGTACTTGGGCGTGCCGAAGGTGTCGAGTTCGCCCTCGGGGTAGGTCAGCGCCGTCGTCCGGTACAGGTCGCCGCGGTAAATGGCAATCGTCTCGCCGCCGAGGCCCCAGAGCCGCTTGATGTAGTTCTGCGCCTGGAAGCCCAACTGCGGATCGACCGGGAACTTGAACACGACCACGTCCGCCCGCTGCGGCCCGGCGAGGGCGTAAATCGCCTTGTGGACCAGGACGCGGTCGCCACTGTTGTTGTCGGGCCGCTTGCCGTTATTGTTGTCGGGCCGCTTGCCGTCCTTGAGCCATTCGTAGGTGTACCGGCAGTTCGGGCAGCACGCCCCGCTGAGGGTGGCCAGCCGCGCCTCCGCCGGCTCGCCGTCGTCCCGCGCCCGGGCCGGCGGCTCGACCTCGTCCGTCGAGTTGACCGGGTACTCGTGCCCGCAGTCCGGGCAGGCGACGAGCTTCTGGATGCCGTACAGCGTCTCGGCCATCGACCCGGTCGGGATGACGAACGCCTCGACGGTGAACAGCTTGAGCATGAGGACCAGCGCGACGACGAAGACGAGCGTTTCGACGGCCTCGCGGAACGGGTCGCGGTGCGGACTCGACTTCGGGGCGGGGGTCGGGGCGGTCATGCGCGTCTCGGGGTCGGGTCGAATCTATCGCAACCAGCGGATGCGGCCCCAGTCGGGCGTCTGCATCCGCCGCTCGCGGCCGTTCACGGTCAGCCGCGCCGGCCGCATCGGCTGGTGGATCAGGAATGGTTTACCAAGGAAGCCGCCCTCCGGCACGCCCGGGGCCGGCTTGCCGTCGATCTCCCAGACCCGCGAGTCGTGCGAACTGCTCGTGTTGTCGCCCAACACGAAGTACTCGCCGGCCGGGAGTTGCCAGCCGCGCGGGGACTTCGCCGCGCTCAAATAATGCACGTCCCGGTACAACTCGAAGTTCTTGACCACGACCGTCGCCCCGCGGACGCCGAACTGGACCGGCCGCGCCGTCTGTCGCTTGCGGGGCTGCCCGACGGGGTCGGCCGGCAGGTCGAGCGGCGGCAGCACGTCCCGCCCGTCGATGGCGAGCATGGCCCGGCGGTCCACGAAGGCGAACTCGACGCGGTACGTCGAGCCGACGGCGAGTGCTGCGGCCGGTCGGCTCAGCGGTGCGGCCCCGCCGTCGTGGGCGACCTGAACGGTCGGCGCGTCCTGTGGGCCGACCGGGATGTCGGCGTGGACGCTCTCGACGTTGTCGGTCAGCCGGCAGGCGAGGACTCCGGACCCGGCGACGACTTCGAGGTCGAACACCGCGACGAAGTCGTGGACCGGGTCGCCCCACGGGGCCGTCGCCGACCGGGCGAACAGCTTGCGGTCGGGCGGCTGGCCGTTGTACGCCAGGAAGTCGTGCAGCGGTTCCTCGCGGCGGGTGTCGAGGTTCACGTGCCGGTACGTCAGCCCGACGCCCTCGGGGTGCGCGACCCCGTCGAGGTGCAAGACCCCGTCGCGCAAGACGAGTTCGTCCGCCGGGCGTTCGGCCCGCGTGGCTATCAGCGGCGGCAGTTTCGGGTCGGCGGCGAGCGGTTGGACGAGCCAGCGGTCGGACCACCCGCCGGCGGGGGCGTGCGCGAGTGCGAACGCCAGGACGCGGGTCTCGCGGACTTGCCGCATCGTCTTCCGCAAGAGTTCGCCGTCGGCGTACACGTCGCCGCCGGAGATTTCGATCCGCTCGCCCGGCAGGCCGACGACCCGCTTGACATAGGGCTTCGACGTGTCGGCCGGGCAGCGGAAGACGGCGACTTCCCAGCGGCGCGGGCTGCGCGCGTGGAAGACGGTCTTATCGACCATGAGCCGGTCGCCGGGAACTTCGCGGGCCGCCGACAGATCGACGGCCTGCTCGCAGTTCGGGCACCGGCAGGCGTCGAACTTGATCGCCCGCGCGTCCGGCCCCGGCTCGCCGACGGTGACGGGGGCGTCGCAGCGCGGGCAGTTGACGGTGCGGTGGTTGCCGATCAGCGCCGGGGCCATGCTACCGGTCGGCACGCCGAACGGCTCCAGGGCGACCGTGCGGACGAGTAGGAAGCCGCACAGGAACGCGACGAAGACTTGCGTCAGCCGGCGGACCGGGTTGGTCACGGGGGGTGTCATGGGAAGAAACCTCACCCCCGGCCCCTCTCCGACGCGGAGAGGGGAGCCAGTGCGTGGAAGCCGTTGACTGAAACTCACTTACTCTCCCTCTCCGTTTCGGAGAGGGAGAGCGAAGAAACCTCACCCCCGGCCCCTCTCCGACGCGGAGAGGGGAGCCAGTGGGTTGTAATCGTTGTCTGAAACTCACCCCCCGGCCCCCTCTCCGAAACGGAGAGGGGGCCGGGGGGTGAGGTCGCTTCGCGTCGGAGAGGGGGCCGGGGGTGAGGTCGCTCCTCGCCTAATCGTCGCCGGACTCGAGGACCGCCATGAACGCCTCTTGGGGCACTTCGACCTGGCCGATCTGCTTCATCCGCTTCTTGCCCTCGGCCTGCTTCGACCAGAGCTTCTTCTTGCGACTGATGTCGCCGCCGTAGCACTTCGCCGTGACGTTCTTCTTGAGCGCGGCGATGTTCTCCCGGGCGATGATCTTGCCGCCGATGGCCGCCTGCAGGGTCACCTCGAACAGGTGCCGGTCGATCTCCTCGCGGAGCTTGGAGAGCACCTTGCGGCCGCGGCGGTCGGCCGTCGAGCGGTGCAGGATGATCGACAGGGCATCGACCTTGTTGCCGTGGACCAGGATGTCCATCTTGACCAGGTCGGCCTCGCGGAAGCCGAGCAGGTCGTAGTCCATCGTGCCGTACCCGTGGGTCACGCTCTTGAGCTTGTCGTACAGGTCGTAAATGACCTCCGCCAGCGGCATCTCGAAGACGAGGATGACGCGCAACTTGCTCAGGTGTTCGAGCCGGACGAAGGTGCCGCGGCGCTCGGTACACATGCCCATGAGCGCGCCGATGTTGCCGGCCGGGATCAGGAAGCTGATGCGGACGATCGGCTCGCGGAACTCCTTGATCGACCCGCCGTCGGGCACGTCCTGCGGGCCGTGGATGACGACCGTCGAGCCGTCGTTCTTGGTCACCTCGAAGGTCACGTTCGGCGCGGTCTGGACGAGGTTCAGGTCGCTGTCGCGTTCGAGGCGTTGCTGGATGATCTCGCGGTGCAGCATCCCGAGGAAGCCGCAGCGGAAGCCGAAGCCGAGGCCGTCGGACACTTCGGGCGTGAACGTGAAGCTGGAGTCGTTGAGCTTGAGCTTGCCCAGGGCCTCGCGGAGGTCCTCGAACTCGCTGTTGTTCACCGGGTACAGGCCCGAGAACACCATCGGCTTCGGCTCCTTGTACCCGGTCATCGGCTCGGCCGTCGGGCGGAACGGGTCGGTCACGGTGTCCCCGATGCCGACGCTCTCGATGGTGCGGATGTTGGCCGTGAAGTAGCCGACCTGGCCGGCGCTGAGTTCGTCGCACTTGGTCATGCCGGGGCGGAACTGGCCCATGTCGGTCAGCACGTACTCGCGGCCGCCGCGCATGAACTTGATCCGCTGGCCCATCTTCAGGTTGCCGTCGATCATGCGGATGTAGACGACGACCCCTTTGTACACGTCGAAGTGCGAGTTGTAGATCAGCGCCTTCAGCGGGGCGGCCGGGTCGCCGGCCGGCGGCGGCACGCGCTCGACGACGGCGGCGAGCAGGTCTTCGATGCCCAGGCCGGCCTTGGCGCTGACCTTCATGACCTCGTCGGGGTTGGTGAAGACGGCCTGCTCCATCTCGGCGATGACGAACTCCGGCCGGGCGTGCGGCAGGTCGATCTTGTTCAGCGTCGGCACCAGCTTCAACCCGGCCTCCATCGCCAGGAAGGCGTTCGCCACTGTTTGCGCCTGCACCCCCTGGAAGGCATCGACCAGCAGCACGGCCCCCTCGCACGCCGCCAGGCTCCGCGACACTTCGTAGTTAAAATCGACGTGCCCGGGGGTGTCGATCAGGTTCAACTCGTAGGTCTGGCCGTTGAGGGTGTGGTAGATGGTCACCGGGTGCATGCGGATGGTGATGCCGCGCTCGCGCTCGAGGTCCATGCTGTCGAGGGTCTGGGCACGCATGTCCCGCTCGGAGATGGTGCCGGTCTTGAGCAGGAACTGGTCGGCGAGCGTACTCTTGCCGTGGTCGATGTGGGCGATGATGCAGAAGTTGCGGATGTTCGACGGGGGCGTCGGCATGGGGGTCGGCGCTCGGTTTGGGTTAAGCTCGCGGTGCGGAGCCTGGTAGTCCGTAGTATCCTAGCACTGCGACCGGATCAAGAATAGGTGACGCGCCGCCGTTAACCGCGTTCCCGCCGCCCGGAACAACTCGCCCGCCCCCTGGAGACCCCGATGACCCGACGCCTCCTCGCCGGCCTCGCGCTGGCCGCCGCCCTGCCCGGTTGCACGCCCTCCACCGGCGTGAATGCTCCCCCGACGGCCACCGCCCCGGCCCCGGCCGAAACCGTGACGCTACGCGAGGTGACCGTCGAGGGCTTCCAGAAGGCGCTCGCGGAGCAAAAGGGCAAGGTCGTGCTCATCGACGTCTGGTTCCTCGGCTGCGCCCCGTGCGTCAAGAAGTTCCCGAGCTTCGTCGCCCTGCACGCCAAGTACGCCGGCGAGGGCGTGACCGGAATCAGCCTCGACATCATGGCCAGTGAGGTGGCGAAAAAGGACCGCGTGCGGGACTTCCTGGTGAAGCAGAACGCGGCCTTCCCGAACTTCATTTTGAACGACACGGAGGCGGCCATCGACGCCTGGATGGACCGCTACCAGGCGATCCCGACCCCGGCGACGGTGGTCTACAACCGCAAGGGCGAGTACGTCAAGACCCTCACCGAGGCGACCCCGGAACAGATCGAAGCCGCGGTCAAGGAGCAACTCGCCGCGAAGTAACCCCGCCGCGGATTCTCTTCCCTCCCGGCCGGCGGTGCGTATCATAGGTATGTCCAAGCTACGCATCACGGAACTCGGGGGCGATCTGGTATCGACCGGGCAACGCGATGGGTCGCGCGGCGTGTCGAGGTTGATCGGCTGGCCTCGTAAAAAGCCAATCAAAATATCAACTGCTGAAACGCATGTTGCCTTGGCTGCGTAGAGATACCAGCCCCATCCCGTGCCCTTAGCCTGAGAGGGCCACGGTTTGGACGCCAAATCAG
>JAYTSV010000069.1:0-29105 GCA_043745465.1 Fimbriiglobus sp.
AATCTTCCAGGCGTACTCGGGGGCCGCCCAGCCGAGCCAACTGGCCGTGGACCTGGCCCAGGCGTTCTTCTACGGCATGGGCCAGGACAACGGCTTCCCCGTGTCCGGGCCGGACGTGCTCTCGGCCGGCAACATCTCCTGGACCGGCCCGCGGGGCGACGGGTCGGGCGTCGCCACGGACCAGACCGGGTCCGGTACGGCGTACCAGTTCCGCTGGCCCTGCTGCCAGGGCGGACCGGGCCTGGCGACCGACTTCTTCCGCGTCATCGCGCCCCCCGGCCCGGGCGGCAGTTCGGGCGTGTCCCGGACCAACGGCCTGCTCCAGGCCGGTGACGACCCGGCCGCGAACCTGGGCCAATGGCCGCTCATCGCCGACATCGGCTACTTCGCGGTCAACCCGATCGACGCCGACGGCATCCTGATCAGCTCCGCGGCCGGCCGTATCTTCCGCACGACCAACCGGGGCGTGAACTGGTTCCCCGTCGGCGAACCGGGCGAACTCGACGGCAGCTATGCCCGGGCGACCGTGTTCGGTGCCCCCGACCCCGCCAGCCCCGGCCTGCTCAACAACTTCCTGTACGCCGGCACCGCCGCCGGCCGCGTCTTCGTGACCTTCACCGGCGGCGCGCCCTGGACGAACATCTCGTCCGGCCTGGACGGCAGCCAGGTCATGCAGATCGTGACCAACCCGCAGCGCGGCTCGCGGAGCGCTTACGCCGTCACCACGACCGGCGTCTTCTTCCTCGCCGACGCGCGGATCGGCACCTGGGTTCAAATCAGCGGCCTCGGCCAGAACTCCGTCTCGGGCAACATTTTCACCCTGCGCACGCCGTCCTTCGGCGACCGCAACGACGAGACGACCAACGCGCTGCCGAACTCGACCCTGCCGTTCGACCTCCGCGACCTGACCGCGATCACGGCCGACTGGCGGTACGCCATCCCGACCGACCCCACCTTCCCGACGCGGAACACCTTCCCGATCCTGTACGTGGGCGGCAACGGCGGCGTCTTCCGGTCGCTGAACCAGGGCAAGACGTGGGAGGTCTTCCCGGCGTCGGCGACCCTCGTGGACCCGGCGACGGGGGCACCGCTGATCGACCCGATCACCCTGTTGCCCGAAGTCACCGACCGCGGCGGCTACCTGCCGAACGTCAACGTCACCGACCTCGACTTGTCCCTCGGGAACATCGACCCGCTCACCGGGTTCCCGAAGCAGTCGTCCGGCGGCTTCAACATGCTCCTGGCCAGCACCTACGGCCGCGGGGCGTTCGCCATCCGCCTGGAAGACCCGGCGTCCGTGTCGAAGTACAACGTGCTGGCCCAGTCCGGGCCGCGCGTCGTCGGGTTGGCCGCGAACACGTCGAGCAGCCTCCGGGTCCGGTTCGACGCGCCCGTCGTCGCGTCGTCCTTCGACCCCACCGACGTGGTCCTCACGAATGCCGCCGGGCAGGTCATTGCGGTCACGGCCGTGGTCCCGATCGTCAACCCCGTCGCCGGGGCCGACCAACGGAACCTGTTCGAGATCGACTTCACCGCCCTGTCCCCGAACGACACGTACACGGTGACGGTCGGCCAAAAGATTTACGACTTTGCCGGCTTCGGGATGAACCAGAACCGCGACAAGGTCAACGGCGACGCGACGCTGAGTAAGGTCACCGGAAATACGATCGCCGGGGTCTTCACCCCGGCCTCGGTGGACGCCTACACCGGCACGTTCACGACGGTCGCCGGAGCGCAGAAGGGCAACCTGTTCATCGACCAGCCTTACGTCGCCCGGGCCGGCGACCCTGTGGCCGTCGTCGTGTCCGCGGACGGCCCGGACGGCAACCTGCTGACGACGTTTACCGGCACGGTCCACTTCGCCTCGACGGACAAGCAAATCAGCGCCGCGAACGGCGGCCTGCCCAACGACTACCCCTTCTCGAGCTTCGACGGCGGGTCGAAGGTCTTCACAGTCACCTACCGCACGGCGACGTTCGTCCCCCCGCCGGGCATGTCGTCGACGCAGGGTCTGACCGTCACCGACGCCAGCCTTTTGCTCGGCGCGGCGACCGAGCAGATCGTAGTCCGGGGCGGTGCCGCGTCGCGATTCGACGTGTTCGGCATCCCCACCCCGACCGTCGCCGGCAGCAAGAACGATGTCACCCTGACCGCCCGCGACGCGTTCGGCAACGTCGCCGACGGGTTCACCGGCGGCGTCTCGTTCACGACCACCGACCCGTTATCGACGCCGCTCAACGGTGGCCTGCCGAACGGCTTCGCTTTCTTCGCGACCGACTTCGGGGCGAAAGTGATCTCGCAACAGGTCAGTCTGAAGACCGTCGGTGTGCAGTCGGTGTCCGCCGTCGATGACCTCACGGGTCTGATCGCCGGCACCCAGAAGAACATCGTCGTGGTTCCGGCCGCCGCCGCAACGTTCACGGTGACCGGGCACGCCAGCCCCGTCGTCGCGGGCAGTATGAACGACTTCACGGTGACGGCCTACGACACCTACGGCAACGTCGCCACGGGCTACACGGGCACCGTCCACGTCACGACGAGCGACACGAACGCCGGTGAACCGGCGGACTACACGTTCACGTCGGGCACCGGGGCCGGATTCGACAACGGCGTCCACGCGTTCGTCGCCGGCTCGCAGCTCAAGACCGCCGGCCTCCAGTCGGTCACCGCGACCGACACGGTATCGAAGTCGATTACCGGCACGCAGGGCAATATCCGCGTCACCCCGGCCCCCGCCAAGACGTTCGACGTGTTCGGCATCGCCAGCCCGACCAAGGCCGGCGTCGGCACCGACGTGACCCTCGTAGCCCGTGACCTCTACAACAACATCGACACCAACTTTACTGGGGCCGTCACTTTCACGAGTAGCGACCCGCAGGTCTCTCCGGGCGTCGGCAAGGGCCTGCCGGCGAACTACACCTTTGTTGCGGTGAACAAGGGTACGGCGACGCTGACGAGTCAGGTCGCACTTCGCACCGTCGGCACCCAGTCCGTTACCGCAACGGACGTTGCCACTGGGAAGGTCTCCGGCACGCAGACCGGCATCGTTGTGACGCCGGCCGCGGCCAGCAGATTCGACGTCTACGGCATCAACAACCCGACCGTGGCCGGCAGCCTCAACGATGTCTTCTTGACCGCCCGCGACCTGTACAACAACATCGACACCAACTTTACCGGTGACGCGTCGTTCTTCAGTTCCGACCCGCTCGTTTCGATCGGCGATGGCCTGCCGGTCAACCTGACCTTCTTCGCGTCCGACAAGGGCCAGTCGGGCATCCTCAACCAGGTCAGCCTGCGGACCGCCGGACTACAGTCGGTCGGTGCCCGGGACGTCCGGACCGGCCTCATCACCGGTGCGCAGACGAGCATTCTCGTTACGCCGACCAAGGCCGTGTCCCTGACGCTCACCGGGCACAACACGCCGACCGTGGCCGGCAGCTTTAACGACTTCACCGTGACCGCTTTCGACAAGTTCGGCAACGTAGCCACGGGGTACAAGGGCACCGTTCACGTCACGAGCAGCGACGTGCAAGCCGGCGAACCGGGCGATTACACGTTCACATCCGGGTCGAAGGCGGACAACGGCGTCCACGTCTTCGTCCAAGGTTCTCAGCTCAAGACCGCCGGGCCGCAGTCGGTCACCGCGACCGACACCTCGACGCCGTCGATTACCGGCCGGCAGACGAACATCGTCGTCGTCGCCGCCGCGGCGTCGAAGTTCGCCATCGCCGGCCACCCGGCGACGACCGTCGCGGGGATCAAGAACAGTTTCACCGTGTTCGCCACGGACGCCTACGGCAACCGGTCGAACAACTACACCGGCACCGTGGCGTTCGCCAGCAGCGACCCGCTCGTGTCCGGGGGCAACGGCCTGCCGAACCAGTACAGCTTCCTCGCGTCCGACGCCGGCATCCACGCCTTCACCAACGGGGCGCAACTCAAGACGGCCGGGGTGCAGTCGATCTCGGTGACCGACCTGACGACCGGGTTCACCGGGTCGCAGACGGGCATCCTCGTGACGGCAACGGTCGGCTCGGGGCTGACCCTCGCCGGCTTCCCGAACCCGACGACGGCCGGGGCACCGGGGACGTTCGTCGTCTCGGCCCGCGACCAGTTCGGCAACGTGGCCAACTCGTACAAGGGGACCGTGCGGTTCAGCACGACGGACGCTCAATCGACGGCCGGTAACGGCCTGCCGGCGAGTTACACGTTCGTCGCCGGGGACAACGGCGTCCACGCCTTCGTCAACGGCGGGACGCTCAAGACGGCCGGCCTCCAGTCGATCACCGCGACCGACACGGCGACGGCCACCATCGCCGGGACGCAGAGTGGCATCCTCGTCACGGCCGACGCGGCCGCGACCCTCGCCCTCGTCGGCTACCCCAGCCCGGTCGCGGCCGGCAGCGCCAACCCGTTCAGCGTGACCGCCCGCGACCGGTTCGGCAACCTGACGACGAACTACACCGGCACCGTGCTGTTCGGCAGTTCCGACCCGCAAGTCGGGCCGAACAAGGGCCTGCCGATCAGCTACACCTTCACCCCGGCCGACGCCGGGACGAAGACCTTCGCCGCGTCGCTCAAGACGGCCGGCGTGCAGTCGATCAGCGCGACCGACATCGTGTCCCCGGGCCTGACCGGGACGCAGAACAACATCACCGTCACGGCGGGGGCGTTGAGCCGCCTGACCGTGGCCGGCTACCCGACCCCGGTCGTGGCCGGGCTGAACACCGGCCTGACCGTGTCCGCGGCGGACGCCTTCGGGAACCCGGTGTCGAACTTCACCGGCACGGTGCAGTTCAGCACCAGCGACGCCCAGGGGACCGTCCCGTCGGCGTACGCGTTCGTGCCCGCCGACAACGGCCGCAAGTCCTTCGGCAGTGGGTTCGTCCTCCGCACGGCCGGCCTGCAGTCGATCACCGGCACGATCTCCGGGAACGCCGCGCTGACCGGCACTCAAGTGAACATCGCGGTCGTCGCGTCGGCCGCGGCGACCTTCAAGCTCACGAACTTCCCCGACCCGATCACCGCCCTGACGGCGGCGACCTTCACGATCACCGCTTACGACCCGTTCGGTAATTTCGCCAGCGGGTACAAGGGCCAGGTCGCCGTCACCAGTTCGGACCCCAAGGCCGTCATCACCAGCCCGGTGACGCTGACCAACGGCGTCGGCACCGGGACCGTGACTTTCCGCACGGCGGGCACGCAGTCGGTGACCGCGACCGACACGACCGACGGCACGATCGCCGGGACGCTGGGCAACCTCGCGGTCGCCGCCGCCCCCCCGGGCGTCGTCGATCCGGGCAGCCTGTCGCCGCTGTCGCTGTCGAACCTGACGGCCGTCGGCACCGACGCCGGCGTGCCCAGCCTGGTCCGAGTGCTGAACCCGGACGGCTCCCTCCGCAACGAGTTCGCGCCCTACGACCCCAGCTTCCTCGGCGGCGTGCGGGTCGCCATTCTGCGGACGCCGTCCGGCCCGCGCGTCGTCACCGCCCCGGGTGCCGGCCTGACCTCGGACGTCCGCGTCTACGACCTGGCGACCGGCCAGGTGACGCAGCGGATCGCCCCGTTCGAGGCGTCGTTCACCGGCGGGGTGTTCGTCGCCACCGGCGACCTGAACAACGACGGGTTCGACGACATCGTGCTGTCCCCCGACAACGGCGGCGGCCCGCGGGTCCGCATCATCGACGGCAAGACGTTCGGCACGCTCTCGGACTACTTCGCCATCGACGACAAGAACTTCCGCGGCGGCGTCCGGGCCACTCTGACGGACGTGAACGGGGACGGGACGAACGACCTCGTCGTCGCGGCCGGCATCGGCGGCGGGCCGCGGGTGGCCATCTTCGACGGCAAGTCGGTCCTCACCGGGACGCAAACCCCGACCCGGCTCGTGGCCGACTTCTTCGCCTTCGAGCCGGAGTTGCGGAACGGGGCCTACGTCGCCGGCGGCGACGTGAACGGCGACGGGTTCGGCGACCTCGCCTTCGGGGCCGGCCCCGGCGGCGGCCCCCGCGTCCGGGTCGTCAGCGGCAAGCAGGTCATCCTGGCCGCCCCGTTCCCCAACCTGGACATCGTCCCGCAGGTGCAGATCGGCAACTTCTTCGCCGGCGACCCGACCGCCACCGGCGGCGTCCGCGTCACCATGAAGAAGCTCAACCCCGCCGACGGTGCCCCCGCCGACGTGGTCACCGGGTCGGGGGCCGGCAGCGGCACGATCGTCACGAGCTACACGGCCAACCAAATCCTGAGCAACGTCGTGCCGAGTCCCCTGTGGCAGTTCGAGGATCTCCCCGGCCAGTCGATCGGCGTGTTCGTGGGGTAGTCCGTTCGCCGTCAACGCAAAAGGCCGCCGGGATGTCCCTGGCGGCCCTTTTTACGTCGCGTCGGGCGATTCCGCTGGGCCTACCCGAACTCCGATGACCCGTTGTTTTCGGCTCCGCCGCAGGCGACTCTTGGCGAGCGGCCCACGTGAGTGGGCTGTTCCAACCCGGAACGGGGAGGAACAGCCCGGGCGGAAGTTTTTGGCGCTCGCCGGTGGACACCCCGCGCATTCCAGGGGGGAACAGCCCACTCACGTGGGCCGCTCGCCAAGAGTCGCCTGCGGCGGGGCCGAAGGCCGGGCTACGCCTTGCGGAGCCGCGCCCAGTAGCCGCCGTCGGACGGCCGGCCGGGGATCGCGATGTGGTCGGCGTCGAGAATCAGCGTCGGGTCGGCCTGGAGGACCGCGTTGACCAGCCCACGGTTCTCGTCGAACTCGATGCTGCACGTCGAGTAGACGACGGCCCCGCCGGGCTTGACGCGGTCGAGGGCGGTTCGCAGCAGCTGCGTTTGCAGGCGGATCAGGTGCTCGAACTCGTTCGGTTGCAGCCGCCGCCGGACTTCGGGCCGGCGGCCGAGTACGCCCGTGTTCGAGCACGGCGCGTCCACCAGGGCCGCGTCGAACGGGCCGGCCGGGGCGTCGCTGCCGTCGGCCAGCAGTGCGGTCTCGATGCACGTCAGCCCGAGCCGCGCGGCGAGAGTCGTCACCGTCGTGAGGCGGTCGGCGTCGATGTCGCAGGCGACGATGGTGCCGCGGTCCTGCATCAGTTCCGCGAGGTGCGTCGTCTTGCCGCCGGGGGCCGCGCACAGGTCGAGCACGCGCATTCCCGGCCGCACGTTCAACGCGGACGCCACGAGCATCGACGAGTGGTCTTGCACGGCGAACTCGCCCTCGGCGTAGCCCGGCAAGGCGCGGATCGGTACGCTGTCGAGCAGCCGCAACGCCTGCGGGTGGTCGCCGGTCTCGCTGTCGATGGCGACCGCCGCGAGGAGCAAGGCGTAGTCGCTGCGCGGCATCTTGAGCGGGTTGACGCGCAGCCAGGTCGGCGGCGGCGACTGGAAGTAGAACGCCAGGCGGAAGCACTCGTCGCCGCCGAACCGGTCGAGCCAGCGGCGGGCCAGCCAGCCCGGCCAACTGAACGCCTCGACGAGGTAGTCGGCCGTCTCGCGCCGCGGGTCGGGCAGGATGGCGCGGGTCAGCTTGCGGTAGCGGTTGCCGTCGATCGGCACGGCGTCGGCCGCGGCGTACTGGCTGAAGTCGTTCGTCACCGTCTCGGCGATGCGGCGCAGCACCCCGTTGACGAACCCCTTCGCCCCCGGCTTGCCGGCGTGGACCGCCAGTTCGACCGACTCGTGGACCGCGGCGTGCGCCGGCACCTGCGTCAGGAAGACGAGTTGGTACGCGCCGAGCCGCAGGATGTCGAGCAGCACCGGCTCGACGTTGTGCAACGGCCGCTGACAGAAGGGCGCGAGCAGCGTGTCCAGGGTGCCGTGCCGCCGGCTGACGCCGAAGACGAGGTGTGTGAGAAACCGGCGGTCCTGCGGCGTCAGCTCGCTGTCGGCCAGCGCGTCGTCGAGCAGGTCGCCGACGAACCCCTGGCGCTCGCGGGCGGCTCCGAGTAAGTCCAAAGCAAGCGAACGGGCGGTGGTCAAGACGTTCCTTCCGGGCCGAAGTGGCCGCCGGAGAACTGGATACCGTTGAGGAAATCGTTTACGCCCATCGGCTTCCTACCCGCCGGTTGGACTTTGAGCACTCGAACGTGGCCGCCTCTGCAGCCGACCGACACGAACTTGCCCAAGCATAACTGTCCGGGCGGCGTGACGGCCTCGTCGATGTGAACTTCGGCTTCCGTCACGATTAGGCGGACGGGTTCTTTGGTCCGAGTATGGAAGAACGTGTACGCCGTCGGCCAGGGTTGCATGGCGTAGACGTGGTTGACGACGCGCTCCGCCGGCTGTGCCCAGTCGATCGCGCCCATCTCCTTGGTGAACTTCGGGGCGCGCGTCACGAGCGCCTGGTCCTGCTTGGTCCCGGTGAGCGTGCCGGTCTTCAGTTGCGCGATGACGCCCTGGCAGAGATTGGCACCGACGGGGCCGAGGGTCGCCTCCATCGCGCCGGTGGTGGTGCGCGGCGGGATCGGGACTTCGAGGCGGGCGAGCATGTCGCCGGCGTCGAGGCCCAAAGTGATGCGGATGATCGTGACGCCGGTGACCGTCTCGCCGTTCAGGATGGCGTGGGCGATCGGCGACGCGCCGCGGTACTTCGGCAGCAGCGAGGCGTGGACGTTGATCGCCCCCATCGTCGGGGCCGCGATCACGTCGGGCTTCAAGATTTGCCCGTAGGCTGCGACGACGAGCAGGTCCGGGGCGAATGCCTGGAGCGCGGCAACGCCTTCCGGGGTGTTGATGCTCTCGGGCTGGATCACGGGAATGCCGTGGGCCGCGGCGAGGACCGCCATGCCGACGCCGGTCTGCCGAGTCGAACCGCGCTTCTGCCCGCCGTCGCGGTCCGGTTGCGTGACCAGGCCGACGACGTTTTCGCCGGCGTTGAGCAGGGCCTGGAAGGTCGGTTCGGCGAAGGTGCCGGTCCCCATCACGACGATTCGCATGGCTACAGTTTCATCTCCGTGCCGGGCGGGATCGTGCCCTTCTTGACCGCGTCCTCGAAGTCCAGGATGAACCCTTCGAGGTACTTCTTGCTGCCCATGCGGGCGAGCGGCCCCATTTTGTCGATGAAGAGCGTCCCCTGCAGGTGGTCGATTTCGTGCTGCCAGACGCGGGCCGGCAAGTCGGCACAGGTCATCTCGAACGGCTTGCCGTCGAGGCCGTAAGCCTGCACGCGCACCGTCTTCGCCCGGCGGATGTCCTGGTACAAATTCGGGAAGCTCAGGCAGCCCTCGCGGTCCTTCGACGCCCCCTTGGCGTCCAGGATCACCGGGTTGATGGCGACCACCTCGTGCTCCTTCCGCAAGGCGTCCCCGGCGAAATTGATGACGATCATCTGGTAGTCGAGGCCGACCTGTTGGGCCGCGAGGCCGAGGCCCTCGTGCCGGTACATGAGTTCGAGCATCCGCCCGGCGGCGAGCGCGACGTCCTTGTCGATGGTGGCGACCGGCTTGGCTTTGACCCGCAGCGCGGGGTGGGGGTAATTCACGATCTTCATGGCCAGCGCGAGACCCCGCAGTGTGACGACTCAAAGCCTGATTATAGCAGCCCGGCCCCCCAGGTCGCCCCGAGTTGCTACGCTCACCCGTATGGAAGACGAGCGAACTCACGACGACGTGGCCTGTACTGTGTGCGGCTGCGTGTGCGACGACCTGCGCGTGACCGTCGCCGGCGGCCGGGTGGTCCGCGCCGAGAACGCCTGCCGGCTGGCCGTGCCGTGGTTCGCCGAGCAGGACGCCCGGCCCGCGCCGTGCCTGATCGACGGCGTGTCGGTGCCGTTCGCCGCGGCCGTCGCCCGCGCCGCCGAGATACTGCAAGCCGCCAAGTCGCCGCTGATTTACGGCCTGTCGCGCAGCACGACCGAAGGCCAACGCACGGCGACCGCGCTCGCCGACCGACTCGGCGCGACCATCGACACGACCGCCAGCACCGGCCACGCCCCGAGCATTGTGGCGCTGCAACAGGTCGGCGAATCGACGTGTACTCTCGGCGAAGTGAAGCAGCGGGCCGACCTCGTCCTGTTCTGGGGCAGCGACCCCGTCAACACGCACCCGCGGCACCTCGAACGGTACGCCCCGCCGGGCCTCGTCCACGGCGTGCCGCGGCGAATCCACGTCGTCGATAGTCACCCGACGGACACGGCCAAGATCGCCGACCGCTTCTGGCACGTCCCCGAAGGCACCGACGCCGATGCCCTGCACCGCCTGCGCCTCCTCGTGCGCGGCCTGCCGGTACTTGCGCCGCCGGAGCTGCGCGAACTCGCCGGGGTGATGACGGCGGCGAAGTTCGGCATCGTCTTCTTCGGCACCAGTTTGACGCGCGGCCGACTCGGGCACCGCAACGTCGAAGCACTGTTGCAACTGGTCACGGACTTGAACGACCACACGCGCTTCTACGCCCGGCGGATGCGCCGCTACGGCGACGTGGCGGGGGCCGACTCGGTGCTGACGTGGCAGACCGGCTACCCGTTCGGCGTCAACTTCGCCCGCGGCTATCCGCGCTACAACCCCGGCGAGTTCACCGGCCCGGACATGCTCGCCCGCCGCGAGGTCGATGCGTGCCTCGTCGTCGGCAGCGAGACCGTCACCGGCTTCGACGCCGCGGCCACGGCCGCCCTGAAAAGCATCCCGACGGTCCTACTCGACTCCCCTGGCCGCGAGGCGAGTTTCACCCCGACGGTCAAGTTCACGACGGCCGTCTACGGCATCCACCGGCCCGGCACCGCGTACCGCCTCGATGAGGTGCCGATCCCCCTGCGCGTGCTACTGCCGACCGACTACCCGGACGACGCCGAGGTGCTCGCGGCGGTGATCGCGGCGTTGACGTAGATGATCGGGTACAGCGCCTCGAAGTACCACAGGTTGGCGAAGTAGAAGCCGATCGGCGACGGCGGGAAGTGCGTGCCGTTCTTCGTGGCCGCGACTAACCACGCCATGCCGCGATCGTTGGGCCACGCCTCGCAGGCCAGCGCCGTTTCCTCAATCGTGGACGGCGTGCCGAGTCGCCCGCCCCAGCCGCCGTCGGGGTTCTGGTTCGCCTCCAGCCACGCTTGCGCACGGCCGAGCGCCGCGGCGAACTCGGGGACGACCTTGGGCCAGGCCGTCGAGCGCAACCGCAGCACGCGGCTGGTGCCGTAGGTGAGGTTGTGGATGTCGGCGGGGTCCGGTGAGTGCTGGTTGCCGAACCACAGCGGTGCCCACGAGCCGTCCGGCTGCTGGGTGTCGTAGAGGTAAACAATTCCTTTGAGCGCCAGCCAACTGAGTCGCTTCTCCAAGCTCGGTGGGAGTTGATGCGTCCAAGCTGCCCAGACCAAGATGGTGTGGGCCGTGAGGTCATTGCTACTGCGGTCGAACGGAAGGCCGGTCCAGCCGCGACAGAACGTCGGGATACCGCCGTCGCGGTTCTGTAAGTTGATGAGCCACTGACACCCCAGTGTCGCGGCCCCAGTCGCGCGCTCGTCGGAGTCGCCGAGGCGGTACAACGCCAGCAGCGCGCCGGCGGTGTCGTCGGCGTCGGGGACGCCGCCGGGCAGGGGCGTCCAGGCCCAACCGCCGGCCGCGGCGTGGGTGTACGGGTGCGTCGCGCGGTACTGCTGGCCGAGCAGCCAGTCGCGCACCTTCGCACGCTCCGCGGCCGTTAGCGCGTCCGGTGGCAGGGCGTTGACGCTGAGCGTCGTGGCCCAGGTCGAGAGGTTGGTGTCGATCGGCCAACTGCCGTCGGGCCGCTGGCTGGCTTCGAGGAAGCGCACCCCTTCGGTGACGACCTCGTGCGTCGCCAACCCCGCGTCGATCAGGGCCATGCCGACGAAGCTGGTCAGCGGCGTCGCTTCGAGGTAGCCGCCCGTCGTTGGCTGAATCTCGCGCAACTTGCGAAGCGTTTTCGCGGCGACGGCGTTGCGCAACCAGCGCCACGGCAGGACGCGCGTCGGCCGATGATGGTGGCGGACGCGGCCGATGGCGATCAGCGCCGGGAGCGCGTAACTGACGACCGGCAGTCGCACCCACTGGAACACCCAGAACGGGCACGCCGCGAGTTCAAACGGCAGTTGCGGGACGCGCCGCCAGCCGTCGGGGCCGAGCTTGCCGGCGACGGCCAGCATCGTCAGGATCGGCACGGAGAAGGTGCGGTCCTTGCCGTAGATTTTGACGATGGCGGCACTCAGCGGCGTCGCGTCGAGACTGCCGGCGTGGCGCGTCAGCCACTCGCCGGCGCGACTCTCGACGGCGGCGTGTCGGCCCGAGTCGTCGGCGGCGAACGCGGCCCAGCACAGCGCCGTGGTGCTGACGTTACTGACGCTCTTGACGGTGTCGCCGAAGCCGCCGTCTGCGTTCTGCGTCGCCGCGAGCCACGCCAGCCCATCGTCGATGCGGCCGCGGTGATTCGTACCCGTGGCGAGTTGGTGCCGCCACAGCGTGAACAGGGCGGTTGCCGTCGAAAGGGCGCTGGCCGAGAGTTCGCCGACCCAGTGGCCGGCGTCGGTCCGGGCGTCGAGCAGGGCGCGGCGGGCGTTGGCGGCGAAGTCGGCGGGGATCATGCCGGAAGTGTAGCAACTACCTGTCAGTTGGTGCCAAATCCGGGGCTTGCCGGATCAATCGTGCTCTGCAACGGAGGGGAAAGAACTTGCAATTAACTCTCTGAGGTCAGGATATTTCCGGTAAACGAGTTCGAGCCATCGGCTGATCGGGATGGACTTGACGGTCCGCATACTCGGGTCCCACTGCGTCTGAATCGCGTGTAAACGGATGAGTTCACTTGGGATCGTTAGCTGACCGGGCATTCCCTCGTGCAATGACCACACCCCCCCGCCGCTGTAACCGTGAGGAGTCCCTTCCACAGTCTCGGCCTCGCACTCGCTACTTTCCTCCGAAAAGTGGGTCAATGACACCGGGTAGTGACAGACGTATTCGTCTCTCGACACTCGGCACGGGAACGTGCTGAAATTTTTCACCCACACCCCATTAACCCCAGCCACTTTCGTGAATGCCGAGGCCGGATAACCGACGATAAAAAAATACGGGCCGGCGTACATTTCTGGGTTTGCAGGCACCGGAGGAAGTTGATCGCAGAGGTTGTCCAAAGTCAGACGGAGCAGTTCAGGATCATTTGCAATCTCGATGTAACCGATGTCTCTGTTCTCGGCATACCCAACTGCCAGTGCTGGGTAAGGTAGGCAGGGTACTTGAAAGTGTTTGCTCAACAAAAGTGAAGGTGCGTGCTCGAGGCAATGCTTGGCCGTTGCGGCAAACAGTCGATTGCCGATGCCGATTAAAACCACCGTTCCCACTGATAGGACTGATTGCCGGCAGTCCACGATCACTGGTTTCGAGTGTCGACAAGCTGTCCCAAGTGCGAAGCGGAATTCCATCGGAGCGGGTGTAGTGGGTTGAGGCAAGAAGACGATGTCTTTTTGTGTCATGAATAATCTGGCTTTCAATGCGTCAATCGGGTAACGAAGCTGACACATTGGATCATCTGACGCACACGAGTGATAGCTCAGTAGTTCACTTTCTTTTCTGTCGTACTCACACTAGGGAGCCTTCGCCAGGCCGGCGGCTTCGGCGCGGAGGTTCTGGATGGTTTGCAACAGCTTGTCGGTCGTCGCCTGGTCGGGCGCGCCGTTCACCTTCAGGCGGAGTCGGCCGACGCCGTCGAAGACGACGATGTTCGGCTCGCCGGCCCGCATGCCGAACTGCTTTTCCATCACGCCGGTGAAGTCGAGCCAGACCGGCACGTCGGGGGACGCCTTCTTGATCTGCGACCGGATGATGTCCTTGACGACGCCGGGGATGTTGCCGGCCGCGGCGACCGGGAGGATGAGCGCGTCCGGCGACCGGGTGCCGGCGGCCAGGCCTTCGAGCGCGATCACCGGGGCCTTGCGGGCCTTCTCGGGCGTCTGGTCGGCGGCCGTCGGGTGGAAGACGACGTGTAGCTTCGCGCCGAGTTCCTTGCAACTGTCCATGCCCTTGCGGTCGCCGTAGACGAGGACGACCACGTCGCCGCGGTGGGCGGCCAGGTCCTGCCGGCGGGCGAACTGGTCTTCGACGACCAACTCGACCGGCTTGGCCTCGGCGACGGCGGCGGCAACCGGGGCGGCGGGCGGCACCTGCGAGCAGGCGACGCCGCCCAGCGTGAGTGACAGGGTGACGACACTGAGCGTTGTGAGCCAGGATTTCGGGGTCATGCCCATCCACGCCGACGGCGTGCCTCGGAGGTTACGAATCGCGCCACCGCAATCATCAAGAAGACCGCCGTGAAGCCCGACACGACGCCGACGTTCGGCAAGACTTCGACCAGGCCGCGGCCCTGCCAGGTGACGCCGTCGAGGCCGCGCATGGCCCAGGTCGTCGGCAGGGCCAGGGCCAGGTCGCGCGCCCAGCCGGGCAGCACGAACGACGGCAGCCACAGGCCACCGAGCATCGACACGCCCAGGATGGCCAGGATGCAGACGCTGCGGGCGCGGGCCTCGGTGCCGCCGACGGCCGCGACGAGTAAGCCCGTTGCCGCGGCGAGTAGCCCCGCCCCGAAGGCCAAGAGTATGAAGCCGACGACACTGCCGTCGATGGTGACGCCGAACACGACGTAGCCGAAGGCGAAGGTCGTGAGCACTTGCAGCACCGCAATCGCCGCGGTCGAAGTCGCCTTGGCCACGAGGACCGCCCAGAGGGGCACGGGGGCCGAGCGCATCCGCAGCCAGAGGCTTTGCCGCCGCTCGCGGAGCAGCACCAGGCCGCTCTCCATGCCCCAGAACAGTAGGTATTGCAGGGTCATGCCGCAGAAGCTGTGCGTGTAGGCGTTGAAGTGCTCTTGCGCGGAGCCGGTGACGGTCGTCGTCTCGACGACGAACGGGATCGTCAGCGCCTCGTCGGCGAACTCGGCCTTGGTGAACGCCGCGATCGGGGCCATCTTCTCGCGGGCCAGCCGCTTCATCACGGCCTCGGACACGACCCCCTCGGCCCACTGGCCTTCGCTCGCGGCGAGCGGGTGGTGCGAAATCTCGACGCGCGGCCGGGCCTTCGCCACCCCCGGCGTCCAGGCGGCCAGTTTCTCGAACCCGAGCGGGAAAATCACCGCCACGCCCGGCCGGCGGTCCCCGACGCGCCGCTGGGCGTCTTCGAGCGTCACGACTTCGGCTTCGACGCGCGGACTCGTGAGGAGTTGCTCGACGACGGCTCGCGTGAACGGCCCGGGGTCGTGTACGACGATCACGAGCGGCAGCTTCGGGGCACCGCCGACCGTCGGCCCGTTGTGGAAGATCAGGCCGAAGCCCGACGCCAGGACGATCGGCACGGCGAAGCCCAGGAGCGCGGCGCGGCGGTCGGCCCAGAACAGGTGCCAGTCCTTCGCGGCGAGCGTAAAAATGAGCCGCAGGGCATCGGTCATGAGTGCGGGGCCTCCGCCGAGTGCGGCACCGGTTCCGGCACGGCGGCCGGGGTCGGCTCGCCGCGGACCAGGTGCTCCAGGCGGCCGGGCGGGGTGCGGAAGGTTTCGAGGCGGACGCCGTCGCTCAGCACGATCGCCAGTGCCTTGCCGAGGGCCTCCTGGGTCGCGGCGGCGATGCGCACCCGGCGACCGGTGAACTCCAGCTCGACCGCCGGGCCGACCCGCTTTTTGAGGCCCTTCTGGAAGAACTTGGGCAGCACCTCGCGGCTGTGGCCGTACAGGACGGCGCGGCCGGGCGGCTGCGCGCGGATCAAGTCCCACGGCTTGCCGCAGGCGACGAGCTTGCCGGCTTCGAGGACGGCGATGCGGTCGCAGCCGTGCTCGGCCTCGTCGAGGTGGTGCGTCGTCAACAGGATGGCGTGGCCCTGCTCGCGCAGGTCGTACAGCACCGCGAACAGGTTGTCCCGGCTGACCGGGTCGAGGGCCGCCGTCGGCTCGTCGAGCAGGATCACGGCCGGCTCGTGCAAGAGGGCCACGGCCAGGTTGAGCCGCTGTTTCATCCCGCCGGAGAAGGTCGAGACGCGGGCCGTCTTGCGGTCGTCGAGGCGGGCGCGGAACAGGGCGTCGTTGACGCGGTCGCGCAGGGTCAGGCCGTGCAGCCCGTACAGCCGGCCGAAGAACTGCAGGTTGGCCTCGGCGCTCAGGTCGTCGTACAGGGCCGGTTCTTGGGGCACGAAACCGACGCGGTGGGCGTACCGGTTGGCCGACTGGTCGCGGCGGACGCCGTCGATGCTGACGGTCCCCTCGAACGGGTCGATGATGCCGGCGGCGGCGGCCAGCGTGGTGCTTTTGCCGGAGCCGTTGGGGCCGAGTAGCCCGACGATCTCGCCGCGGTTGACGGTCAGCGACACCCCATCGACGGCCAGACGGGTGCCGTACCGGACGCGGATCGAGTCGAGAAGGAGTGCCGTCGGGTGAGTCATCGCGGCTCCGCCGTGAGCGAGGTTCGTCCGTGAACGCCGCCACAACTACCCCAAGCGCCCCGCCGCGTCAATTCCGATTGGCCGGCGGTCAGCGGTCGGCCGGTCCGCGCCGCCGGCGGGATTTTCGGGCCGGCGCGCAAGCCGCGGGTGCGGCGGCGTTCGGTGGGTGACTAGCCGACGGCGAGGACCGAGTCGGCGGTCGGCGGGGTGCCGGGGGCGGTGACGGTCAGGGACGGGGCCGTGCCGGCGGCGAGGTCGAGCGCGGTGTAGGCGAGAACTTGATTGCCCACGGCCGCGAGGAGTTCCGGCCGGCCGTCGCCAGTCAGGTCGGCGGTGGCGAGGCGGACGCCGTTGTGGTCGTCGATGTTGCCGGCGAAGAAATTGGCGACGGGAAATTGCGTGCCGAGGAGCAGCCGCCGGCCGTCGAAGGCGGTGACGCGCGGCGCGCCACCCGGACCGCCGCCGGCGATCAAGTCGCCGAAACCGTCGCCGTTCAGGTCGGCGATGGCGAGGTACGCGCCGTTCCGCAGGCCCGTCTCGAAGGCGAAGAAGTCCCCGACGAGCTTGACCGGACTGCCGCCGGCGGCGAGCGACCGGCCGTCGAACAGCGCCACCCGCGGGCCGCCGCCGAAGCCGGCCGCGAGCGCCAGGTCGGCAATGCCGTCGCCGTTCAGGTCGCCCAGCGTGGGCCGAACGCCGCCGCGGAAGTTCGGGTCGTCCAGGCCGAAGAAGCGGTTCACCTGCACGGCCTGGCCGCGGGCGAGGGCCGCCCCGTCGAAGACCGTCACGACCGGCCCGCCGCTCAGGTCCGGGGTGACGACCAGGTCCGGCCGGCCGTCGCCGGTCACGTCCCCGACGGCCAGGTTGAGGCCGCCGGTGAAGGTACTCTCGAACGGCTGGAGGAAGGCGATCTGGTTGCCCGTCCGGCCGTCGTAAACGTTGACCATGTTGGCCACGCCCGGGCCGGTGGCGGCGATCAGATCGGGCGTGCCGTCGCCGGTCAGGTCGGCGGTCGCCACGCGCACCCCGGCCGTGTACCCCGCACCGAACGGCACGATGGTGCGGATGACTTCGCCGAACTGGCCGTAGACCACGGCGGCGTTCGCCGTGCCGACCGCGAACTTGACGTTCGACGCGGGGACGGCCCCCGCGACGACGGGGGACGATGCCGACGGGGCCGACGCGTTGACCGCCGCGGCCGGCGGGGCGGCGGAAACGGCCGGGGGCGAGACGACCATCCCGGACACGTCCCAGCCGATGTCGGCGAGTGCCCCGTATTCGAGCGGTGTCAGGTGCCGCTTGCTCCCGGGGGACAGCGACGGCTGCATGGGGCTTTCCTGCCCGCGGTAGCTGGTGCCCTGGGCGAAGTGGTCCGGCGGGCTGCCCTCGGTGCGGACCCCGACCCCGCCGTTCGCGGCCACGACCGCCGGGCCGCTGAACACGCCGCCGACGATGTTCCGGGTGAACGCCGGTTCGCCGAGGCCGAAGCCGAAGACGTGCATCATCTCGTGCAGGGCGACGCTCTCGAAGTCGTACTGGCTCGCCGTCGGGTCGCTGCCCGGGGCGTTCCACTTGGCCGTGTTGTCGAAGGTGATCATCCCGCCCCAGGTGGCGAAGTCGGTCTTGGGGGTCGCCAGCGCCCCGGCCTGGCCGCGGCCTTTCACCACGTCGAGCCAGCCCTTCGTCCCCGTCGCCGTGTACCCGCCGGAGGTCGTCAGGCCGAGTTCGGACCCGCCCAGGGGCGCGGCCCCGATGTAGATGACCAGCTCGTCCTGCCGGATCACGGGGTTATTGAGCGTGACGGTGGTGCGGTTCGCCGGGTTGTAGAATTGCGCTTGCCAGGTGTTCACCCCACTCGGGGCGATGGGCGCGAGTGAATCCTGAAGCCGGGGGGCGATCTGCGCCGCGGCGTGTTCGAGGACCGCCCGGCGGGCCGGGTCGTTGAAGAACCCGGTCGCGTCGTAGGAATAATCGAAGCGGACCGAAACGCTCGGCACGTCCCGGGCTTCGAGCGTTTCGACGGCGAGGCGGGTCAGGCTCGAAGCCGACGGGGCACGGCGGGACGGATGCATAGGACCTACCGCGCGAGTGGGGCGAGCGTGACATCCGTGTCAAGCGTCCAGCAGTCGTCTTTCGTCCCCCGTCGGCGAGTCGGCGGGGGACGAAATCTGCGGTCGGCCTGTCAAAGTCGTGGTGCTATAACGTCGTCCATTCCGAACGCCAACGTCAAAAGTTCCCGAATTTCCGCGCAAGTCCTGAAAAATCATGCGTCTGGGGATTATTGTTCACGTTGAGTAACCCCGCAGTTTGCGCCGGTTGCGAATCCTGTCCGGGTTACCTCGCCGAAGTTTCGCTCGATCAGCGGATCCTGAGAATCAGCCAACACGCGAATACGATTACGGGCGTAATCATAGCCAGCGCGAACAAGGCCCAATAAGCCCGGCCGGCGACACGCTGCCAGTCGGTGAGCGGTAGTCGCGGTAGCGGCAAGCCGAAGCTCGGCATTGTGGACAGGACTGCCTTCTGTCTAATCCCTGCAGCCCCGAAAATCAGGATCAACACGAGCGGCCCGACGACGAAACGGAACGCGCCCTGGGGAGCCAGGACCGCCGCGGTCATGAGCGGGAAAATGACGTACCAGAAGCACGACTCGACATCCTTGGCGGCCGAGACGGCGTTGAGCTGTCGGATGTCGTGGATGGTCTGCACAGTCGGGTCGAGCCGCAACGCCTCGCGGAGGGCCATGTCAGCGGCGGCGAAGTGGCGGAAGGACCATGGCGCGAGCGCCCTCTGGCCACGCTGCACGTGCAGTAGCCCGAGCAAATAATGGAACGCCGGCTGGAGGGGGTCCACCGTTAGGGCGGCGGTGACGCAGGCGAGCGCTTCGGCGGCCCGGTCGAGTTGGTAAAGTGCCCACGCACGCTCGCGGAGCAGTTGCCAACTGGTCGGTTCGAGCCGTAGGCCGGCGTCGGCGCTGGCCAGGGCTTCGTCGTAGCGGCTCAACCGACTCATTACATCGGCGCGGGCCGTGAAAGCGCAGGCCGAGGAGGGGTCGAACCGTAGCGCCTCGGAGTTGGTGGCGAGCGCAATGGCGAACTCGCCGCGCCGGGCCTGGACGAACCCGAGAATGTAGTACGCCCAGGAGTCGTTCGGGCCGTACCGGACGCCGTCGCGGGCTGCTTCCAGGGCCTGGTCGAGGTCGCCCAGGCCGGCGTAGGCTCGCGCCAGGCTCGTGTACCCGGCGGCCCACTGCGGGTCGCGGCCGACGGCCTCGCCCGCCATCTTTTCCGCCTCGCGGAACTTGCCCATTGCCAGCAGCAGGTCGATTTTTTCACCGATGTCACCCGGGTTGTCCACGCTCGGCTCCGGGTTATCGCAGTTTCAGGAACGCCGCCAGGTCGTCGTACTGGCCGCCGTCGTTGCTGTACAGCGCGTAGTTCTTCGCGTCCGCCAGCCACTCGCGGGTCGAGGGCTTGACCCCGCCGGCGGCTTGCGTCAGGTCTTTCGTCGTCAGCGGCTTCGGGACGCCGGTCCGCATCGCCTCCTTCAACTTGCCCTCGACGGCCCGATCGACGACCGCCTTCAGGTCCGCGCCGCTGCAATCGGCGGTCACTTTGGCCACGGCGGTGAAATCGACCTGCTCCTGCGGCTTGCCGGCGAGGTGCAACTGCACGATCGAGGCCCGGGCGGCGGCGTCCGGCGGGGGGACGAACAAGATGCGGTCGAACCGGCCGGGCCGGCGGAACGCGCTGTCCATGTGCCACGGCGCGTTCGTCGCCGCGAGGATCAGGACGCCCTCGTTCGACGCATCGACGCCGTCGAGTTCGGACAGGAACTGGTTGATGACGTGCCGGGCGTTGGTCGTGCGGAAGTCCGTCCGGCTGGCGGCGAGGGCGTCCACCTCGTCGAAGAACAGGACGCACGGGGCGTTGCGGCGGGCCTGCTTGAAGATGCCGTTGAGCTTCTTCTCGCTGTTGCCGACCCACATGTCGAGCACGTCGTGCAGGCCGACGTTGATGAACCCGGCCTTCACCTCGCCGGCGGTGGCCCGGGCCAGGTGCGTCTTGCCGCACCCGGGCGGGCCGTACAGCAGGACGCCGCCGCCGATCGCCTTACCGTAGGCCTTGTACAGGTCGGCGTGCTGGAGCGGGTAAATGATCTTGAGGCGGATTTCCTCCTTGACCGCCTCCATACCGCCCACGTCCGCGAAGCTCAACTTCGGCCGCTCGATCTCGGTCGCCGGCGCGTCGTCCCCCGGCCCCTCGGTCGGCACGGCTTCGCGGTAGCCGTCGTCGTCGGCGTCGTCCGCGTGGACGTTCAACGCCTCCGCCAGCGCCTCGTCGGCCAGGTCGGCTCGCGCTTCGACGGCCGTCCGGTAGGCGGCGGCGGCGCGGTCGGCTTCGCCACTGCGGGCGAGGAGGCGGGCCAGCAGCAGGTGCGCCTCGGGCGGGCCGCCGTGGCGGGTCACGTCCTCGCACACGACGAGGCCGGCGGAGAGTTTGCCCTGCTTCGCGTAGGCGGTCGCCAGGCCGAGCTTCAACGGCACGTCGCCGGGCGTGCGGGTCAGCCCGTCCTTGTAGACCGCCTCCGCCTCGTCGGACCGCCCGGCCGCGGCCAGGCCGTCGGCGACGAGCAGGCGGAGCGGCACGTTGAGCGGCGACACGTCGAGGGCGGCGCGGAGGGGGCCGAGGGGGTCGTCGCTGGGCATCGCGGTACTCGCCGGGTTGGGCCGATCGTCGGACTGCCGTCATGATAGCTCACCGGACGGCCGGAGGTCGTAAGGTAGGGCCAACCCCTTGGAGTTGTCCGCATGGCTCGGGTCACGGGTCGGCGGGTCGCGCTCACGCCGGCCCGCCGTGCCATCATTGAAGTGATGCGATTGAGTGCCGGCGTCCCGCTGGTGACGATCGAGCGGACGATGAGCCTGCGCGGCCTCGCCGAAGCGCGTGCGGGCCTGGCGTCGGCCCCGTCGTGGGCGGCGATCTTCGCCAAGGCCTACGCCCGAGTCGCCGCCGGGCACCCGGAGTTGCGCCGGGCCTACCTGCGCTGGCCGTGGCCGCACCTGTACCAGGCCGACCAGAGCGTCGCGTCCGTGGCGGTGGAGCGCGAGTACGCCGGCGCGCCGTGCGTCTTCTTCGCCTTCGTGAGCAACCCCGACCAGCACACCCTCACCACTTTGCAAGCTGTGTTGACGGCCGCCAAGCGGGAGCCGGTCGAAGGCCTGCGGCACGCCCGCCGGCTGCTGCGCTACGCCCGGCTGCCGTGGCCGCTCCGGTCGTGGGCGTTCCGCTGGGGCTACCACCGGTCCGGGCACTCGCGGGCGAAGAACTTCGGCACGTTCGGCCTGACGGTCACGGCCGGCCTCGGGGCGACCCTCGAACACCTCGTCAGCCCCCTGACGACGACCCTGACCTACGGCCCCGTCGCGGCCGACGGCACGGCGAGCGTCCGGCTCGTCTTCGACCACCGCGTCCTCGACGGCGCGCCGGCGGCCCGGGCCTTGCGCGACCTCGAAGCGGTCCTCACCGGCGAAATGGTCCGCGAAGTCGCGGCGTACCCCGGCCCGCTGCCGGCGTGAAGCGGTCAAGACAACAGCTTGACCAGCGTGGCGACTGCCACGCCGGCCATCAGCGTGACGAAGGCGGCCCAGATGGCGCGGCCGAGGAGGTGTTCGCCGCGGTCGAGGGGGACGCGGGGGAGTGGCGTGCGCAGGCGGGGCACCGTCAGTCGGGCCTCCTCCGTCCTGCCGACCATGCTGGCCAGGATACAGCCGGCGACCCATAAGCCGGTGTCGAACCGTGGCATTACCCCGCCCGTCCACGCTATCGTGCCGAAGAACGTCGCCAGGACTACCGCCCCCGCGACCGCCCACCAATCCGATGTGCCCCGGGCGGCCGCGAGGGCGTTCAGGCGTCGATCACGATGGTAGGCCGCGTCGTTCGGCGCGAGCCGGACGGCTTCGACGAGATCGGCTTCGGCGGATAGGAAGTGGCGAGCGGCCGCAGTCCGACCCGAGGTCCGGCCGAACTCCGTCCGCAAGCAGCCGATCATGTTGGCGAACGACGACTCCAGCGGGTACTTCGCCCGACCGGCCGCCGAGCAGTCCATCGCTTCGACGAGTCGGCCCGATTTGTAGAGCGCCCAGGATCGTTGCAACAAGAGTTGGCGGGACTCGGGGTCGAGTCGCAGGCCGTCGTCGGCCGTGGCCAAGGCTTCGTCGTACCGGCCTAACAAATTCTGAATCCAGGCCCGGGCTTGGTAGTTGCCGGCCCAGTCCGGGCCGAGCCGCAAGGCCTCGGAAGTGGCAGCCAGCGCCGCGTCGTGGTCCCCGCTCTTCGCGAGGATCATGGACAAAATGTCGTGCCCCCAGGCGTCGTTCGGGGCGTGCTTGATGCCCTGCCGCGCCGCCTCGCGTGCGCGATCCAGGTCACCGAGTTTCAGGTACGCGCACGCCAGGTTGGTGTACCCCCGGCCCCACTGCGGTTCGCGGCCGAGTTCCTCTCGGGCGAGCCGGACGACCTCGCGGTACTTCCCGAGGGCGTAGAGCAGTTGCAACTTCTCGTCGATCTGGTTCATCGCGGCTTCCCGGAACTCGTGTCGGCTCACTCTAGCTCACGCCCGGGCGTTCCCGTCGAATCGGTGCGTATCGAAGTCGGGCCGGGTGTGCGCCGCCGCGCTCTGCGGGCGTTTTGGCTACCGGGGCAAGCGCGGCAAACATTAAATCGCCGGGAGAAGGCCCATCGCGGTGTTGCGGTCGCCAATAATCAACGCTAGAGACGCGGCTCAGAACCCGGCGAGCGGTCGAGGGCGTTCCGGGGGGAACGGCCCCGAGTCTCGAACTCGCCGGGCGGTCGAACGGTCTTCCCGGGGGGATTTCACGATGGCGATTCCACGCGTCCGACGAGTCATGGCACTTCGGGTTCCGATGTGGCGACTCCGCCAGTGGTTGCCGGCGGTCCTGCTGGCCGGCTTGGGCGGGTCGGTGATCGCCGTCCAGCCGCCGGCCCTGCCGGTCGCCTCGGCCCCAGCCGCGCCCGTCGCCGAAGAGAAGCGGTTCTCGAACGCCTTCGACAAGGCGTCGTGGGACGTGGCCTTCGCCTGGCTCGAAAAGGTCTCCGGGCAGCGGCTCATCACGACCTTCCGGCCCAGCCAGTCGCTGACGCTCAAGGTCGAGAACAAGGCCGTCCCCGAGATCGTGGACCTGTACAACGAGGCCCTGGCCGGCGAGAAGTACATTCTCGTCCGCCGCGAGCAGTCGTTCGGCATCTACCCGGCCGACGAAAAATTGCCCAAGGACATCATCCGCCGCGTGACCGTCGCCGACCTGCCCAAGTTGGGCAAGACGGAGTTCGTGTCCGTCATGATTCCGCTGAAGTCGATCGCGGCGGCGGACGTGCTCCCGCAAGTCAAGAAGATGCTGTCGGTGTTCGGCGACGTGTACGCGCTCGGCACGAGTAACCTCGTCGTCGAGGACAAGGTCGGCAACATCCGCACGCTGATCCTGAACCTGAAGGAACTCGGCGAGGGCGGGGACAGCGACACCTTCAAGCACGTCTGCAAGTACGACCGCGCGTCCCGCATCGCCATTCAACTGGCCAAGCTCCTCAAGGACTCGACGACGCAGATCGAGTCGCCCAACCCCAACACGAACCCCGGCATGCCGGGCGGCGGCTTCTTCCAACAGCAACAGCAGTTCGACCCGCGCGGCGGCGGCCGGGACCGCGGCAACGGCGGCGGCGGGGCGGCCGACCCGCGCTTCCGCAGCGTGCAGATCGCCGTTTTCGACGACACGAACATGCTCGTGGTCACCGGCCCGGCCGACAAGATCGCCGCGGCCGACAAGATCATCAAGGACATCGACTCCGAACCCAAGGGCCGCGCCGAGCGCGTCACCGGCGGGGTCGCCGCGCTGCAGTCGTTCAACGTCCCGTCGGGCACCGCGGACTCGCTCGCCGGCATCTTGAAGAAGAACTTCGAGAACTCGCAGGTCACGGTCACCCCGATCCCGGCGAACAACCAGGTCCTCGTGTACGGGTACCCGGCCGACCTGCTCGAAGTCGCCGCCTTCCTCAAGACCCAGAACGAGACCAAGACCAACACCCGCGCCGAGCTGGTCACCCTCACCTTCCTGGACATCGAGAAGACCGCGGCCTCGCTCAAGGCGGCGCTCGGCGGCACCGGCACCCTGTTCGTCGAGGCCCAGGGCACCGGCATTCTGCTCCGCGGCACGGACGACCAGATCACCGCCGCCAGGGAGTTCATCAAGGCACTCGGCGAGAACCCCGGGGTCGGCGCGACCGGTAACGTCACCGGGATGCGCGTCATCGCCATTGAGGGCGGCAGCCCGACGGCGATGGCCCAGGCGCTCGCCGAAATGCTCCGCAAGTTGGGCAGCAAGAATCCCGTCGAGGTCATCAACCCCGCCGCCCCGCCGGCCCCCAAACCGAAGCCCGAAGTCGTGCCGACGCCGGGCGAGAAGAAGTCGATTCTCCCGCCGCTGACCGGCACGCAGTACGTCCGCGCCCAAACCCCGGCCGACCCGGCGACCCCGCCGAAGGCCGGCAAGCCGCTGACGATCACCGTCGCCGGGGACAAGATCATCCTGGCCAGCGAAGACCCCGAGGCGCTCGACCGCGCGGCGCAACTCCTCCGCTACTTCATGACGGCCAAGGGCGACGAGATTTACGAGGTCATCCGCCTCAAGCACATCGCCGCCGACGCGGCCGCCAAGCAGATCACCGAGGTGTTCAACGGCCCGGCCGCGGGCGGCGGCGGGGGCAACCGGGGCGGGGGCGGGTTCAACCCGCTCGCTATCCTGGGGAACTTCGCCGGCATCGGCGCGACCGCCCCGGCGTCGCCGTCGGCCGGCCGCATCCGCGTCGTCGCGGACAACACCAGCAACTCGCTGATCGTCGTCAAGGCGAAGCCGGCCGACCTGTACCAGATCCGGCTGCTCCTCGAAAAGGCCATCGACTACGACGGCCCGCCCGAGGGCGGCGTGGCGAAGACGCACACGATCGCCCTGCAGTACGCCAAGGCGGCCGACGTGGCCTCGACGATCGAGACGATCTTCCGCAACCTGACCACCCCGGCCCGCGGCGCGCAACAGCCGCAGTTCGGCGGCTTCCCGGGGTTCGGTCAGCAGCCGCAGCAACCGGCCCAGGCTTCGACCCTGTCGGTGTCCTACGACGTGCCGACCAACCGCGTCATCCTGTTCTGCACGGACGAGGTCCAGGCCGAGGTCGAGAAGCTCTGCAAGGAACTCGACAAGGCGACGAAGTCGAGCGCCGAAGTCGTGCGGGTCGTCCCCGTGCAGGGCCTCAGCCCGTCGCAACTCGCGGACGCCGTGGACGCCCTCATGGGCAAGCCGCCGCAGAACCGTAGCGGCGTCACGGCCGGCGGCGTCGGCGGCCAACAAGGCGGCTTCGGCGGCGGCCGCGGCGGTCAAGGCGGCTTCGGCGGCGGTCAAGGCGGCTTCGGCGGGGGCGGGTTCGGCCAGGGCGGCTTCGGCGGCGGGCAGGGTAACTTCGGCGGCGGCCGCGGGGGCGGTGGTCAGGGCGGTGGCCGGGGTGGTGGCGGCGGGATGCGGGGCAACAACCGCTCCGACCGCGACCTCGGGGGGCGCGATTTTTTTGACGACCGGGGCATGGATGCCCCTTCGGCCCTGATCTACGACCCCGAACTCGACGGCGAGCCGACCTCGCAGCGGCCCGGCCCGACGATCGACAACGCGGTCCGCCAGGCCGCGGCCCAGCAGCGGCCGGCCCCGCTGCCCGGTGCGCAACCGCCGCTCCTCGGCACACCTGGTGCGATGGCCCAACAGCCGGTCCCCTCGGGCGACGTGACCGTCACGCCGCTGGAGCAGTTCGGCGCGGTCATCATCAAGGGCCGCACGAAAGAGGACATCGAGGAGGTCATCAAGTTCATCGAGATCCTCAAGGAGAGCATCAAGCAGAGCGAAATCCAGATCGAGTACGTCTCCCTGGAGCAGGGCGACGCGACCGAACTCGTCGCCATCCTGACGCAACTGTACTCGCGGCTCCAGGTCGGCCCCGGCTCGACGCTCGTGCTGCCGGCGCAGAACCGCGGCGGCGCGGGCGGCGGCGGCTTCCCGTTCGGCGGGGCCGGGTTCGGCATCGGCGGGGGCGGCGCGAACCAGCAGCCGCAGACCTCCGGGTCGCTGTTGCTCTTCCCCCTGCCGCGCTTCAACCAGGTCCTCGTCGCCGCGCCCAAGAGCCGCATCGCGGACATCATGGCGACGATCAAGAAGTTCGACCGCAAGAACGCCGAGGACAACACCCCGCAGCCGTACATGCTCAAGCGGGCCTCCGCGGCGATCGTCACCCAGCAGTTGCAGACCTTCTTCGCCAGCCGCTACCCCGGCGAGCAGTTGGCCCAGAACCAGATTCGCGTGTTCGCCAACGCCAGCAACAACACGGTCTTCGTCCAGGCCAGCCGG
The DNA here is from genome assembly GCA_043745465.1 of Fimbriiglobus sp. GTDB lineage: Bacteria > Planctomycetota > Planctomycetia > Gemmatales > Gemmataceae > Fimbriiglobus. The sequence goes on from JAYTSV010000069.1 coordinate 26,803, forward strand.
GCCGACCAGGCCGACGTGGCCACGATCGTCCGGCTCCTCGACACCGGCGAGTCGGCCGCGGTCAACACGCTCAAGGTCATCAAGCTCAACAACGCCTTCTCGGACGAAGTCGCCGCGGTCCTCCAGCAGGCGCTGTTCGCGTCGGTGGTGAACCCGAGTACGACTGCGTCCGCCAGTACCCAGGGCGCGACCGGCACGGCCGCGGCCGGCGGCTTCGGCAACGTCAACGTCGGCGGGGGCGGCCTCGCCGGCGGTCAGGGCGCGCTCGGTGGCCAGGCCGGCGGCCTCGGCGGCCAGCAGAATCGGGCCGGCGGCGGGGCGGCGGGCGGCCTCGGCGGGGGGGCCACGGGCACCCTCACCGGCAACGCCACGACCGGCCTGACGACCAAGACGACGACCCTGAAGTTCTTCAGCAGCCGCGACGGCAAGGCGGTCGAGTCGGGCTTCCTCGAAGACGTTCACATCGTCTCGGACGTGCGCATCAACGCCCTGCTCATCGCCGCGCCCGAAAAGACGATGATCCTGCTCGAAGCCCTCATCAAGGAACTCGACACGGTCAGCGCGGCCAAGGCGTTCGTCAACGTCTTCCCGCTCAAAAAGTCGGACGCGGTGCTCGTCGAGACCCTCGTCCGCCGGCTCTTCACCGGCAGCGGTACGGCGACCGCCCAGGCCGGCGGCGGGGCCGGCGGGTTCGGCGGCCAGGCCAACACGACCACCCCCAGCCGGCCGCTCCTGACTCTGACCGGGGCACCGGCCGAGGGGGCCAACCTGATCGACCTGCGGATCAGTTCGGACTCGCGGACGAACACGCTGATCGTCGCCGGCAGCCGCAACGACCTGGACACGATCAACGCCATCGTCGCCCGCCTGGAAGACGTGGACGCGCCGACGCTCGTGCCGCAGGTGTACAAGATCCGCCACGCCGCCGCGGCCGACATCGCCCAGGCGATCACGACGTTCATCAACAACCAGGCGACCCTCGTCAACGCGCAGTACAGCGCGACCTTTCAGACGCTCCAACGGAACGTCGTGGTGGTCGCCGAGCCGGTGTCGAACCAGGTGCTCGTGACGGCCGCCCCGCAGATCGCCAACGACATCGCCCAACTCATCGCCCGGCTCGACGCGCAGCCGGCGCAGGTGTTCGTAACGGTCGAGATCGTCGAAGTGCAGTTGTCGAACCGGGAGGAGTTCGGCGTTGAGATCGGCCTGCAAAGCCCCGTGCTGTTCGCCCGCAGCAGTACGCTCCTGGCCGGGGGCTCGCCCGGGACGCCGGGGTACAATTTCAACACGACCGCGGCGCTGCCCAACGCCGTCATTCCGGACCAGCGGACGGTGGTCGGCTACCAGGGGCTGGGTAACCTCGGCGTCGGCCGCGCCGGGCAGAACGGCGTCGGCGGGTTCGTCTTCTCCGCCGCGTCGGACACGGTCAGCGTTTTGGTGCGGGCGCTCAAGACCCAGGGCCGCTTCGACATTCTCAGCCGCCCGCAACTCCTACTGACGGACAACCAACAGGGCTTCTTCCAGGTCGGCCAGAAGTTCCCGCTGCTGGGCGGTGCGATTCTGGCGGGCACGGGGGCCAGCCAGCAGAACATCACTTACGAGGACATCGGCATCGTCCTGCGGGTGACGCCGCGGATCGACCCGGACGGCCGGGTCATCATGCGAGTCGAGCCGCAAATCTCCTCGGCCAGCCCCGTGCAGATCAGCCTCGGCGGCGGGGCACTGGCCACGGCCATCGACGTCCAGACGATCCAGACGACGGTCGGCGTGTCCGACGGCGAGACGGCCGTCATCGGCGGGCTGATCCGCAAGGCCGACAACAAGCAGGAGAACAAAATTCCCGTGCTGGGCGACCTGCCCTACGTCGGGTCTTTGTTCCGCTATCGCACCCAGGACGTGAGTCGCCGCGAGTTGGTCTTCATCGTCACGCCGACCATCATCCGCACCCCGGCCGACATGGCGCGGGTCGTGCGGGCCGAGACGAAGAAACTGTCGCTGGGCTACCACGACATCGTCAAGCTCCAGGGCAGCGCTGCCGAACCGCAGGGCGGGTTCGGCAACATGATGTCGTCGCCGTACTACTGCCCGCCGGGCACGCCGACGGCCGGGGTGCAGAACTCGGCCCTCGACGGCAGCTACGCCGGCACGACGGTCGTCGGCCCGGTCGCCCCCGTGACCCAACCGGTCCCCGGCGGCGTGCCCCTGACGATGCCCCCGCGGGCCTACCCGACCGACCCCCAGCCGGTCCCGCCCGGTGCGACCCTGATTCCGAACGGGCCGCGGTACGTCACCCCGCAGGGCGT
>JAYTSV010000070.1:0-7870 GCA_043745465.1 Fimbriiglobus sp.
ACGAGGATCGGGTGCGTGTACCGGCCGTCCGGGTTGAAGTCGAACAGCGACGCGAACCCGCCCGACCCCTTGCCCCCCGACCGCGGCGGGAACGGCGGCCGGACGACCCGGGTCGCGTCCCAGGTGCGGGCGAGCAGCGGCTGAATCCCCGCCATCGTCGCGGCGTACTTCGCCAGGTCGAGGCCGGCGCGCTCGTAGGTCCAGGGCGTGTCGCGGGGGTCGGGCATGGCGTCTCGGGTGTCGGGTGTCGGGTGTCGCAGTCGGGCAACTTCCCGCGCACCACTTGTTTACGCAAAACCCCGCGCCGCGGAGAGACCCGGCTGCGACACCCGATGGCTTACCGGCAGGGGGGTAGGTCGTACTCTGTGCACGCATTGTCGCTAGAATGGTGGCGAGGGATGACGCGAGCGGCGAGACCGCGTCTCCCGGTCCCGCAAGGAGACGGTCGTGAACCGAGTCGAACGCACGCGGCCGGCGTCGCAAAATCAATTGAACGCCTACGTCGAGTCGTGGCACGACGACCACCGGGCCGCGATGCAGTCCGCCGACTGGGCGGACATGATCGCGGTCGGGCTTTCCGTTTATCACTTGTTGCGGGGGCGGGACCAGTCGCGGCGCGAGAAGATTTTTCGCGGTCTCAGTCCGTTCTCGGCGGAAGACGACGCGCTTCACCGAGACTCGTTCAGCGTCTGGTTGAGCACGACGCGTTCGGCACTTCTGGAGCGGGACCACGATACGGTCGATGGTTCCGATGAACTCCGGGCGCGAGTCGTCGAAGCGACCGAGTATTTGGCCAACTGGACACCGCCCACAGTTTCGTCGGCTTTGGGGCTGCGAGAACTCCAACTGGACGACACGGCGGCGACCGAGTTCGACCGCATCCTGGCGAATGCCAAGGTTCACCCGACGCCGATGCCTGCGGGGCCGCCCATGCAAGAAGCGTCCCTCGAAAACTTCCGAAGTCGGCCGAAGTCGGCGTAACCCTCACGACCTTGCCCGGAACTTTCGGGCGAGGTCGAGTCGTTTCAAGGGTTCCACATGGCCGGACGAAACGGGCGACTTCTACCACGGCTACGTCCGAGATATTTCTTGAGGCCCCACACCCGATGGCTTACCGGCGGGCCGGGGCGAGGAGCTTCGCGGCGTCTTCGGGGTGGTCGAAAATGTACCGGCTGGGGCCGGAGAAGAAGAGGAGCAGTTGCTCCGCGCCCTGCTCCGCCATGCGCGGCGCGGCCGGGCCGACGATCCGCAACATCGCGGCCGTCGCCTTGCTGTCGGTCTGGATGTAAATCGTCGCGCCCGGGTCGAACGTCGCCGCCTCGCCGGTGTCCCCGGTCGCCTTCCGCGGGCACTTCAAAATGGCCACGGCCTTGATCGAGACGACGGGCAGGACCGCCGCCGGCTTGACCTTGCCGGTCGCGTACCAGACGACGCCGTCGGCGAACTTGGCGACCGCCCGCCAGGTGACCTCGCTGCCCTGATCGTCCTTGTACACGAACTCCCCGCTACCCCGATCGACGATCTCGGCGCACGGCACGTTGAGCCGCCGCCAGGCGAGCGAGGCGCGGTCGGGGTGGTCGAGGAACCAGTCGTAAATCGCCGGCTGGGCGAAGAACGACTCCTCGGCGTGCTTGGCACTGATGGTCGGGGCGCGCATGACGCTCCGCACCGGGTCGCGGAACTTGGCGTCGATGGCGTCGAGGAAGGCGGCCGGCGGGTTGGCCGGGACGGCGAGCGGTTTGGCCGCCGGCTTCGCCTCTTGCGCGAACGCCGTGGCGGCCGGCCCGAGGACCACCGCGGCGGCGGCCTGCACGACGAACGAGCGGCGGGACAGCATCGGCAAACCTCCGCAGTGGGGACAGCTTGACTATCGTCCGCAGGCTGCCGGGGCGGTGAACAATTCCCCCATCGTTCGTCCCGCCGATTCGCGTAGACACGGCCGGCGGCTGGGCGGTATGCTCGCGGCCTTCGCGGATTCACCCTCGCTCGGGGCCAGCGGCATGACCGAACTCTCTCTGGTGACGGGGGGGGCGGGCTTCATCGGCTCGCACCTCGTCGAAGCCCTCCTGCACGCCGGGCACGCCGTCCGCGTGTTCGACGACTTCAGCACCGGCCTGCGGCAGAACCTCCGCCACCTCAACCGCTTCGGCAACGCCCTGGACGTCGTCGAAGGCTCGATCACCGACCCGGCGGCGACGGCCAAGGCCCTCCGCGACGTGGGCGTGGTCTACCACTTAGCCGCGCTCGCCAGCGTCGCCCGGAGCGTCGAGAACCCGGCGGCGACCCACGCCGCGTGCGTCACGGGGACGCTCAACCTGCTCGACGCGGCCCGCAAGGTCGGCGTCCGCCGGGTCGTGTACGCGGCGAGTTCGAGCGCCTACGGCGGGACGACCCAGCCCGGTGGCCAACGCGAGGACCAACTCCCGGCCGCCAAATCGCCCTACGCTGCGGCCAAACTGGCCGGCGAACTGTACATGCAGGCGTTCGCCGCGACCTACGGCCTGGAAACCGTGCGGCTGCGGTTCTTCAACATCTTCGGCCCCCGCCAGCGGAGCGACAGCCCGTACTCCGGCGTGATCGCCCTGTTCGCGGCGGTGATGGCCCGCGGCGACCTGCCGACGGTCCACGGCGACGGCCTGCAGAGCCGCGACTTCACCTACGTGACCAACGCCGTGCAGGCGCTGCGCCGCGCGGCCGAGGTGCCGGACGTGAGCGGCAACGTGTACAACGTCGGCACCGGCCGCAGCGTGACGGTCCGCGACCTCGTGGCCGCGCTCAACGCCGTGCTCGAAACCGACCTCGAACCGACCTACGCTGCCCCGCGCGCCGGCGACGTGAAGTTCTCCCGGGCCGACATCCACCGGACGATGACCGACCTCGGGTACGCCCCGAAGGTGACGTTCGAGGACGGCCTCCGCCAGACCGTCGCCTGGTACCTCGAAACCAGCGGCGCGTTCCGCACCCTGTCGCGCGTGTAAGCTGGTTCCAAGGAGTTGATCGCCGCAGGCAGCAGGCCCCAAAGAGTTGATTGCCCGGCAGTTGAGACCTGAAACCCGGCGCGTCGTCGAACCGCTCACCCCAGCGTTTTGTACCACGCGATCGTGCGGCGAAGGCCCTCTTCAAACGTCACCGCCGGGTCGTACCCGAGGGCGGCGCGGATGCGGCCGATCTTGGCCAGCGAGAAGCGCACGTCGCCGGTCCGGGCGTCGCCGTGCTTCGGCGCGATGGCGGTGCCGAGGACGCGGTTGAGCGCCGCGACCAAGTCGAGGACCGTCACGCCCCGGCCGGTGCCAACGTTGAAGACCTGGCCCGAGACGCCGGGCGTGCTGCCGGCCTTGAGTAGCGCCTGGACGCAGTCGGCGACGGCGACGAAGTCCCGGACTTGCAGGCCGTCGCCGTGGACGACGGGGGTTTTCCCGGCCGTGAGCAGGCCCGTGAAGATGGCGATGACGCCGGAGTACGGACTGTCCGCGCGCTGGCGGGGGCCGAAGATGTTGAAGAACCGCAGCCGCACGGTTTCCAGGCCGTAACTCGCGGCGAACGCTTCCAGGTAGTTCTCCCCGGCGAGCTTGGCCGCGGCATAAGGCGACAGCGGGTTCAGCGGCGTCTCTTCGCCCTGGCCGGCCGGGTCGGACGCCATTCCGTAGGCGCTCGAACTGGCCGCGTAGACGACTCGCTTGACCCCGTGTAGCCGGGCCGCGTTCAGGACGTTCAGCGTGCCGGTGGCGCAGACCGCGTGGCAGGCGACGGGGTCTTCGAGGCTCTTGGCCACGCTGGCCATCGCGGCGAGGTGGTAGACGACCCGCACCCCGGCGACGGCCCGGGCTACGGCGTCCGGGTCGGTCACGCTCCCGACGATCACTTCGACTTGGTCCGGCGCGTGGTGCGCCAGGTTGCCGCGGTCGCCGGTGCTGAAGTCGTCGAGGACGCGGACGGTGTGGCCGGCGGCGACGAGGCCGTCCACGAGGTGCGAGCCGATGAAACCGCCGCCGCCGGTGACCAGACAATTCGGGGACATTGGGAAGACCTGAGCCAGGGGAGTGCGGGCCGGGTTAACGTAGTCCGCGGTCCGGTCGGGTGCAACGCGCGGAAAGTCGGCGTTGACAGGACCGGGGATTGCGGGCAAAGTCCGGACCGCGATGGACCGGGGTCTTTCGGCCCGACGGTCCGGGGGGATTTTGCCGACTGTTTAGAGGACTCGACGATGTTCCGACAACGCCTCGCGGCCTGGGTGTTAACCGCCGCCACTGCTGCCGCCGCCTTCGGGGGCAGCGCCGCGCCGCTCTCCGCCGGCCTGCTGCCCGTCAGCGTGTCCGTCACGCCGGAATCGGGCAAGTTCCGCTGGACGTACGCGATCGTGCTGCCGACCGACTCGCAACTGCAGAGCGGCAACTACTTCACGATCTACGACTTCAAGGGCCTCGCCGCCGGGTCGGTGGTCGCCCCGACCGGGTGGAGCTTCACCACGGACAAGGTCGGCCCGACGCCCCTCCTGGTCACGCCGATCGACGACCCGGCCGTGCCGAACCTGAGCTTCAAGTACACCGGCCCGACGATCGACGCCGGGCAGACGGGCCTGGGGAACTTCTGGGCCGTGTCGGACTTCGGCCTGAAGACGGACTCGTTCTTCACCGCGCAAACCAACCGCACGTCGGACGGCAAGGTGGACACGAACATCACCACGACGAACGTGCCGGTGCCGAGCGGCGGGACCGCCCCGCCGGGCGTGCCCGAGCCGACGACGCTGCTCCTGGCCGGCCTCGGCCTGCCGTGCGTGGCCCTGCTCCGCCGCGTCCGCCGGACCCCGGCCTGAGCCGGCCCGAACTTGACCTTGACGGAAAAGTTTCCGCCGGATACCCCGCAGTTGCCCGAGACCGAGCCGAGTCGTCAGCCCCACGCGACGCCCCGGCCTGACCCGACCCGTTCCCGACGAGGACCCCCATCATGAAGCGTCTCCTGAGTCTCACGGCGGGCCTGCTGCTCGCCGCCTTCGGCGGGCAACGTGCCGCCGCCGGCCTGCTCCCGATCAGCGTGACCGTGACCCCCGAAGTCGGCAACTTCCGGTGGACGTACGCGATCGTCCTGCCGACCGACATGAAGCTGCAGAGCGGCAACTTCTTCACCGTGTACGACTTCAACGGGTACGTCGCGGGCAGCGCCGAGGCCCCGGCCGGGTGGGCGCTGAGCGTGAGCAAGAACGGCCCGACGCCGGACCGCCTGAACCCGCAAGACGACCCGCTCCTGGACAACCTGACGTGGAAGTACAGCGGCCCGACGATCGAGTCCGGGCAGATCGGCCTGGGCAACTTCTGGGCGCTGTCGAAGTTCAACGCCGAGGGCAACTCGTTCCTGACGGCGGGCACCCTGCGGACCTCGGACGGCAAGTCCGACAACAACATCACGAGCACGATCGTCCCCGTCGGGCCGGGCGGAACGCCACCGGGCGTGATCACCCCGCCGACGACGACGCCCCCGGGCGTGCCCGAGCCGACGACCCTCGTGCTGGCCGGCCTCGGCCTGCCGCTCGTCGGCCTGGCCCGCCGCCTCCGCCGCCGGGCGTAAGCGACACTCACCGTAACGACACCGCCGCCGGGGAGTCCCCCGGCGGCGGTGTCGTTGCGTCGCAGAATCGCCCGACCGTACCGTCAACGTCTGCCGGCATTCCCCTCGACCGCTCGACCCTCGCTAGCGCGTCGGGCTAACAAGACTCGCCTGCGGCGGTGCCGACGGTCCGGCTGCGTCACCAGTCGCCGGGGACTTCGCCGCCGGCCGGGGTGACGGCCGCCCAGAACACGTCCGGGGCGACGCCCGGCTTCACCGTCCGGACGCTGCCGTCGCCCAGCGCGGTGAGCATCCCGCCCGGGTGCGGCGTCTGCGGCATCCGGTAGTCGCAGTTTCCCGGCTGGAACGGGTCCTGGAACGGCACGTACTCGAACTGGTAACGCGGCCGGACCTGAAACGTCTTGCCCGGCAGACTCGGCCGGGTTTGCGGCGGGTTCCCCGTTGTCAGCGGGTAGACGTGCCGGAATTGTAGCTCCATAGCCATCGAGCCGGAACCCTGCATTTGGTCGGCGAAAGTTGCACGAAACGGGTTAAACCATGTACTTTGGTCGAAGCGAGTGTCGCCGCACTTGGCATAGTGTTCGGCGAAGGCGATCGTGTTGCTCAGGCCGTCCGGGGCAGCCGACACGACCGGCGGGTTGCGGACGAACAGAACTGCGTTGGCCGCGTAACTGCTGACACCCTCGGTCGGGTTAATCATCTCCAGCGTCGGGTCGGCCGGGCTGACGAAGGTCTTGAGGCGGACCGTCGAAGGGATGACCGGGTCGGCGAGGTAGAACCCGGCCGACACGTGCACGTTCCAATCCAGGAGGAGCTTGGGCGTCCGCGAGTTCGGGTCGAGTCGCGGGTTGCCATCGTACGACGGGAAGCGGCCGTCACCCCGGCCGTCGGCGTGCTGGTGGACCGCTAGCATGATTTGCTTCATGTTGTTCGCACTCTGCATGCGAAGTGCTGCTTCACGCACCTGCTGGACGGCCGGCAGGAGCAAACCGATCAGAATGGCGATGATGCCGATCACCACCAAAAGCTCGATCAACGTGAACGCCTTGCGGTTGAGAACACTGGTCATCGCGGAATCCCTCCCGGCTTGTGTTTCTAGGGCACTTGGAGGCCATCCCGTGCGGTTCGGCAGCTTCACCGCGGGCAACGACCGGACCGTCAATGTCCGCCGGCATTCCCCTCGACCCCTCGACCCTCGCTAGCGCGTCGGGCTAACGCGCCTGCGGCGGAGCCGCCGATCGGTCATCGCCTCTGTCGCCGAACCCGCACCCCCCGACCGAGCGACCGGGGGTTTCTGACATTCTCGCTCCGGCGCGCGGAGAAAGCCAGCGAGAAAGCCCGACCGGCTTTCTCGCTGGCTCTGCGATTCTGCACGCCCGGGTTACGCCACCAGCAGCGCCATGCGGGCGACGTTGGCGACGGCCTGATCGATGATCGACGTGAGGGCCGTGTGAATCTCCTTGGCGTCGTAGATCGTCAGCCCGTCCTTCTGCACGTTCAGCGCCCCGGTCTGGGCGATGGTCGTCAGCTTCTCGACCAGCGCCGCCTTGTCGTTCTTGCCGTCCAGCAGGGGCACGAGGTGCCGGTCGAGGTCGTTCAGGCGGACGACCTCGTGCCGGCGGTTGGTCACCATCGGGGCCTTGCCGGCCTGGAGGCGGGCCAGCGGGGTCGCGGTCGGCTTGTCGCCCGGCTGCTTGGCGAAGTTGATCGGCATGCCGTGCAGCTCGACCAGGTCCGACCCCATGTAGCAGTTCAACAGGCCGATGGCGATGACCTGGATGTCTTCGACGGCCTGCTTCGGGTCGGCCGGGTCGCCGCCGATCAGTTCGCGGGCCTGCTTGCGGAGTTGCTCGAACGGCAGGGTCGCCGGGTAGGTGCCGGCCAGCACCTGCATGCACGCCTTCAACAGCGGCCGGTTGGTGCCCATGCTCATGCCGGCGGGGGACTTGTACGACACCGTGTCCTCGTTCTTGACCGGCACGTCGGTCAGCGGCGCGCCCTCGGCGTTGACCGCCTTGGCCGCGCTGGCGACGTGGAGAACCCGCAGGCTCTCGGGGTTGACGGCCCAGTTCGGCTGGACGCGGTCGAGGCAGATGAGCGTCTCGCGGAACATGCGGTTCCGCAAGAAGTCCATGTACTGTTCGGCCTGCACCTGGTCGGTGGCGAGCATCCGCAGCGTCTTCTCGATGTCCGGGCCGAAGTTGCCGGTCACCATCGTGCCGACGCGGGCCTCGCCGAGGTACTTCAGGCCGTGGGCCTTGGCCCGGTCGGCGAACTGGTGGAAGTACAGCGGCTGGTTGTTCTCTTC
>JAYTSV010000071.1:0-2148 GCA_043745465.1 Fimbriiglobus sp.
GGCAGCGTGGCGAGGAGTTCGTCGGGCAGCGGGGGCGGTGTCATCCGACGGCTACACTACCAGCCCCCCCGCGAGAGCGCAAGGGGCGTGAACGCATACTCCTGGCTGTTCAAGATCTGCGCCCCCGTGGGGTCTTGGCCAATCACATGGAACACGACAACCAGGCGGTCCAACTCGACTTTACCCGCCTCGACATGATCCTCCTTGATCACGCAATGGCTTACGATGCAAACCGCACCGAATACGGTGAGCGTAATCTATCTATGTCTGTATTTACAGAGCCGCTAGATTTCGATAGTTGGCCGAATCGTCATCGCAATTTTACTCACGAAAACATAGAACAAACGCGGAATCGCGGTTTTACTCACGAAAACACAGAACAAACGCGGAAAGGTATTTTCGCACGCAACTCCTTCATCAGGTCCACGGTTGATGCGGGTTACTCCGACGCATGTCTATCCAGGGTGCTTATCAAGCCGTGGATGCTTGATAAGCTCATCGGCAATACAGGTAGCTACCGAGAAAAGTGTGCGGGCACGTCAATCGCTTTCATGCTGGGCCAGTCATTGGCGAATTCCCCTGATGACCTACAGTGCATTATTACCGGCGACGCGGACCTGATTCCGCCCGTGGTCCTTAACAACTCGAAGCACACGAAGAATCTGATTTTAGCGACAACTCGTCCCGACGAGGCCAAGGTCGAACACCGCCAGTCTTCGTTCGCGTTCAACGAATGCAAGTTCCGCATTCCGCCAGTTTACTTGCAGGATAATTTACTGGAAATCGTTAATGTCGAGTACGTCTCTGAGTGCTCAAGGTGCCAACGCGTGTTCTCGCGGTCATGCTCTCCCCCAAATCACTTGCCCTGTTGTGCCCCGTGCTACGACAGCAAGTTGTACAACCGCCAACCCTACTCGGCCCGGTGCGTCTAGCCTTGTGTTTGTGCAAATAGACTCCGTCGAGCAGTCATTCTGCTCGTCGCCGTCGGGTTGTTCTTCGAGTGGGCGTGCCGCGCGGGGCGTCTTGTGGGTATGATACCTGCAAGCTCCGAGGAACTGCCGATGCCGACCGCGACTATCCGAGACGAAGCCCGCCGACTCGTCGAGCAATTGCCCGACGACGCCACCTGGGACGACGTGCTGTATCAGGTCTACGTCCGCCAATCGGTCGAGGCCGGGCTAGACGACTGCCGCGCCGGCCGGTTCGTCCCTGTCGCGGAAGTGCGCCGCCGACTGGGGCTACCGTCGTGAGCGTCACCTGGACCGAGACGGCGGCCGCGCAACTCGTGGCGATCCACGACTACCTTGCCGGCAGTAGTCCCGGCTATGCCCGAGTTTTGGCCAGCCGCGTCGTGACCCGGACGGAAGCGTTGGCCGACTCGCCCCGGTTCGGGGCCGAGGTGCCGGAGTACGGCGACCCCGACATCCGGGAAATCCTGGAATACCCGTACCGCATCCTCTATCGCGTGAGCGGGGCGGATGTCCAAGTCCTCGGGGTCATTCACGCTTCACGACGGCTGCCTTTAACGCCTCCGGCTTAACGCTAGGAGCCAGTCCGCGAAGTCGGGCGTTACCCGGGGATTCCTCGCCGGTGGGCGAGCCAAGAGCTTCAGCGACTGGAGATCGAACCACCTCCAGTCGCTCACGCTCTTGGCTCGCCGGCGTTTTGCGTGTCGTCGTTCCGTTTGGCGAGTGGACACACTGCCCACGACGTGGCGTTGCGGAGCGGAGACACGGTGCCGGCCGAGGGGTGCGTCGAGGACTTTGGGCTGACGCTGCAGTAACCCACGGTTGCGTCCCGCCGGGCCGTCGGGCATAATCACGTCTCTGCCCGTCCTCCCTTTCGGTGGTGTCGCTCATGCGTGGGATCGTCGCGGTGATCGTTCTCGGCTGGTCGGTCCCGTTCGCCGCGGCGCAAGCCGAGTACGTCAAGAAGGCGACGCGGACCGCGACGGTGCGGGCGGCGCTCGTCGCGCAGGGGCTGCCCGACCTGGGCGGGAAGTGGCTGCACGCCGGGCCGTTCGACTTCAGCGGCGACGCGGCGTTCGACACCCCGTTGCCGCCGGACAAGGCCATCGACCTGGCGGCGAAGTACGTCGGCAAGGACAAGGTCGCGGTCCGCTGGCGGCCGTTCGACAAGTTCGAGCTG
>JAYTSV010000072.1:0-74933 GCA_043745465.1 Fimbriiglobus sp.
GCGGCGGCGGAGTTCGACCGCGGCCCGGTCGGCGTCGGCCTGCCGCCCCTGACCCGCCTTCGCGTAGGCGGCGGTCAGCCGCGCGATCTCGGCGGCCTCGTCCCGGTTCCGGGCCGCGACCGCCCGCCGCCCGTCGGCCCGGAGCAGGTCGGTGTACGCGAGGCAGACGCGGAGGAGGGTGTCGTTCTCGACGGCCCTCGCCATCGCCGCCCGTCCGGCCACGAACTGGCGGGTCTGGAGGATGCCGAACCACGCCTCGCCGACGTTCAGGTTGTAGTTGAGGCCCGGAATGTTGACCGTCCCGGCCCCCACCGCGCCCGCCCCGAGGCCGACGGTCAGGGCGTCCCGGTTCACCGTCAGGACGTTGCCGTTCGACTGCTGGAGCGGGCCGCGGTGCAGGTTGGAGTTGAACCCGACGTTGAGGTTCGGCAGCAGTTGGGCGGCGGCCAGTTGCCGGACCGCGACCGCCTCCGTCACCCGCTCCCGCGCGAGTAACAGGTCCGGGTTCTGGGCACCGGCCAGCCGGAGGGCCGACGCGAGGTCGATGGGCGTCTCGTCCGGCTGGAGGATCGTGCCGGGGGGCAGTGGCGCGTCCGCCGCCGGGCCGGTGGCCTTGTCTTTCGCGGGCACCGGGAGTTCGGTCGGCGGTTGGGCCAACGCGGTGGCCGCGAAGAGCGACCCGACCGCCAGAATAGCCCAGGTGCGGGCCAGTGTGAGTTGGGACAAAGCGACCTCCTGTCGTCACGACCGGTCCCGAGCTTCCGTCCCAGTTCGGGGGGACTGCCTGGACGCACGGAAGGGTGCTGGCCGATCTCATGGATCATCGGGCCGGCACAAGGACCGGGTTCAGGCGAATCGGGGAATCATCCGCTTTGTATCGGCTGTGCCTGTCGGCGAGCGCAGTCATTCACCGCGAAACGGTGAGAATGCTCCCGCGACGGCCAAACTTGCACCCAGCCCATTGAGAATGGCCGACGGCTCGGAGCGGGAGACGGTCGGCGTCCGGCTGCGCGACAAGGGCCGGGCGCTGGCGGTGCTCACGCGGGGCGTCGCGCGGGGGCGTTAGGGGCCGCCTGGGGCCGGACTGGGAGGGCCGCCGGGCAGCGGGTCGGCGGCCGTCATCACCTGGTAGTCGATCCCGAGCGCCTCGTGGTGGCGGGAGCCGCAGTGGATTTTGCGCTGCTCCTCGACCCGCAGGTCGGCCGCCGCCGTCGAGCCTTTCGTCTCGCGCACCAGGACGAGCCGCGGGCCGCCGTCGCCGAACTCGTCGGCGTCCTGCCAGACGAACGCCCAGTCGGGGTTGTAGGTGCCCAGCGGCGTCGGCACGGTGAACCACCGCGGCAGCTTCAGGTAGAACTTGACCCCGTCGGCCGCTTCCAGCTTCTCGGCAAACTTCCGCTCGACCTCCGAATCGACGGCCAGCCGGTCGTAAAGGGACTTCCGGGCCTCGGCCATCTGCGTCACCGTCTCGACGGTCGGCTCGAACCGCTCTTGGTCGTAGGCCCCGCCGTCGGGTTCGTAGCGAATGCCCTGCACCAGTTGCTCGTCGAGCTTCTCGCGGACGACGTTCGCGGCCACCGCGGCGAACCCCTCGGGGTTCTCGACGGCGGCCTGCTGCAACTCCGGCTTCACGCCCGCGACTACCGCCAGAAGTGTGCGGCGGGACACCCGCATCGGCGGCTTGACGTGGGCGAGCTGCTCGACGATCTTGCCGACGAGGTCGGGTAGCGGGAAGCGGCCGTCGAGGGCGGCGAGCGTCTTCGCCCCGCTCATCTGCAACGCCACGAACGCCTGCCCGCCCCGGCCGTCCTGCTGCACGTCCAGCCGCGCCCGCGTGACCACCACCCGCGGCGGGGAGACGGTCAGCTCGTTCATGGCCGCGACGACGTCGGCGACCAGCTTCGGCGTGTCCACCGTCACCCGGTAGCGCGTCGTCCGCTTGATGGCGTCCCAGAGTTCGCGGAACGCGGGCGGCAGGTGTTCCATCGGCTTGCGGGTCGCGGCCGACTTGGCGCGGGCGTTCGTCACGCGCAGCTTGGCGGCCTCGGCGTCGCCGTACTCGGCGGCTAACTCGCCCTGCAGCCCGGCGACGAAGCTCTCGTAGCTCTCGTTCGCCACGACCGTCAGCACGTTCACTCCGTCCTCGCGCCGCCGCGTGCCGGCCTGATCGACGGCCAGCCGCAGGCCGCGGCCGATCTCCTGCCGCTTCTTCACCTCGCTGGCCGTCTGGTTCAGCGTGCAAATCTGGAACACGTTCGGGTTGTCCCAGCCCTCTTTCAAGGCACTGTGGCTGAAGATGAACGCCGTCGGCTCGGTGAACGACAGCAGCTTCTCCTTGTCCCGCATGATGAGCGCGTAGGCGGCGCGGTCCTCGGCGTTCTCCCCGCCCGCGGAGTCCTGGAACTCGACCCCGCCGCCCTTGCGCTTCTTCGCGGCGAAGTAGGCCGCCCGGACGCGGTCGGGCGCGTACCGCTGCCACGCCGGGTACTTGGCCTTCAACTCGTCGAACGCCTCGTCGAAGAGCCGGCGGACGACCCCGTCCGCCGCCGCGTAGTTGTCCACGCGGTCGAGGAAGAACAGCGACAGCACCTTCACGCCCTTGTCGCGGAGCTGCTCCTGGCGGCGGAAGTGCTGCTCGACGGTGTAGCGGATCTGCTCGCGGAACACGGCCGCCGCGTCGGCCCCGTGCGGCCGGCCCTCCTTCACCGTCACGCCGTTCTTGAACGACACCGTCCGCGCCCCCACGTCGATCGTGTCCACGACGAACGTCGCGTACTCGGACCGGTTCGCCCGGTCGGCCAGGGTGTCGTCGGGCCGGAAGGTGTACGCCTTCTCCTTGATGCGGCCGTCGGCCATCCGCTGCTGCACGGCCAACTTGCAGACGACGGCTTTGGACGTGCTGGCGATGCCCACCAGCCGGACGTAGGCGCTGTTGAAGTCGTCGGCGGTGACCACCGGGGCGACCTCGATCCGCTTCACCAGCCCCTGCCGGTACGCCTCGTAGGGCGTCAGCCGGTAGACGAGGTTGTAGCTGTCGCGGTGCGTCGCGCTGTAGCGCAGGGCGATCAAGGGGTTGAGGGCCGCGAGCGCCTGCTTGCTCTTCGCACTTTCGAGGTTCTGCGGCTCGTCCAGGATCAGCACCGGGCGGGCCGATTGCAGCAGTTCCAGCGGCGTCGGGCCGACGCGGTCGCGGCGCTGGCGGATGACGTTCTGCTCCTTGTTGAACGAGTCCACCGTCATCACCAGGAACTGCACCCCGCTGCCGTGGGCGAACTGGCTGACCTTGTTGAGGTTGCGGCCCTCGTACACGTCGCACCGGGCCGGCGGGTTGTCGTACAGCCGGGCGAAGTGGCCGCGGGTCACCTCGAACGTCTTGACGACCCCCTCGCGGACCGCCACCGACGGCACGACGATGACGAACCGGCCCAGGCCGTACTGCCGGTACAGCTCGAACGCCGTGCGGAAGTAGACGTAGGTCTTGCCGGTGCCGGTCTCCATCTCGACGGAGACGTTCGGGAACGCGACCGCTTGTTTGACGCCGTCGATCTCGGCCGTCTCGGTCAGCAGCCGCAGGCCGTCCGACTCGGGGACGCCGTTGTGCCGCTGCACCCGGCGGACGTTGTCCAACAGCCGGGCGTGGTCGAGCGTGAACCGGGCTTCGTCGCCGCGGGCGACGCGCGCCCCGAGGATCGTGTCGAACTGCCCGCCGACGGCGTCGAGCCGCAGGCCGCGGAACACGTCGGCGACCGACGCGACGGCCCGGACCTGGAACTCCTGGTGGGCGTCGAACTGAAACTGCATGGGGGGCACCCGAGGTTGGGAGACGCAAGCGTCCGTCAGCGGTCCTCAAGGCCGTCGTCGGGGTTAGGACGACCCTTAGGCCGCCGCTAGACGCAAACGCCCGCCGGCGGAATCGGCTGGAATTCCGACCTAGAGTACGCAGGGAAGCTCCGCGGCCAGCGCGTGTTGACGCACACGAGCAACCGGTGGTACGCCTCGGGAAGCGCCTGACCCCATCGCGACGGACACGACTGTTGTTGCGCTTACGGAGTTTCCTTGGCCAGTGTACATTGGTTGCGGTGACCCAAACTCACAACCGCCAACTCTGAGGCTTCCCGTGACCATCGCCGCTTGCTACCTGTCTGCTGAAGGGGTTGTATTCGGGGCCGACAGCACTTCGACGATGTTCGTCTCGGCACCCGCGGGGTCGGGCGGCAGTCCGCACCACTACAACTTTGCGCAGAAGATTTTCCAGGTCGGTGACTACGGCTCGCTTGGTATTACTATGTGGGGCCTGGGCAACCTGTTTCAGGTCAGTTACCGGACACTGATTGCCCGGTTCGCCGATCAACTCGCCGCCCAGCCCGCCGGCAACTCGCAAGAGTTGGCCGACCGATGGGCGTCGTTCTTTTGGGGCGAGTACACGAGCAGTTACGCGCCGATCTACCAGCGGGTTCAAGCCCTGATCGCTCAGCCGGCCCGGACGCCGGACGAAGAACGCGAACTCCTCGTCGCCCGCACGTACTCCGGTGGCTTCTGTCTCGGGGGCTACCTACTCCCCGACCGGACGCCCTTCGCGTTCGAGATTCTGTACGACCCGACCTTCACAACGAGCGGCCCGGTTCGCGCCTTGCAGGTTGGCAGCAGTAACTTCTGGGGGTGCCCCAACTTGATCGAGCGGCTGATCTTCGGGATCGACGACGGGCTCTTCGCGGCGATTCATACCTCGGGGAAATGGACCGGTACGCCGCAGGAATTGGCCGAACTGGTTGTGCCCCACCGACTCAGTCAGCCGATCGACCTTCCGATCCGGGAAGCAATTGACTGGGTCTTCACTTCGGTCTACACTACCAACCAAGCGATGAAATTCTCCCACCTCCCTCCGGTGTGCGGCGGGCCGGTGGAAGTCGCCGTGATCTCGACCGACCGGCCGTTCCGCTGGGTCCGGCACAAGCGACTTGATGCGGCTATCGGACCTAACGGACAAAGCCATGACTCCTAAATCCCCCACGGCGTCTCTCGGCGAACTCCTGCGCGCCGCCCCGCTCCCGGCTTGGCTCCGCGAGATGAAAGACCGCTACCACCAGACGGGCACTTTCCGGCCCGAAGACCTTTACCGACTCCTCGGCGACCCGAACAAGCGGGTCGAGGTCAAGGCCGACACGTCGGTCGCTTCGCTGCTCGCCAGCCTCCAACGACCGGAGTAGCGGCCCCTCACACCGCCTTCAGCCGGCACTGGAGCGACAGGTTCGCCGCCAGCGTGTCGTCCAGCGCCGACTCGCGGACCACCAGCACGTCGTTGGCCGTCAGGCCCAGCCGGGCCGTCAGGTCGGGCGGCAGCGTCGGCGACAGTACGGCCACCAGCGACTGCCGCGGGGACTTGTCCGGGTCGCTCACCCGCCACGCCGACGGCACGCCGGCCACCGCCGCGAGGGTGGCGTTCAGGCCGTAGCCCTCCCGCAGGGCGACCTCCCACAAGACGCCCTCGGCCGTCCAGCCGTCGCGCAGGCTCTCCTCGGTGAACAGCGTCAGGGCTTTCTGGTAGCCGGCCGGGGTGCGATCCTCCACGCCCGCCCACACCTTGACGTGCGACTCGGCCAGCCGGAACACCTTGAACCCCAGGTCCTCCGGCACCGCCCGCGTCAGGTCGCCCGTCGCCGCCTTCAGCTTGGCGACCACCCGCCGTACCCGCTCGATACAGATGTCCGCAATCGTCGGGAACTGCGGGTTGCCCGTCGGCTCCTGCAACTGCACGAGCAGCACCTGCCGGTTGCCGCCGTCCTCGCGGTTGAGTTCGAGCACCGCCTGCCCCGCCGTCCCCGACCCGGCGAAGAAGTCGAGGACAATGTCATTTGAACCCGGCTGCGTGCTGATCTCAAGTATTCGCTTGATAAGCCTGGTTGGCTTGGGCGTGTCGAATGTGCGAGCCGCTTCTGGAAACGACTCAATTACTTCCTTTCTTGCCTCGTCGGTGTGGCCGCATTCAGACCACGGCCACCATGTCGAAACAATCATGCCGTCCATTTCGGAGAGAAAACGCTTAAAAGCCGGCTTGGCTGCATTGCCGGTGATGCCCCACCAAATGCGGTTATCGGCCACGTTGGCCTCGTGAGTGTCTTTTGCGGCACCCCAAACCCGTGTTTTATTCGGCCAGACTTCCTCACCGGTAGTTGGGCGTATCAGTGGGTAATAAAGGTTCGGCCGCTCCTCGGCGGATTTGTTGCAAGTGTAGTCAGCGGCTTTCCAAGGCCCTCGCGGGTCGTTATCAGGGTTTTTGTATGCCGAATCCTGCTTGTCTGTTCGAGACAATTTCCCGATCGATGGAACGCCATCCGAATGCGACCCGCGCTTGTACATGACGATGTAGTCATGGACAGCAGACACTTCAAACGCGTCGTTGGCTGGTGAGTATTTCTTTTGCCACACAATCTGCGCGACGAAGTTCTCCTCCCCGAAGACCTCGTTGAGGATCATGCGCAGGTGATGCACCTCGTGGTCGTCGATGCTGACGCACAACACGCCGTCGTCGCGCAGGAGTTGGCGGGCGAGGAAGAGGCGGGGGTACATCATCGACAGCCACGCCGAGTGGTAGCGGCCGCCGGTGTCCGGGTTGCTCGTGAGCAGGTTGCCGGCGGCGTCGGCCTGGCCCGTCATCCGCAGGTAGACCGAGAGCGGGTCGCGGAAGTCGTCCGGGTAGACGAAGTCGTTGCCGGTGTTGTACGGCGGGTCGATGTAGATCAGCTTCACGCGGCCGGAGTAGCCGCGGGCGAGCAGCTTGAGGACTTCGAGGTTGTCCCCTTCGAGGATGGCGTTCTTGGTGGCATCGAAGTCCAGGGACCGGTCGCGGTCGGGCAGGAGGGTCGCGCGGCTGGGGGTGCGGAGCACGTCGATGGCGTCGGCCCGGCCGGCCCAGGAGAACTGGTAGCGCTCGGACCCTGTCGCCGCTTCGCCCAGGAGCAGCCGCAACTTGTCGAAGTCGATGCGGCCCTCGCTGACGGCCTCGGGGAAGAGTTCGCGGAGTTGCCGCTCGCGGTCGGCGGTGGGGCGGGCGGCCCCGGCGTTGACGTGCTCGGCCATGCAGGGGGACCAGTGCGGGGGGGCGACGGGGCGGGTATTGTGCGTCGGCCGGCCGGCGACGGCAAGCCGCGACGGGGATCGGCTCGACGACTCGGGGGACGGACGTCCCCCGCTCGGCGGCACGACGCTCGCGCGGGGAGTGGCCTACCAGCGTGGCGATCACTCGCTGACGGGCTGGAGTCGAAGGCGAGCGGAAACCCTCGGCACGCTGAGAAGCCAGCACCGAAAATGCGACGCATTCAAGGGACAGGCACGAGCGAACAGGAAACGACAAAACCGCCGCAACCCCTCGATATCGCGGGGTTACGGCGGCTTGTGGCGGACACGGATCGGTCGTGTCCGGTCAACGAGGTGACCCTGCGGGGATTCGAACCCCGGTCTCATCCTTGAAAGGGACGTGTCCTAGGCCTCTAGACGACAGGGCCAGTTCTCTCCACTCGACTCACCCAGGACACCGTATTTGTAAGCCCGGTTCACGACTTGTCAAGGCGTTCCCCGGTCGCGCCGCCCGGCCCGGGCACGGCGGCGCGCAATGCCGGCCGGCGGCGGGAGTAACCTTCGGCGGGGGTGGGGCGGGCGAATCCCGGGACGGCGGGATTGTCGCCTTTCCGTCGGCGGATACAACGCCCCTCATCGCACGACGGTATTTTTCGCCTTTCTCGCGGGAGTGCGGCGCGGGCCGGTGGCGCGTGCTAAGAAAAGATGGCGTAACCGACCCGACCCGCACTTCCGCGCGGGCCGGAGATTTGTGCCCCCGGCGTACCCCACAGTAAACCCCGTATGTCGCCCGACGCGCCCACGTCCGACTTCCCCGCCCTCGCCCTGCGCCTGCCGCCGGTGCCCGGGGGGAAGCACATCCTGACGGTCGCCCTGGAAGACTACTTCCAGGTCGGCGCGTTCAACCAGTTCGTCCACAAGGACCAGTGGTACCGGTTCGAGTCCCGGCTGGAGACGAGCGCCGAACAGACCCTCGCGCTGCTGGACCGGCACCAGGCCAAGGCGACGTTTTTCGTCCTCGGGTGGATCGCCCGGCGGTTCCCCGAACTCGTCCGCCGGGTCGCCGACGCCGGGCACGAGGTGGCCATCAAGGGGTACTACCACCGGAGCGTCCGGGAGATGACGCCCGGGGAGTTCGAGCAGGACTGCCTGCGGGCGCGCGAGGAAGTCGAAGGGGCCGCCGGCCGGGCCGTCGTCGGCTACCGCGTGGCCGACGGCTGGCTCGCCCCGGGAGACCTGTGGGCCTTGGACGTGCTCGCCGGGCTGGGCTTCGCCTACGATTCGAGCGTCGCGCCGATGGGGGCCGCGTTCGCCGGAGACCCGGCCCGCCGCTTCCTGCACCAGCACCGGCACGAGGCGACCGGCCGGGCGCTCTGGGAAGTGCCCGTGTCCACGGCCCGCGTCCTGGGCGTGCGCGTGCCGATCGCCGGCGGCAATTACCTGCGGCAACTGCCCCGCGCGCTGACCCGGCGGGCGGCCGCCGAATGGGTCGGGGCCGAGCCGTCGCCGCTGGTCGCGTACTTTCACGTCTGGGAACTGGACCACGGGCAGCCGCGGCTGGCCATCGGGTCGTGGCTGACGCAGAAGCGGCACTACCGCAACCTCGACGAGATGCCCGAACGCCTCGGCGCGCTGCTCGCGGCGTACCCGTTCACGAGCGTGGCGGACTACCTGCAAATCCCGACCGATTTGCCCGGCGGCCCGGCGGCCCGCGCGGCCGGTCCCGCGGTCGCGTCGGACCCGGCCGCGGTCAGCCACCGCTGGACCCTCCAGGACACGATGACCGGCGGCCAACCGCTGCACGCGACCCCGCCGCCGCGCGACAACCGGCCGGTCCCGCCGTTGACCATCGTCGTCCCGGTGTTCAACGAGGAGGAGTCGGTCCGCTTCCTGAGCAACACCCTCGGCCACGTCCGCAATCGGCTCGCCCGCCGGTACGACGTGCGGTACGTGCTGGTGGACGACGGCAGTACGGACGACACCTGGGCGCGGCTGCAAGCGGCCTTCGCCGGCCGGCCCGAGTACACCCTGACGCAGCACCCGCGGAACCAGGGGGTCGCCGCCGCGATCATGACCGGCATCCGCCGGGCCGAGACGGAAGTCGTCGCCTCGATGGACTGCGACTGCTCCTACGACCCGCTCGAACTCAAGAAGATGGTGCCCCTGCTCCGGCTCGGCGTCGATGTCGTGACCGCGTCCCCGTACCACCCGATGGGGGCGGTCCGCAACGTCCCCGCTTGGCGGCTGACCTTGTCGAAGGGCGCGACCTGGATGTACCGCCGCATCCTCCGGCAGAAGCTCTCCACGTACACGAGTTGCTTCCGCGTTTACCGGCGGTCGAGCGTGGCCGGGATCAACCTGACGCACGGCCGCTTCCTGGGCATCGCCGAACTGCTCGGCCGCGTCGATCTGACCGGCGGCACGATCGTCGAGTACCCGACGACGCTGGAAGTCCGCGTCCTCGGACGGTCCAAGATGAAGACGGTCCGGACGGTCGTCGGGCACCTCGGGCTGATGGCCAAACTCGCCCGCGCCCGGGTGATGGGCACCTGGGTCCGCGCCCACCGGGACGCCGTCATTAAAGACGTGATCGTGTCGCACACGGAGAACAACCCGGTGCTCATCCGCAAGCACCCGACCCTGCCGCCCCCGGGCGCACCCGACGTGCGGCGGATGGTCGTCAACCCGTACCGCCCGCCGGGTTAAGCTCGGAAGAAAAGGCGACCTCACCCCCCGGCCCCCTCTCCGTTTCGGAGAGGGGGAGCAAGAGAGTTGGGGCCGTTGACTGAAACCCGCTCGCTCCCCTCTCCGCGTCGGAGAGGGGCCGGGGGTGAGGTCTCTTCCAAACCAAGACTCGCGCCCACTGGCTCCCCTCTCCGCGTCGGAGAGGGGCCGGGGGTGAGGTCTCTTCCCACCCCGACACCCCAACGAACACCACCCATGACGCCCGCCGAAGACGACCTCTTGCCGCTCCCGTCCGACCAGGACGCGACCGGCCGCACCCTCGGCGACGAGGAGATCGCCGCCGTCACCGACGCCCTACGCAGCGGGACGCTGACCGTGACGAAGGGCGCGCAGGGGAAGACCCTGGAAGCCCGCTTCGCCGCGATGATCGGGGCGAAGTTCGCCACGGCGTGCAGCTCCGGCAGCGCCGCCATCCACTGCGCTGTGGCCGCCATCGACCCCGAGCCGGGCGACGAGATCATCACGACCTCGATCACCGACATGGGGGCGCTCACGCCGATCCTGTACCAGGGCGCGATCCCCGTCTTCGCCGACGTGGACCCGGCCACCGGGAACGTCACCGCGAAGAGCATCGCCCAGCGGCTCAGCCCGCGGACCAAGGTGATCGTCGTCACGCACCTGTTCGGCAACCCGTGCAACATGACGGCGATCATGGCGCTGGCCCGCAGCCGCAACGTGCGGGTCATCGAGGACTGCGCCCAGGCCTTCCTGGCGACGCACCGCGGCCGGCCGGTCGGCACCTTCGGCGACCTCGGCTGCTTCAGCCTGCAGCAGGGCAAGCACGTCACCACCGGCGAGGGCGGCCTGGTCGTGAGCAACGACGCGGCCCTGGCCCGCCGAGTCTACCTGTTCGTCAACAAGGCCTGGGGCTACGGCGACGCCAACGCCGACCACTACTTCCTGGCGCTGAACTACCGCTTCACTGAACTGCAAGCGGCCGTCGCCAACGCCCAGATGGCCAAGCTCGACGGCGTCGTGCAAGCCCGCTCGAAAATGGCCGCGCTCATGGACGACCTGCTCGCCGGCGTCCCCGGCATCGAGGTGCCGAAGCCCGGGCACAACAGCACGCACGCCTACTGGAAGTACCCGCTCCGCATCGACCCGGCCGTCATCCCCGGCGGCCCGCCGGCCCTGGCGAAGTTACTCAAGGCCGTGAGCGTCGCGTCGGCCCCGCGGTACATCGTCAAGCCGGCCTTCCGGTGCGCCGTGATCCGCGACCAGCAGACCTTCGGGCAGAGCCGCTGGCCGTTCACGCTCGCCCGGCCCGAGGCCGTCGATTACGCCGCCGACCGCTTCCCCGGGACGTTCGAGTACCTCGACCGCGTCCTCGTGCTGCCCTGGAACGAGCGGTACACGCCGGCCCACGTCGAGTACCTGGCGAACGCCGTCCGCGTCGCCGCCGAGGAGTTGAGCGCGACCCCGGTCGCCGTCGCCGGGACCGTCGAAGGGGGTGTCGCGTGAACAAGCCTGTGAAGTTCGCCCTGGTCGGCACCGGGGGCATCGCCCAGAGCTACGCCCAGGCGTTCGAGACCAACGGCAACGCCGAACTCGTCGCCGTGTGCGACGTGCGCGCCGATGCCGCCAAGGCGATGGCCGACCGCTTTAAGTGCGCCGCCTTCGCCACCCCCGAAGCCCTCGCGGCCGACGGCCCGACGATCGACGCCGTGCTGATCTGCACGCCGCCGAACACGCACGAAGAGATCGCCACGCTGTTCCTCCGCCGCGGCGTCCACGTGTTGTGCGAGAAGCCGTTCACGCTCACCCCGGCCAGCGCCCGCCGCATGACCGACGAGGCCCGCCAGGCCGGCGTACTGCTCACGATGGCGTCGAAGTTCCGCTACGTGGACGACGTGGTCAAGGCCAAGAGCATCGTGGCGTCCGGCATCCTGGGCGAGATCATCCTGTTCGAGAACGCCTTCACCGCCCGCGTCGATATGGCCGGCCGCTGGAACGCCGACCCCGCCGTGTCCGGCGGCGGCGTCCTCATCGACAACGGCACGCATTCCGTCGATCTGATGCGCTACTTCCTCGGCCCGCTCGCCGAGGTCCACTGCGTCGAGGGCAAGCGGACGCAGAACCTGGCCGTCGAGGACACCGCCCGCGTCTTCGTCCGCAGTGCCGCCGGCGTGATGGGCAGCGTCGATTTGTCGTGGAGCATCAACAAGGAACTCGACTGGTACCTGAACATCCACGGCTCGCACGGCACCGTGCTGGTCGGCTGGAAGGAGTCGAAGTACCGCCAGGCGACCAGCAAGGATTGGGTCGTCTTCGGCAAGGGGTACAACAAGGTCCAGGCCTTCCGGTCCGAGATCGACAACTTCGCCCGGGCCGTCCGCGGCGAGGAACAATTGCTCATCACCTGGGAGGACGCCATCGCGTCGGTAGACGTGATCGAGGCGGCCTACCGCAGCCTGCGCGAAAGCCCGTGGACCGGCGTTGGCCTGCGCGGGCTCGACCTGACGCGAACCCCGCCGCCGGCGTCGAGGAAACCCGAGTTGGAGCCGGCCCATGTCGGCTAACGTTCGCGTCCACCCGACGGCCATCGTCGAGCCGGGCGTCACCCTGGGCGCGGGCACCAGCGTCTGGGACAGCGCCCACATCCGCCACGGCACGACCCTCGGCGACGAGTGCATCGTCGGCGAGAAGACGTACCTGGCCTACGGCGTCCGCGTCGGCCACCGCTGCAAGATCAACGGCCACGTCTCGATTTGTACCGCCGTGACGCTCGAAGACGGGGTCATGGTGTCGGCCGGCACGGTCTTCACCAACGACCGCTTCCCCCGCGCCACGACCCCGGACTTGAAGCACCTCCGGTCGTCCGACCCGGACGAGGCGACCCTGCCGACGCTCGTCAAAGAGGGGGCGACGATCGGGGCGAACTGCACCGTCGGGTGCGACCTGACCGTCGGCCGGTTCGCCATGGTCGGCATGGGGTCGCTGGTCACCAAGTCGGTGCCCGACTTCGCGCTCGTCTTCGGCCAGCCGGCCGTGCAGGTCGGCTCCGTCTGCCGGTGCGGCCAGGTCATCGTCCGCTTCGCACCCGGCCAGCCGCCGGGCTACCAGAAGCTCAAGTGCGCGGCGTGCGGCCGGCAGTACGAGTCCGCCGCCGGCCGCGTCGAGGAGCTTTGAGTGCCACGGAATACCGCGATTCTCGGCGGCGGGATGCTGGGCCTCGAACTGGCCCGCAAGCTCCGCGCCGGTGGCGACACCGTCACCGTCTTCGAGGCGGCCCCGCACCTCGGCGGGCTGGCCGCGGCGTGGCAGCTCGGCGACATCACCTGGGACAAGCACTACCACGTCGTGCTGCTCTCGGACCTGAACACGCAGGCGCTGCTGACCGACCTCGGCTTGAAGGACGACTTCGTCGGCGTCACGACGAAGACCGGCTTCTACACCGACGGCAAGTTGTACTCGATGTCGAACTCCGTCGAGTTCCTCCGCTTCCCGCCGCTGGGGCTGGTCAGCAAGCTGCGCCTCGGCGGCACGATCTTCCTGGCCTCGCGCGTCAAAAACTGGAAGCGGCTCGAAAGCATCCCCGTCGCCGACTGGCTGCGGAAGTGGTCCGGCCGACGGACCTTCGACCGCATCTGGCTGCCGCTGTTGCGCTCCAAGCTGGGCGAAGGTTACCAGCAAACGTCGGCCGCGTTCATCTGGGCGACGATCGCGCGGATGTACGCCGCCCGGCGGTCCGGGTTGAAGAAGGAGATGTTCGGCTACGTCCGCGGCGGCTACGCCCGCGTCCTGGCCCGCATCGCCGAAGTCCTGGCCGACGCCGGCGTGACGGTCCAGACGGATGCGGCCGTCGAGTCCGTCGCGCCACAGTCCGACGGCGTCCGCGTGACCCTGGCCGACGGCGCGGCCCACGACTTCGACCGCGTCGTACTGACCGCGCCGACGCACGTCGTGTCGAAGCTGGTGCCGCAACTGACCGCGAGCGAACACGCCCGGTTGAACGCCGTGAAGTACCAGGGGATCGTCTGCGCGTCGGTGCTGTTGAAGAAGCCTCTGGAGCGCTTTTACGTCACGAACATCACCGAGAGTTGGGTGCCGTTCACGGCCGTGATCGAGATGTCGGCCCTCGTCGATTGTGCCGAGTTCGCCGGGCACTCGCTGGTCTACCTGCCGAAGTACGTCGCCCCGGACGACGCGATTTTCGACGAGTCGGACGACAGCATCCGCGCGCGGTTCGTGGCGGCGCTGGCGAAGATGTACCCGCACTTCGCGTCGGACGACGTGCTCGCCTTCCGCGTCTCACGGGTCCGCAGTGTGTTCGCCCTTTCGACCTTGAACTACTCGACGACGGTGCCGCCGATGGCGACGAGTCTGCCGGGCGTGTTCGTCGTCAACTCGGCGCAGATCGTCAACGGCACGCTGAACGTGAACGAGACGCTGGCCCAGGCCGCCGCCGCGGCGCGGGCGCTGACGGGAAAGGCGGCCTCACCCCCCGGCCCCTTCTCCGCGCGCCCGGCGGGAAAGGCGACCTCACCCCCCGGCCCCCTCTCCGAAACGGAGAGGGGGAGCAAGAGCGTTTCAGTCCACGACCACAACCCGCTCGCTCCCCTCTCCGCGTCGGAGAGGGGCCGGGGGTGAGGTCTCTTCGGCTCCGGGTGTGCGAAAGGCGACCTCACCCCCCGGCCCCCTCTCCGAAACGGAGAGGGGGAGCGAGTGGGTTTCAGTCGTGGATTGTGACCCGCTTGCTCCCCTCTCCGCGTCGGAGAGGGGCCGGGGGTGAGGTTTCTTCCGCCGTGGAGGTTGAGCCGATGCCGAAGTTGAAGTGCAGTTTGTCGCTCGACCTCGACAACCTGTGGTCGTATTTGAAAACCCACGGCGACGCCGGGTGGGACGCGTACCCGTCGTACCTGACCGTCGTCGTGCCGCGCGTCCTGGACTTTCTCGACGCGCGGGGCGTCCGCATCACCTGGTTTATCGTCGGCCGCGACGCCGCCGACCCGGCGCACCACGCGGCGTTGCGCGACATCCCGCGGCGGGGCCACGAGGTCGGCAACCACTCGTTCAACCACGAGCCGTGGCTGCACCTGTACGGCGAGGCCGCCATCCGCGACGAACTCGCCCGCACCGAAGACGCGATCGAACTGGCCACCGGCGAGCGCCCGACCGGCTTCCGCGGGCCGGGCTTTAGCTTCAGCCCGACGCTGCTCAACGTGCTGGCCGAGCGCGGCTACCGGTACGACGCCTCGACGTTTCCGACGTTCCTCGGGCCGCTCGCGCGGATGTACTACTTCGCCACCGCCAAGGGGCTGACGGCCGACGAGAAGGCGCAGCGGGCGAAGCTCTTCGGCACCGTCGGCGAGGGCTTGCGGCCGCTCAAGCCGTACACCTGGGCGACGGCCGCCGGGCCGCTGCTCGAAATCCCCGTGACGACGATGCCGCTGTTCCGCGTGCCGTTCCACCTCAGCTATTTGCTCTACCTGGACGGCTACAGTCGGGTGCTGGCGCGGGCGTATTTGAAGCTGGCGGTCGTGATGTGCAAGCTGGCCCGCGTCGAGCCGTCGGTGCTGCTGCACCCGCTCGACTTCCTCGGCGGCGACGACACCGACCGCCTGAGTTTCTTCCCGGCGATGACGCGACCGAGTGCCGACAAACTCGCCTTCGTGAGCGAAGTGTTCGCCACGCTGGCCCGGCACTTCGACCTCGTGCCGATGGGCGAGCACGCCGCCGCGGCCCTGGCCCGCCGGTCGCCCGAACTGGTGCCGGCGTGACGGCGTGGTTCAGCCGGATCGGGCTGCCGCTCCTGGTGCTGCTGGGCGTCGCGCTGACCCATGCGTTCGTTTCGCCCTGGGGCGAACCGTGGAAGAACAACGACGAGACGCGGCACGTCATGACCGGCGCGTTCGTCCGCGACGCGCTGTGCGACTGGCGCGAGTCGGCGGCCGACCCCAAGGGCTACGCGACCCGCTACTACGCCCAGTACCCGGCGCTCGGCCTGCTCGTCTGGCCGCCGTTTTTCTACGCCGTCGAAGGCGTGGCGATGACCGCGTTCGGCACCGACTACGGGGTCGCCCGCGGGGTGTTGATCGGCTTCGACCTGCTGGCCGCGTTCTACTTCCTGCGGCTCAGCCAACGCCTCGCCGGGCCGGTGACGGCGTCCCTGGGGCTGGCCCTCGCCGGGCTGTCGTGGCAAGTCTTCGATCTTTCGCGTTACGTGTTGCTCGAACTGCCGTGCCTCGCTCTCGTGCTGGGCAGTGTCCACCACTTCGAGCGCTGCCTGACCGGCTACCGTGGGCGCGATGCCCTCGCCGCTTGCCTGTTCGCCGCGCTGGCCGCCCTCACGCGCTTCGACGCGGTCTTGCTACTGCCGTACTTCGCCGCGCGGCTCGTCACGACGCGCCATTGGGGGTTACTCCGCAAGCCCGGCGTGCTGGTCGGCGTGGC
The DNA here is from genome assembly GCA_043745465.1 of Fimbriiglobus sp. Taxonomy (GTDB): domain Bacteria; phylum Planctomycetota; class Planctomycetia; order Gemmatales; family Gemmataceae; genus Fimbriiglobus. The sequence continues at coordinate 16,213 of JAYTSV010000072.1, forward strand.
CGGCGCGCTGGGGCTGACCGGGCCGTACTACCTGTTCACCTACCGCGAGTACGGCACCGGGCTGGCCGCCGCGGCGACGACCGGGAGTGACGCCGCCGCGGCGAAGTTTCTGACGCCCGCGAACTTCGTCGAGTACCCGTCGTTCATGGTCGAACAGGTCGGCTGGGCGGTCCTGTTCTGGGCCATCGTCGGGGTCGTCGTCGCCGGCCGCCGGCGGCACCCGGCGTTCGCCGTCGCGGTCACGCTGACGTTCGCCACCTACGCCACCTTCGCGCCGATGGCCGAGTGCGTGCCGCGGCACACGATCTACTGGGTGCCGGCGCTGGCCCTGCTCGCCGCCGTCGGCCTCAGCGAGTTCGCCCGCCGGGCCGGCCGGCGACTCGGCGTCTGCGCCGTCGTCGTCACGATTGTGACGACCGGGTTTCAATCGACGTGGTACCCCGGGTGGTACGTCCGCGGCTACGAGGAGGCGGCCGTTTACGTCCTCGACCACCGCGCCACCGACCGGCCGGTGCTGATGGAGGGCGTCTTGAACGGCGGCTTCATCTACCAGGTCCGCCGGCACGACGCGGACCGGTCGCTGCGGGTGGTGCGCGGGGACAAGCTGCTGTACGCGGTGCTGAGCGACCCGGCCAACGGCTACCGCGAGTTCGCCCGCACGGACGCAGAACTGCTGGCCAAATTGCACGAGGCCGACCCCGAGTTCGTCGTCGTCGAGTTCCCGCAACTCTTCGAGTTAAAAACCCCGATCACGTCCCGGCTCCGCGACCTCCTGTTGAGCCACCCGGAGCGCTTCCGGCTGGACCGGCGGGTCGTCTTCGACACCAACCACAACTCGTTCCGGTACGCCGGCCTCGAAATTTACCGCAAGCTCGACCGCAACCCCGCGCCGGTGGCCCCGGCCGCGATCCCGGTGCTCGGCCTCGGGCGGACGCTGCCGGCCCGCTGATTTGACGCCGATTGCCGCGGTGACCTATACACCAACCGGAGTATCCCCCGGGGAGGTGACTTCGTGATCCGCCAGATTTGCCCGTCCTGCTTCGTCCCGGTGGAGTTCGCCGACGCGGCCGCCGGCACGACCGCCGAGTGCCCGTCGTGCCGCAAGCCGTTCGCCGTCCCCGGCGCGTACGCGCCGACCGTGGCCGGCAACGCCGCGGCTCCCCGCCCGACCCCGGAGCCAGTTCCCGTGACCGACCCCCGCCCCGCCCCGCCGCCCGGTTTGGTCCGCCCGACCGACGCTCCGCGCGTCGCCGCGTCCGCCGGTAGTCCGCCGGCCGGGACGCTGCCGCCGCTCGACGGCCGCGGCGCGACCCTCGCGCTGTCGCCGGTGGCCCTCGACTGGCTGCCGGTGTCGTGCTTCACCCTGATCCTGGTCCTGACCTTCTTCAGCTGGGTCGGCCTGTACCCCGGCGGCTTCAAGGCCTACGCGCAGACGCCGTGGCTGGCCCTCGCGGGCGTCATCGACACGAACCACTTCTCCGAAGAAGTCCTCCAGATCGAAACGCCGCTGACGAAGCTGTTGGGCAGTAACTGGGTCGTGCTGTTGCCGTACCTGCTCGCGCTGCTCGCCGCGGTCGCCCTCGGGTGGGCCGACCGCGGCGTCTCGGCCGCGCACCTGACCCGGCTGCCGGGGCCGCTGTCGTTCGTCGAGAAGATTTGGCCGTACCGGTTCACCCTGCTCGCCGCCCTGGCCGTCGGCACGCTGGGGCTGCTGGGGCTGCAAATCCGCCTCGGGTTCGGCCTCGAAACCGCGACCCGGCAGCTCGTCGCCAACGACTTCGTCGAGGCCCTCCAGGCGGCCGACAACTCGTCGGCCCGGCAGAAGATTCTCGTCAAACAGGGGATGAAGCTCGGCCAGTACGAGTTGCAGACCACAGTCTGGCTGACGCTCGCGGTGGTGCTGCACGTCACCGCCGTCGTCGCCGCCGGGCTACGCTTCTGGCTGTACCGCCGCGGGACGAAGCCCCTGCCCCGCGTGACCTTCTCGGCGTGACCCGGGCAGCGGGTCACTGAACGATACCGTCCTCGTCGCACTCGTTCACGGCCTTGGGGACGAGCGTCAGGAAGGCCCGCGTCGCCAAAACGATGGCCTTCTTGGTGAGGCCGCCCTTGAGCAGGATGCAGTAGTCGAACCACAGGTCGCCGTCGTCGTCGATGCCGGCCCGGATGAGGACGTAGTTCTCGTTGATGCGGTTGACGAGTTCCAGCCGGTCGATCCGCTGGGCCTCTTCTTTCAACCCGTAGACGGCCAGCAGTTGCACCCGCTCCCGGGACTCGGACAGGTGGGCGCGGGCGGTCAACTCCTCGCGGATGCGGATCAGCCCGTGCTCCTCGTCGAGGGTCACGTCCATGTACGCCTGGTCGTAAATGTCGCGCAGCATCTCGGCCGAGACGTTGTCCGGCGTCACCAGTTCCGTCGCCATGCGTGGCCCCCCGCCCGGTGTCGAAAGCGGCAAGCTACCCGGGCCGCGGCGGCGCGGTCAAGTCGCAGTCCGCGTTTCGACCGCCGGTTCGGTTTGACACCGGGGGACGGACGGAGTAACTTACGCGACCTCGGAGTCTTCCGCGAAGTTTCCTTCCCGGCAAGATGGGGCGTTTGTAGAATGCCGGCAAGGATGCTGCCGTGACTAGTCTCGTCTTACCCGCGTTCAACCCCGGTCCCGCCGTCGAGCGGACCTGGGACACCGTGCGCCGCTTCCTGAACGCCCGGCCCGACCCGTGGGAGGTGCTGTTCGTCCTGGACGGCTGCACCGACGGCACCCGGGACCACCTGGCCGCGCTTGCCCGCCGGGACGGCGAAGCCCGGATCCGCGTCGTCTCGTACGCGCCGAACCGCGGCAAAGGGTACGCCGTCCGCACCGGCCTGTTGGCGGCCCGGGGCGAGTGGCGGCTGTTCACGGACGTGGACCTCGCCTACCGGTTCGAGGACATCGCCCGCACCGCCGACGAGTTGCGGAACGGGGCGGACGTGGCCATCGCCAGCCGGGAGCACCCGGAGAGTACGATCGAACTGCCGCCGCGGACGCTCGGGTACGCCTACCGCCGCCGCGTCCAGAGCCACGTCTTCGGCAAGCTCGCCCGGGCGCTGCTGCCGCTGACCCAACTCGACACGCAGGCCGGGTTGAAGGGGATGACGGCCCGGGTGGCCGACCTCGTGCTGCCGAACTTGACCTGCGACGGTTTCGGCTTCGACTGTGAACTTCTGGTCGCCTGTGCCCGATACAATATCGGCGTCGCCGAGGTGCCGGTGAGCGTGCGGTACGAAGACGCGGCCAGCACAACCGGCCTGCGGACCACGCTGCGCATGTTCCGCGAATTGTGGACGATCCGCGGCCAGTGGCCGGCGTCCGGGTTCCCGGCCCCGGCGGACCGGCCGGCGGTCGGCCAGGCCGCGCCGGAGCCGCGCCGCTCCTCGCAGGCCGCGTAAATTTTCCCGTGAGGTCCCCGCGTGCCAGTTTCTCTCGTCATCACCGCGGACGACTTCGGCATCGGCCCGGACACCAGCCGGGGCATTCTCGACCTCGCGGCCCGGGGGGCACTGACCTCGACGGTCCTGCTCGTCAACTCCCCGTATGCCGCGGAGAGCGTGGCCCTGTGGCGGCGGGCCGGGCAGCCGATCGAACTCGGCTGGCACCCGTGCCTGACCCTCGACCGGCCGATCCTCCCGCCCGCCCAAATCCCCTCGCTGGTCAACGCCCAGGGCGGCTTCCGCACGCTCGGGCAACTCCTCAAGAGCCTGGTGCTCGGCCAGGTCAACCGGTCCGAAGTCCAGGCCGAACTGCGGGCGCAACTCCAGCGCTACTGCGACCTGACCGGGCAACTCCCGGCCAACGTCAACGCCCACCACCACGTCCACATCTTCAAGCGGATCGGCGAGTCGCTGGCGACGGTGCTGCTCGACGCCGGCGCGGCCCCGTTCGTCCGCCGCGTCGTCGAACCGGCCGCGACCCTGCGGCGCGTCCCCGGGGCCCGCCTCAAGCGGACGCTGTTGAGCCACTTCGGCCGGACCGCCGCCCGCCGCCAGGCCGCCGCCGGCTTCCCCGGGGCCGACTGCGTGCTGGGCATTACCGACCCGCCGTGCGTCCACCACCCCGACTTCTTCGCCCGCTGGCTGAGCACGGCCGCGGCCCTGACCGGCGCGGGCGTCGTCGAGTTGACCTGCCACCCCGGCCACCTCGACGCCACGATCGAAGGCCGCGACGGGACGTTCACGGACGGCCAACTGCACCGCCGGCAGCGCGAACTCGACCACCTCCGCGACCCCCGGTTCCTCGACGCCGTCCGCGCCGCCGGCTTCGCCCCGACCGCCGCCCAACCCCGCGTCGAGTCCCCGGCCCTGAGCCGCGCGGGGTGAATGGGAACCGTCTACCGCCCGGCGAGCCAAGAGCGTCAGCGACTGGAGTTCGTGCGCGACGACATCCGAGGAATTCCAGTCGCCGACGCTCTTAATGCGTAAACAACTCCAGTCGTTGACGCTCTTGGACAACTCCAGTCGTTGACGTTCCCGGCTCTCCCCGCCCGAGGTTTCCGCCCATGCGAGCGTTACTCTGCCTGTTCCTGGTCGCCGCGCCGCTGGCCGCGCAGTCTCCCGACAAGTTCGCCGCGATCAAGCCCGCGATGCAGGCGTTCGTGGACAAGGGCGAACTCGCCGGCGCGGTCACCGTCGTCGGCACCAAGGCCGGCGTCGCCAGCTTCGAGACCGTCGGCTTCGCCAATATCGAAGCGAAAACGCCGATGGCCAAGGACACGCTGTTCCGCATCGCGTCGATGACCAAGCCGATCACGGCGATGGCCGTGCTGATGCTCCAGGAGGACGGCAAGCTCAACGTCGAAGACCCCGTCGAGAAGTACCTGCCGGAGTTCGCCGGGCAGCGCATGGTCACGTCGAAGGAGGGCGGCAACCTCGTCCTCGGCAAGCCGAAGCGGCCGATCACCCTGCGCGACCTGTTGACGCACACCTCGGGCCTCCCCAGCGGCTACCCGGCCGGCCTGGGCGACGTTTACGGCCGGCGGCACCGCACCCTGGCCGACACCACCCTCGTGATCTCGCAGCAGCCGCTCGACTTCGAGCCGGGCAGCAAGTGGAGTTACTGCAACGCCGGCATCGACACCCTCGGCCGGATCGTCGAAGTGGTCGGCGGCGTCTCCTACGAGGGCTTTTTGCAGGCCCGGTTGTTCGGCCCGCTCGGCATGACCGACACGACCTTCGCCCCGACGGCCGAACAGCAGAAGCGGGTCGCGCTCACCTACGGCGTCAAGGACGGCAAGCTCGCCGCCGGGTCCGCGAACTGGCTCACCGCCTACGAGCACTCGAAGCACCCCATCCCCGCCGGCGGCCTGTGCTCGACCGGCCCGGACCTGGCGAAGCTGTACCAGTGCCTGCTCAACGGCGGCGAACTCGGCGGCCGCCGCGTGATCGGCGAGAAAACGCTGGCCGAGATGACCCGCACGCAAACCGGCGACATCAAGACCGGATTCACCGACGGCATGTCCTACGGGTTCGGGTTCGCCGTCGTCAAGGAGCCGAAGGGCGTGACGGGAATGCTCAGTCCGGGGACGTTCGGCCACGGCGGCGCGTTCGCCACGCAGAGTTGGGCCGACCCCAAGCAAGACCTCTTCGTCATCTTGCTGATCCAGCGCACCGGCGTCCCCAACGGCGACGCCTCCGTGTACCGCCAGACCTTCCAGGACCTCGCGGTGAAAGCGATCCACCCGTAACGAGAAACGAGAAACGGGTGTCGGGTGTCGGGTGTCGGAAACAAATCCTTCGCTCGTCGGGTACCGCAGACTGAGCGTCAATCTTCCTGCGACGCCCGATACCCGACACCCGGACTTTCCATGCGTGCCATTGTTTGTCTGCTTGCGTTCTCGACGGCCGCGTTCGCGGGGGACCGGGAGGCTCCGCGGGTCGTGCCGCCGGCGGCGGTCGGGGTCGGCCGGCTCGTCCCGGACTTGACGGCGACCGCCGTCGGTGGCCGGGCGGTGTCGCTGGCCGTGCTGGCGAAGGGGTCGAAGGCGGTCGTCGTCGCGGTGACGAGTACGAGTTGCCCGCTGAGCCGGAAGTACGCGCCCACGCTGGCCAAGCTCGAAGCCGAGTTCGCGGGGCAGGGGGTCGCCTTCGTTTACGTCAACCCGGTCGCCACGGACGACGCGGCCGCGATCGCCAAAGCCGTCGCCGCGCACGGCCTCCAGGGGCCGTACCTCGCCGACGCGACCGGGGCCTTCGCGGCCGGGCTGGGCGCGACCTCGACGGGCGACCTGTTCGTCCTCGACGCGAAGCGGACCCTCGTCTACCGCGGGGCCATCGACGACCAGTACGGCCTCGGTTACGCCCTCGACGCACCGCGCACGCGGTACGCCCACGCCGCCCTCACGGCCCTGCTCGCCGGGCAGCCGGTGGCCGTCGCCGCGACGACCGCGCCGGGCTGTGCCCTGGACTTGAAGCCGGCCGTCGAGACGAGTTTCGCCGCGGTGACGTACCACGACCGCGTCAGCCGCATCCTGCTGGCGAACTGCGTGGAGTGCCACCGGGACGGCGGCGTCGGGCCGTTCAAGCTCGACGCCTTGGCCGACGTGGCCGCGCACAAAGGGATGGTGCGAAAGGTGGTCGAGGCGGGGACGATGCCGCCGTGGCACGCCGCGGCCGCCCCGGGCCGGTGGGCCAACGACCGGTCGCTGCCGCCCGCCGACAAGGCCGACCTGCTCGGCTGGCTGAAGAACGGCCTGCCCCCCGGCGACCCGGCCGACGCCCCGTTGCCGCGCGCCTTCCCGACCGATTGGGCCATCGGCACGCCGGACAAGGTCGTGCAACTGCCGAAGCCGATCGCCGTCAAGGCGACCGGCACGATGCCGTACCAGACCGTGGTCGTCGAGACGGGGCTGACGGCCGAGACGTGGGTGCAAGCCATCGAGATTCGGCCGACCGACCGGGCCGTCGTCCACCACGTCCTGGTGTTCGTCGCCGGGGCGGGGTTGCGGGCGGCGGGGCGGAACGAGGAGCGGGACGGGTACTTCGCCGCCTACGTGCCGGGCAACGGGCACCAGGTCTTCCCGGCCGGGTTCGCCAAGAAACTCCCGGCGGGGGCCAGGCTCCGCTTCCAAATCCACTACACGCCCAACGGCACCGCGACGGCCGACCAGCTCAGGCTCGGCCTCGTCTTCGCCAAGGGGCCGCCGGACCGTGAGTTGAAGGTGACCGGGCTGGCCAACCCCCGCATCGAGATCCCCGCGAACGCCGGCAACCACAAGGAAGTGGCGTCGATGCGCGTCCCGGCCGACGCGGTGGTGCTCGCGTTCATGCCGCACATGCACGTCCGCGGCAAGGCGTGCCGGTACGAATTGATCGCCCCGGACGGCACGCCGACGACGCTCCTCGACGTGCCGCACTACGACTTCAACTGGCAGCTCAAGTACCAACTCGCCGAGCCGCTCAAGGTGGCGAAGGGGAGCACGCTCCGCTACACGGCCTGGTACGACAACAGCCGCGCCAACCCGGCCAACCCCGACCCCACGGCGACCGTGAAGTGGGGCCAGCAGACGGCCGAAGAAATGATGCTCGGCTACCTCGACTACTACCTCGTCGCGTCGCCCAAGCCGTGACCCGTTCCGCGACCCAGGGCCGCCCGCTGCAGGCCGGCGATCGTGGCGATGCCGCGCTCGCCGGCTTCGAGCAGCGCGTTCAGTTCGGCGCGGGTGAACGTCGCCTCCTCGCCGGTCCCTTGCACTTCGATGAACTTGCCCCGGCCGGTCATGACGAGGTTCATGTCCACCTCGGCGTCCCGGTCCTCGACGTATTCGAGGTCGAGCAAAATCTCGCCGTTCAACAGGCCGACGCTCACCGCGGCGATGCTGTCGGTCAGGACCGTACCGACGGGGTTCGGCAGTTGCCCCTCGACACTTTTGAGCGCGTCCACGAGCGCGACGTAGGCCCCGGTGATGCTCGCCGTCCGCGTGCCGCCGTCGGCTTCGAGCACGTCGCAGTCGATCCACAGGGTCCGCTCGCCGAGCTGCTTCAAATCGACGACCGCGCGCAAACTCCGGCCGATGAGGCGTTGAATCTCGACCGTCCGGCCGTCGATCTTGCCGGCCTTGTCGCGGGCCTTGCGGGTGTTCGTCGAGCCGGGCAACATGCCGTACTCGGCCGTCAGCCAGCCCTTGCCCCGGCCGACGAGGAAGTCCGGCACCTTGGCCTCGACGCAGCACGTACACAGCACCGTCGTCCGGCCCATTTTGACGAGCACCGACCCCGGCGCGTTGCCGGTGTAGTGCCGGGTGAAACTGAGGTCGCGCAACTGGTCGGCGCGGCGGCCGTGGGGGCGTGGCATGAAAAGCCTCGTTCGATGGCTGTAAGAGACCTCACCCCCCGGCCCCCTCTCCGAAACGGAGAGGGGGAGCAAGTCGGTTGACGCCGTTGACTGCTACTCACTTGCTCCCCTCTCCGCGTCGGAGAGGGGCCGGGGGTGAGGTCTCTTACAGCCGGGGTTAAGTTGCCTGTGTGCCGGGTGAAGGGTTCATCTTACAGCGTCTTCAGATACTCTACGACGGCGCGGCGCTCCTCGGCCGTCAGGGCGTCGCCGTAGGTGTGCCCGGCGTTGCTACGGCCGGGCTGCGTCGTGTCGTACACTTTGCGGCGCTCGATGCCGGGGAGCTTGGCGGCCGGGGGCGGAACTTCGGTCACCTTCCAGCCGACCTTGGCCGGGTCGTAGTCGGCCTCGGCGGTGCGGAAACTGCGCGTGAAGACCCTGGGCCGGGCCGCGGAGTTCAGCACGCCGTCGAGCGTCGGCACGCTGCCGTTGTGGAAGTACGGCGCGGTCGCCCAAACCCCGTCGAGGGGCGGGGCCTGGTAGCCGGTCGTTTCGCGCAGGGGCTTGAGGCCCGGTTCCCGCGCGAACCAACTCGCGTTGTAGGCCCGGCCGAACGCGGCGGTGATGTTCTCGAACCGCTTCGGGTCGGTGCCGATGTCGGCGAGCGGGATCACCTTGTTCGGGTACGTCGGGGCGTCGCCGTAGGTGCCGTGGCACTTGGCACAATTCTCGGCGAACACCGCTTGGCCCTGCGCCGCGAGGGACTTGTCGATGGCCAGCGGGTACTTCGGGGCCTCCAGCGAGAGCAGGTAAGCTTGCACGTCCTTGAAGGTCGGCTCGGCGGCGGCGAAGTCCCGCGGCGTCGTCAGCGGGTGCATCATGAACTGCATGATGCTGCGGACGCTGCGGGCGTCGGTGGCCCCGGTGTAATACATCGTCTGCTTCTTCTTGAGCAGCCACCAGGCCGGCACGTCCTCGCACGAGTCGTCGTGCAGGTCGAGGTCGCGGGGGGTCAGCGTCAGGCTCAAGTCGTCGTTGCGGAAGCCGAGCAGGAAGACCGAGAAGGCCCCGGCCTCGTTGGTCCCCCGGGCGTTCGACGAGTGGAACGGCAGCCGCGCGGGCGTGCCCGACGCGGCGTACATCTCCCCGAACAAGCTCTCGATGTCGAGCGTGCTGTTGCCCAGCCCGACGACGCTCTTGCCGAGGACCGTGCCGCCGTGGCAGGTCGTGCAGTCGATCGCCAAACCCTGCGCGAACAGGGTGTCGGCCTTGCGCAGGCCCATCGGGTACTTGCCGTTGTCGAACGGGGCGGGGTGCAGGCCGTAGCGGTCGCGGAAGGCCGCGTCGTAGTCGGCCGGCTTGGCCTTCACGCCCCACTGCTTCCAGGCGTTGTCGTAGGCGGAAGTCGGCCAGAAGCCGCGGATGAACGCCGTGCTTTCGAGCGCCTTTTTGCCCCGGACCGCCGCCGTCGGCTCCGCCGCGAAGACGCCCGTACCGACCCAGACCGCCAGAACCGTTCCGAGCCACCGCATCGCCACGCCCTCGCAGGATTCGCCCACCCCATCGTAACCGCGAACCGCCCGCCGTTTCCTCCCCGAGTGCGAAATCCCCGCCCGGCGACCGCCCAGTTTGTCGCGGCGCTCGCCGACGCGGCAATCTATAATGGACTGGACAATCTCACCCCGGTGCGCCGTGAACTTCCTCATCGACGGCTATAACCTGTTGCACGCCGTCGGCTGGATGAACGCCGGGATGAAGCCGTCGGCGCTCGCGCCGGCCCGGACGAAGCTCCTCGACTGGCTGGCCGACTCGGCCGCGTGCCGGACGCAGGCCGCGACCTTCCGCGTCGTCTTCGACGCCATGAAGGGGCCGGGGCACACGTCCCGCGAGACGACCCACCGGACCGTGACCGTGTCGTTCGCGTACCGCAGCACGGCCGACGACCGCATCGAAGAACTGCTCGACGGGGCGGCCGACCCGAAGCGGCTCGTCGTCGTGTCGAACGACACGCGGCTGCACGAGTCGGCCCGGCGGGCGCGGGCGAAGGGCTGGTTCACCCCGGCGTTCCTCGACTGGATGCTCGCCGCCGCCGAGTCCGCCAAGCCGGCCGCCGAGCGGACGACCGCCGAGAAGCCCGAAGGCCCCCCGCCCCCCGACGAAGCGGCCGCCTACTTGCGCGTCTTCGACGTGCCGATCACCTCGAACCGCAAGCCCGCAACCCCGTAATTCAAGCCGCCCGCCCGAACAGCCCGACGAGCCGGTCCCGCACGTCGTCCAGGTAAGCCGCCAACCCGTTCTCCGCCCCCCGGTCCCGCAGCGTCGGCAACGCCACTTCCGCCCAGCATCGACGCTCGCGGTCGTGGTCGCCGGCGGTGAGTTCGTGAAGGGCACGTTTCGCGCTACGTTTCGCGGTGTCATCTCCGTACGCGGTTAACTCATGACTGCGCGAGCACGGGTCGAAGCCAAGCCTTTGCCTCGCGTCAACAAGCATGGCGACTTCGGCTTCGTTTACGGGGTGAAAACCACACAACACCCATGCCTCCCGCTCGACAACGGCGAGGCCGACGACGATGGGGATGCCGCCGTGATCGATCGCCCGGGCCTGGTCCAAACCTTGCCGTCGTTCGGGCTGGTCGTCTCGGTCCCGAATGAGCACGATGGCGTCCAATTCGGGGTAAATCACGCGGAGGTAGCGAATCGCGCGGAGCCCGGCCTTCGCGTCGGCTTCGGCAGGGTCATTTCCGAAATGACCCCGAACACGCATACCCGCATTATGGGCCAACTTCTCGATTCCTGTCCACGAAAGTCGAAGTCCTTCGGGCGTAAATGCCAGCCAGTCTCGGGCCGGGCCGATGTCGTCATCATTCATCCAAGGAATCGCTTCGACAATCACTCGATCTGCCAGTTCAGTCGCCGTCGTGAAGTCTCCTTCGGCCTCGTGGACGACGGCGATCTGTCGAGTCATACGGCCGCCTCCTGCTTCTCCAACAGCCACTTTTCGCCGAACAGGCTCCACAGCTCACCAGGAGCCATTTCCTTCTTCCACTTTTCAAACCTTGGGTGATCTTTGAGAGGGCCGCACACGGTTGAGCCTTCTTCATTCAAGCATATTATTCGGACTTCTTCAGGCTCCATGTCGTCGAGCAGATACGGTGAATGAGTCGTCGCCACGATCTGCAACTCTGGGTTGGTCTTCAAAAGTCCGCGAAGCAGCCCGACGAGTTCTCGCTGGGCCGTAGGATGTAGTCCACGATCCAAATCGTCGAGAAGGATGACGTTCGGCCGAGTAGGCGCGTACATGGCGGTAAGGAGGCCTAAAACTAATAATGACCCCTCACTCACTTCGTTCGCCATTAACCCGTTTGCGCCCAAGGTGTCGAACAGGAGATGCGAGATGTGCCCAGGGTCAAACTTCGAGAGTCGGAGTCGTCGAACGGTCGAGATAATTGTTCGCAAATCCGTCTGCAATGATTGCCAGCTATCGGGGTCAGTGTTGGACATACTGTTCAACGCGACATGAAGCCCAGTCCCGTCCGCAGACATTGCGGTCCGATCCGGCCCGCCGACACTTGCGGGGATCAGTTTCGACGCTTCGAGTCGGAGTAACATTGAACGAGGGAGCGGATCGGACTTCTCTTGGTCAGGTATCCAAGGCTTCCAGTCTCCAACTTCGAGATTAGTGGCTATATCTCGTGTTGATCCTTGCTGGAGGGAGTGACCGAAGCCCAAAGATGTGCCGTTCTTGCTCGGGCGAGGTGGAAAGTAGCAGCGGTAGGCATTTTCCTGCGACTCACTCGCTAACTCGATGCCCCCTTGTGAGTTGCGACTCGTCCATTGCTGAAGGATGTTCCCGTCATAGCCAACGTGCCGGTCAGCGCTCCGACAGAGCAAGTCTATCGCCTGCAAGATGCTCGACTTGCCCGAGGCGTTCGCGCCGACGAACACGGTGAAGCGTTCGAGCTTCACGCGGACGTCGCGCAGGCTTTTGAAGTTCTTGATCGACACTTCGCGGATCATCGGTCGGCCCTCCGGGTGTGCCTATCCTACTCCGGTGACGGCTCGGCGTATGCCGCCAGGTGGAGCGCTTGGGGGACGCAGACGGCGACGCAGGCGGCGCAGTTCACGCAATCGACGGGGCGGGCCAGCCACGGGCCGTGCGGGGTGCGGCCGAGGCACTGCGTCGGGCAGACGGTCGCGCACGCGCCGCACGCCGTGCAGCGGAGTTCATTGAGGGTCAGCCGCGGCTCGGTCACGGGTCACCCGGCGGAGGAAGAGCGTCCCGGCGGCGATCCCGGTCGCGTCGATGACCACGTCGCGGACGTTGCCGTCCCGGTGGGGGACGTAGGTCTGGCCGATCTCCGTGGCGATGCCGTGCGCCACCAGTAGCCCGGCGACGATCGGGCGGTAGCGGCGGGGCACGGCCAGTTGCCCGGTCGCGGCGAGGAAGGCGTAGCCGGCCACGTGCAGGGACTTGGCCGCGAGGAACGGCAGCCAGTCCCAGACGCCCAGCGCCGCCCGCACGTCGTCCGGGACGGGGTGCGGGTCGAGGAGCTTCCACGTCCAGAGGGCGAGCGCGACGGCGAAGGTCGCGCCCGCGGCGGTGCGAGTCGCGGTCGTCCGGGTCACGCGAGTTTCTTCACGGTGGCCTGGAAGTACTCGACGCACTTCTTCACGTCCGGCGACGGGTTGCTGGCGTTCGCCTCGTACTCGATGCTGATGTACCCGCCGAACTTGACCTCTTTCAACGCCTTCAAGACCGCCGCCACGTCCAGCACGCCGGCCGGGTCGCCGTAGGGCACGTCGGTTTTGCGCTTGTTGTCGTGGTCCTTCAAGTGCAGGCCGAAGTTGCGCGCCCCCATGACGCGGACCTGTTGGGCGGAGTCGAGCGGCTCGGCCACTTGCGCGGTGCGGATCAGGTGGCCCGTGTCCAGGCAAGTGCCGATTAGCGGGTCGTGGTCCTTGACGGCCTTCAAGATCACCTCGGCGCTCGACCAGCGGTGCAGTTCCTTGCCCTTGCCGGTCGGGCCGTGCGGGTGGATGGCGACGGCGATCTTGTACTCGGCGACCAGCTTGTCGAGGCTGTCGAGGCTGTCCGGGCTGGGGTCGGCGCTGAGGTACTTCGACCCCAAGTTCGCGGCGAACTCGAACGTCTTCTTGTTCGCGTCGTGGTTCTTGGTGAACGGCACCACGCCGAAGGCGATCGGGGCGATCCCGTACTCGGCGAGCAGTTTCTTGATGCCGGCGAGTTTCTCCGGGCTGCTGTCGGCGGGGATGTGCCCGGGGTAGAACTCGGTCGTCTTGAGGCCGAGGGCTTTGGTCTGCTTAAGGCACTGTTCGAGGTTGAAGTTGCGGAACGTGTACGACTGCATGCCGACGGTGAAGCCGCCGAACGGGTCGGCCGGCGTGTCGGCGAGGCCGCGGCTGGCGACCCAGGCCGCGCCCAACAGCGCGGCGGACGAGGTGCGGAGGAACTCGCGGCGGGGGAGCGGGGCGGTCATGGCGAACCCTTCGGGACGGTGGGGAGAGTGGCACGGGTATTGTGCGCGAAAGGCGGCCGGCGGGGGAGGGAGTCGGCGGAGAATTCTCCCGGGTCGCTTCCTGTACCTTCGCTCCGCCGCGGGCGACGCCGCTAAAATAACTCGACGCGCCCCCGGACCCTTGTGGACGCCCCATGCCGACGACCGCCGACACGGACCGCGACGAGCGCCTCGCCAACGTGCTCGCCGACCTCTCGGAGCGCCACCGCGGCGGCCGGGGGGACGCGAACGCCGTCGAGGCGGCGGCCCGGGCGCACCCCGACCTGGCGGGCGAGTTGCGGGAGTTGTGGGCGGTGGCGCAGTTCGCGCACCTGGCCCGCGCCGCGCCCCGCCCGGTCGCGCCGCCGGCCGGGGTCTCGGCCTTCCCCTCGACGATCCACCACGACGGCCTGCACCCGTCCCCGTCGCACGCCGGGGACGACGCCGGGGCACTCCCGCGCGAGTTCGGCGACTTCCAACTGCTCGTCGAACTCGGCCGGGGCGGCATGGGCGTCGTGTACAAGGCGCTGCAGCGGTCCCTGAACCGGGTGGTGGCGCTCAAGCTGGTCCGGGAGGCGCACATGGCCACGCCGAGCGACCGCGCCCGCTTCCGCGCCGAGGCCGAGGCCGCCGCCCGCCTGCACGACCCGCACATCGTCGCCATCCACGAGGTCGGCGCGGCCGACGGCCAGGCGTACCTGTGCCTGGAGTACGTGCCCGGGGAGACCCTCGCCCAGCGCGTCCACCGCGACGGCCCGCTGGCCTCCCACGAGGCCGCCCGCCTGCTCGCCCTGGTCGCCCGGGCCGTCGAACACGCCCACGAGAACGGCATCCTGCACCGCGACTTGAAGCCGTCGAACGTCCTCCTCACGACCGTCGAGGGCGGGGCACTGGAGCCGAAGATCACCGACTTCGGGCTGGCCAAGGTGTTCGACCGGACCGAGTCCCTGACCCTGTCCGGGGCGGTCGTCGGCACGCCGAGTTACATGTCCCCCGAGCAGGCCGGGGGGCGGAAGGATTTGCTCGCCGCGACCGACGTCTACTCCCTCGGCGCGATCCTGTACGAGGTGCTCACCGGCCGGCCGCCGTTCCGCGCCGCGCACCCCGTCGATACGCTGTTGATGGTGCTCGAACAGGACCCGGTGCCGCCGCGCCGGCTCGTCCCGAGCATCGACCGCGACCTCGAACTGGTCTGCCTGAAGTGCCTGCACAAGCCGTCGGACTTGCGGTACTCGACGGCCCTCGAACTGGCGGTCGATCTGGAAGCCTTCCAGGCCGGCGACCCGATGAGCGTGCAGGCCGGGAGCCTCGGCTCGTTCGTGTCCCGGTTACTCCGGGAGACGCACCACGCGGCGGTGTTGGAGAACTGGGGCCTGCTCTGGATGTGGCACAGCCTGATGATTTTCCTGCTCTGCCTGGCGACGCAAATCCTGGCCTGGGAGCGGGTCGATTCGCACCTGCCGTACCTGATTTTGTGGGGCACCGGCCTCGTCACCTGGGGGGCGATCTTCTGGCGGCTGAGGCGGCGCGGCGGGCCGGTCATGTTCGTCGAGCGGCAAATCGCCCACGCCTGGGCCGGGTCCGTCATCGCCAGTATCGGGCTGTTCCTCATTGAAGTGGTCCAGGGGCAGGACTCGCTCACCCTGTCGCCGGTGTTACCGCTGATCGCCGGCGTCGTCTTCTTCGTCAAGGCGGGCACGCTCTCGGGGCAGTTCTACGTCGCCGCCGTGACGTACTTCCTGACGGCCCTGTTCATGGCCGCGGTCCCCCTGTTCGGCCACCTCGTGTTTGGCGTCGTCTCGGCCGTCACCTTCTTCGTCCCCGGCTTGAAGTACTACCGCCAGCGGAAGCGCGGCGAAGCCCTGGCCGGGCTGTAACCCGGGTCCAAGGATTTCGGCTCCGCCTGCGGCGGAGCCGCAGACCCCGACTCGTGCGGGTTTACCGGCGGAAGATGCCGAGGCCGCGGCGGACGACGCGGCGGGTGCCGGTCACGACCGTCGCGCCAGTGTTGGTCAGAACCGACGTGGTGCCGTTCAAAACCGTCGAGCCGGGCATCGAGGTCGGGAAGAACTGGTTCGACCCGTAGGCCGGCATCGTCGAGTACGTCGTGGTGCCGTTGTACGGCGTCGAGTACGTCGTCGGCTGAATGACCGTGCCGCTCATCGGCTGCGGGGTCGTGGCGGTCGGCGGCGGGATCGAGCCGGATTGCGGGGCGGGGGTGTACTGGCCGTTCGGCTGGATGGTCTGGGCCGACACGGTGCCCGACAAGGCCAGGCCGACGACGGTCGCGGCGAGTGCGTTCAACTTCATGGCGTCAATCCTTCGAGGGGTTCCGGATCGGGTCGGCTCCAATACCGGCCCGCTACCGCCGGAAAGTGTTGCAAGCGACGTGCCGAAAACGACGAACGGCCGCGACTTTCGTCGCGGCCGTTCGAGGGGACTCGGAGACGGTCGCCGTTACCGGTAGCCGCCGAAGCTGAAGCTGAAGCCCGAGCCGCCGCCGTAACCGAAGCCGTTGTTGAAGCCCTGGTTGTAGCCGCCGTAACTGTACCCCGAGTTGTAGTTACTGTAGTACGGCTGCGAGTACCCGAACGAGTTGCCGTACCCGTACGAGAAGCCCGGCGAGTAGACGGGGGCGTAGTATTGCGGGGCGTATCCGCCGGGGACGAACCCGCCGGCGTAGCCGCTGTACCGCGGGCCGTAATAGTTGTAGCCGTTGACGCGGTAGCCGCCGTTGTAGTTTCGGTAGTGCTGGGCCGAGGCGGTGCCGGCGGTGCCGACGAACAGGGCCAGGGCGAGCGCGGCCCCGACGACGAGCGACTTGATCTTCATGGTGATGCTCCGTGGAGTTGGTTCTGGGCGGGGTGATCCGACCGGGCCGTTTGGTCCGCGGCCCCGACACCAGGGGATACCGCAAATCTCCTGCCCCTTGCGCCGGAATCCGCCGATTTTCGCTCAAGTCCCCCCGCCGAGGCGGTTGAGCAGCCGCTCGGCGACGGCCCGCAACTCGGCCTGAGCGGCGGGGGTGAGCGGGATCGTCCGCACCAGTTTCTCGGCCGCGTGCAGCAGGTCCAGCAGTGCCTCGCCCGGTACTCCACTTTCGACCGCGGCCGGCGGCGGGGTGCGGGGCGTTGCCGTCGCCGGTTCGGCCCGGGGTTCGACGGGCGTCTCGGTCAGCAGGTCGCGCAGGGCGGTCAGGAAGCGCGACCCGCCGCCGCCGTCGAAAGCGATTTCGTCCTCGTCGCCCGAGAAGACGCCGTTGAACATCGTCTGCTTGGCGTCGAGCGTCCGCAGCACCCGCTCTTCGATGGTGCCCCGCGTGACGAAATTGACGACCCGCACCGGGGCGCTCTGGCCCATGCGGTGGACCCGCGCGACCCGCTGTTCCAGGACCGCCGGGTTCCACGGCAGTTCGAGGTTCACGACCGTGTCCGCGACCTGCAGGTTCAGCCCGACCCCGCCGGCGTCCGTACTCAAAAAGACCCGGCACGCGGCGTCGGCGTTGAACTGGTCCAGCACCCGCTTCCGCTCCGGCCCCGGCAGCCCGCCGTGCAGCGTCACGAACCCGACGCCCTGCCGGGCGAGGACTTCGGCCGCCTTGGTCGTCATCGTTTCCCACTGGCTGAACACGACGAGCTTGTGCGCCCCTTCGCCGAGCAGTTCGGGCAGCAACTCGGCGAACTCGTCGAGCTTCGGCGAGTGGTCGGTCTCCTTGTCGAACAGGAACGTGCTGTTGCACAGCATCCGCAGGTTGACGACGCAGGCGAGAATCCGCTTGCGGTCCAGGTCGGTCAGGTAGCCCTTTTGCAACAGCCGGGCCAGGGAGGCCCGCTGCTCCTCGTAGGGGACGCGCTGCTCGTCGGAGAGTTCGACGAAGACGGTGTTGTCCGTCCGCGCCGGGAGTTGCGTCAAGACTTCGGCGCGGGTGCGGCGGAGCAGGATCGGTTCGAGCTTCTCGCGGATGCGGTCGAGGTTGCGGTAGCCGACGAGTTGGCCCTGATCGTCCAGCACGCGGTGGTCGTGGAGGAACTGGAAGGCCGGGCCGAAGCGCCGCTCGTCCACGAAATTGACGATGCTGTACAGCTCTTCGAGCTTGTTTTCCAGCGGCGTCCCGGTTAACACCATCGCGTACCGGCTCTTCAACTTCTTCACTTCTTGCGAAGTCTTGGCCTCCCAGTTCTTGATCCGCTGGGCCTCGTCGAGCACGATCACGTCCGGCTTCCAGGCGTTGATCGCCTCGCGGTCCCGCACCACCTGCTCGTAGTTGACGAGGCGGTAAAACGTGGGGGCCGCGTACTGGTCCCGGCGGTCGTCGGGGCCGCCCTCGATGATCTGTACGGCCCGCTTCGTGAAGCGCTGAATCTCGCTCTGCCACTGGTACTTCACCGACGCCGGGGCGATGACCAGCACCCGGCCGATGCCGCGCTCGCGGGCCAGTAACTCGACCGCCGCGAGCGTCTGGACGGTCTTGCCCAGGCCCATGTCGTCCGCGAGGATGCTCCGGCCGCGGCAGGCCAGGAACAGCGCCCCGCGGATTTGGTAGTCGTACAACGGCGTCGGCAACAGTTCGAGGTCGAGCGTGCCCTGTTCGAGTTGCAGCAGCCAGACCTCCTCGCGGCGGGCCATCTCGGCCCGCTCGACCTCGCGGTCGATGAAGTCGAGCGCGTCCGACAGGACTGTCACGTCCTCGGGCACGGCCTCGACGGCGGGGACGAAGTCCACGAAGCGGCCGCGGCCGGACCACAGCCCGCGGTCGTCGAAGAAGCGTTTCGCCAGCTGCGTGAGCTTGTCCGAGGTGCGCGGCGGCAGGTGGACGCCGAGTTGCACCGACTCACCGTAGTGCAGGTAGACCTCCGGCCGCGTGAACGTCGCCTTCTTCTTCTGCAGGTGCGCCGGCAGGTCGTCCTTGAGCGTTTCCAGCACCGCCTCGACGTGCTTACACGTGCCCAGCGTGTTCGACTTGAAGTCCGGGCACGTACAGGCGTTGTCGCCGACCTCGAACCCGCGGACGCTGACCGTGTACTGGCCGCCGGAGTCCGGGTTGGTGACTCGGTAGTCCGAGAAGACGCGCTTCTTGCCCAGGTTCTCGATGGCGAACTTGGTGCTGCGGGCGCGCTGCCGGCGCAAGTCGATCTGTTCTTCGCGCAACATCAGCGGCTCCGGGGGGCACACCGACATCATACCAGACGCCGGCCGCATGGCCCCGCCGCAGATTCCTCGACACCTCGCCCGGATCCGCTCTAACTTGACGGCATGACACGCCTCCTACTCGCCCTGTTCGCCGGGATGCTCGCCGCCGCGCCCGGTGTGGCGGGAGGGCCAACGGCTTACGACCCCGGCGACTTCGTCGAGTACTGGTCGGCCGCGCGCGTCCACGCCGCCGGCGGCAACCCTTACGACGGCGGGCAACTCCTGCCCTGGCAGCGCCACATCCTCGGCGAGCCGGACCGCGTCGAGGCGGTCATGCTCTGGACGCCGCCGTGGACGCTGCCGCTCTACGCCCCGTTCGGCCGGTTGGACCCGCGCGAGGCCCAAGTCGCCTGGCTGGCCACGCAAGCGCTGCTCCTCGTCTTGAGCGCTGCGGCCCTGGCGAGCGTGTGCGGCCGTGGCCGGTGGTGGGCCGGCGTGGTGCCCTTGACCGTGCTGCTCACGTCCGCCGAAGTGCCGTGGCTGTTCGTCTACGGCCAGAACTCGGCGTTCGTCCTCGCGGGCCTCGCCGGCTTCCTGTACTTCCGCACCCGCGGCTACCCCGTCGCCGCCGGGCTGGTCGGGGCACTGACCGCCGTCAAACCGCACCTGCTGTTGCCCTTCGCCACGCTGCTGCTCCTGGACGCGCGGACCCCCGCCGGCCGGCGCGTGCTCCTCGGCGGCGCGACCGCGATCGTCGTCGGCTCGCTGCTGGCGCTGGTGCCCAACCGCGCGATCTTCGCCGACTTCGCGGCCGCGCTGCACGCCCCCAGCACGGCGACGACGAAGTCCGTCGGCGACTGGCAGGTGCCGCTGTTCAGCTACCGCTTCCGCACGGCCATCGACCCCGCGCAATTCCGCTGGCAGTTCCTCCCGGCCGCGCTGGCCTGCCTCGGCTACGCCGCCGTCCGCGTCCGCTCGGCGACGCCTTGGGACTGGCGCGACCGGCTGCCGCTGGTCGTGCTCGTGTCGCTGCTCACGGCCCCCTACGGCGCGTGGGTCTTCGACCTGGTGCTGCTGGTCGTGCCGGTAACGGCGATGGTCTTCACGGCCCTGGGCACCGGCCGCGCGATGGTCGTCGTCGCGGCCGTCGCCCTCCACTTAGTGCGGTACCCGGCCGCCCTCAAACTCTCCTCGCTCGAAGACGGCTGGGCGGTGACGCCGGTCGCGCTGGCGGGATACCTCGTCGTCGCGTCCCTGGCGAAGCGCGGCGCGCCGAGAGCGTGAGGGCGTGGGAAAAATCGCGGGTTGGTGCGGCGCGGGTTCGGCGGTGGACGCTTTTTTCACCGGGCCGCGCGGCGGAGCACTGGTGCAACTGCTCGTCGGCGCGGTTCGCGCCTCCCGCGCGTACACTACCCCGGGTCGCCTTTGCACGGAGGGTCGGCGTGCTCAACGCTTTTCTCGCGCTCGTCGTCTTCTCGTTCCAGCGGCAGCGGCAGGTCCGCCAGATGGCGTGGGTCGCGGGCGGGCTGCTCGCCCTGCTCACGGTCACCGTCGCGGTGATGACGCACGGGCCGTCCGGGTGGGGGTTCGAGAACCGCTACTCGGGGCGGTACGGCACCGAGGTGCGCAACATTCCCGCGCTCGTGGACTTGATCCAGATGACGCCGAACACCAGCGAGGGGTCGGCGCTCACGATGACAATTTACGCGCCGTTCCGGGCGGTGCTGGCCGACCCGAAGTTCCTCGACGACTGGGCGTTCCTGAACTTCTCGCGGTGGGTCGTGTTCACGATGCACCTCGGCTTCGTCATGCCGCTGTTCACGCTCGCCTACGGGTCGGCCGGGATGGGGGCGGAGCGGGAGAGCCGGACGCTCATCTGGCTGCTCACCCGGCCGCTGCCGCGCTGGGCCATCTACCTGGCCAAGTTCCTCGGCGGGCTGCCGTGGTGCCTGGCGGCGTCCGGCGGCGGGTTCGTCGTGCTGTGCCTGGCCGGCGGGTCGCTGGGCCTGCGCGCCCTGGCCGCGTACTGGCCGGCGGTGGTCGCGGGGACGGTCGGGTTCGCGGCGCTGTTCCACTTGCTCGGCGCGGTGTTCCGCCGGCCGGCCGTGGTCGGCCTGGTGTACATCTTCTTCTTCGAGATGCTCGTGGCCAACCTGCCGGGCAGTTTGAAGCAGCTCAGCCTGAACTACTACACGCGGTCGCTTCTCTATAATGAGGCGACCGCCGCGCTGACGGTGGTCAGCCCCGAGAGCCTCGACGTGTACGCCCCGGCGAGCGGGTTGATCGCGTGGGCGACGATCCTGACCGCGGCGGTCGTTTTCACCGCGGTGGGCATGTGGCTGTTCACCCGGCAGGAACCGCAGGACGAGACGTGATGCCCCCCCCGCCGCACTTGCCGCCCGACCCGCCGGCCGACGCCGCGCCGCTGCACGGCTACCGCGGCACCGACACGCCGGCCCCGGTGCTGGAGCGGCCGCAGGCGGTGACGGTGGCCGTCAGCCGGGAGGCCGGGGCGCGGGGGGTGGGCGTCGCCACGGCCGTCGCCGCGCGGCTCGGCTGGCCGGTCTACCCGCAGGACGCCCTCGACGCCCTGGCCCACGACGCCGACGCCCGCGCGGAACTCCTGCGCGACATGCCGGCGGCCGCGGTCCAGTGGGCCGACCTGGAAACGGCGAGGCTGCTGGTCGGCCGCAAGCTCGCCCCGGACCACCCCGCCGCAGCCGTCGCCCGGCTGATCTTCGCGCTGGCCGCCAAGGGGGAGTGCGTCCTCGTCGGCCGGGGCGCGGGCTTCCTGCTGCCGCGGGCGACGACGGTCCACGTCCGCGTCGTCGCCCCGTTCGACGACCGCGCGGGCTACCTCGGCCAACTGCTCCGGCTGACCGCCGACGAGGGGGCCAAGGAGGTCATCCAGCGCGACCGCCGGCGGGCCGAGGTGATCGCCGAACTCAGCGACCGCGCCGTCCACGATCCTGCCAGTTACGACGCCATGTTGAACTCCGCCCGCCTGCCGGACGCGCTGATCGCCGAAGTCGTCGCCGGCCTCGTCCGGGCCAAGCAGCGGCCGCCCGGCGACCCGCAATGACCAGTCTCGCCGACTTCCGCCGGGCCTGCGCGGCGGCCCGCCCGCGCTCGGCCGTGGTCCTCGGGTCGGGCCTCGCCGACGCGGCCCACGCCTTCGCCGCCACGCACACCGTCGCCTACGCCGACATCCCCGGGCTGGCGGCCCCCGGCGTCCCCGGGCACCGCGGCGAACTCGCGCTCGGCACCTGGGCCGGCGTGCCGGTCCTCGTCTGCTTCGGCCGCGTCCACTTCTACGAGGGCCACCCCTGGGAGCGCGTGACCAAACTGGTCCACCTCGCCGCCGACCTGGGCGCGACGCGGGCAATCCTCACGAACGCCGCCGGCGGCTTGCACCCGGACCTGAACCCCGGCGACGTGATGCTGATCGCCGGGCAGGTCGAACTCCTCGCGCCGACGGACTGGCCCGGCCTGGCCGAGCCGCACCGGCTGAGCACGCCGGCCCTGGTGGCGGCGTTGCAAGCCCGGGAGCCGCGGTTGCTCGCCGGGGTGTACGCCGGGCTGACCGGGCCGTGCTACGAGACGCCGGCCGAAATCCGCGCACTCGCCGCGTGCGGCATCGACGCCGTCGGCATGTCCACCGTGCGCGAAGCCCGGGCCGCCGTCGCGCGGGGCCTGGAAGTCGTCGGCCTGTCGTGCATTACCAACAAGGCCGCCGGCCTGGCCCCGGGTACGCTGCACCACGCCGACGTGCAGGCGACGGCGCGGCTCGCCGTCGGCACGCTCGCCCGGCTGATCGCCGCCGCCCTCTGACCGGCCGCCGGCACCGTCGCTAGAATCGCCCCGTCTCAATTATTTATCGTTGCGGGAGTGGACCCATGCGGACCCTGATTACCGGCGGGGCGGGCTTCGTCGGCTCCCACCTGTGCGAGCGCTTCCTGGCCGAAGGCCACGAGGTGATCTGCGTCGATAACTTCATCACCGGCCGGCCGGTCAACATCCAGCACCTGCGGGCCAACCCGAAGTTCCGCGTCATCGTCCACGACGCCTCGCAGCCGCTGTTCGTCGATGGCTTACTGGACAACGTGCTGCACTTCGCCTCGCCCGCCAGTCCCATCGACTACGTCAAGTCGAGCATCCAGACGCTCAAGATCGGCTCCCTCGGCACGCACGTCGCGCTCGGCATCGCCAAGGCCCACGGGGCTCGCTTCCTGCTGGCGAGTACCAGCGAAGTCTACGGCGACCCGGTCGTCCACCCGCAGACGGAGAGCTACTGGGGCAACGTCAACCCGGTCGGCGAGCGGAGCATGTACGACGAGGCCAAGCGGTTCGCCGAGGCGATGACGATGGCCTACCACCGCGAGCACGGGGTGAACACGCACATCATCCGCATCTTCAACACCTACGGCCCGCGGATGCGCCTGGACGACGGCCGGGTGCTGCCCAACTTCGTCGGCCAGGCTCTCCGCGGCGACCCGCTGACGGTGTACGGCGAGGGCCAACAGACGCGCAGCTTCTGCTACGTCCTCGACCTCGTCGAGGGCATTTACCGGCTGCTGCAAAAGGACTACCCGCACCCGGTGAACGTCGGCAACCCGTCCGAGATCACGATCAAGCAGTTCGCCGACGAGATTTTGAAGCACACCGGCAGCAAGTCGGCCATCGTCTACCGCCCCCTGCCGCCGGACGACCCCAAGCAGCGCAAGCCCGACATCACCCTGGCCCGCACGCTGCTGGGCTGGGAGCCGAAGATCGGCCGCGAGGAAGGCCTCAAACTGACCCTCGACTACTTCCGCACGAAGGTGTAGCGGCCGTCAGGCCGCCAACAATTCGCCACGGCGTTCGGCGATTCCGAACTGCCGAACGGCGGTCGCCGACTTCTGCGCCCACGCGGAACGGCGGCCGGCTCGGGACATTCGCAACGACGCCGTGAAGATGTCCCGGTTCCGCGCTGCGTATTCGTTCGTCGGGTCGAGCCGGACGGCCGCCTCGAACCCAGCTAAGACCAAATCCTGTGGGAATGCGAGTTCGCCTTGAGCGATGGCTTTCCACTCTTCGAGTTTGCTTTTCGCGGTGTCTGACGCGGTCGCGCGGAGTCCGGCTTCGCACGTCAAGCGACACTCCTCAAAACGGCTCGTCGTTACGTAATGGTGGGCGAGAAAGAGGTACGGCCAAACCACCGGCGATCCGAGCCGCACCGCTGCCTCCAAGTCGGTGATCGCGCGAGGGCTACTGCCGTACTGAAGAATCCCTCGGGAGACGAGGAGCGTGTCGTTACGCGGGTCCAGTTGAAGGCCCAAGGTGTGGTATTGAATAGCGGCTCCAGCATTCCCCAAGTTCTCGTGACAGAAGCCGAGTAACCAGATGGTCATAGTTCGAGTTGTCGCGCGACTCGGCGTGTTCAAATCCGCTTCGATTCTCACCAAGTTGCGCTCAAGGACCGGAATCAAATCGCGGTACACTTTGGCCGCTGCGTCCGCGGCGAGACGAGTTGCGTTGAAGAGAACGTGCGCCGCACGAGCGACGAGGGCGGGCGCGAACGCGCCATCGTCGGCGAGGATTTGTTGAGACAGCTTGCCCGCCGCCTCCAGGTCGGACTCGTTCAAA
The DNA here is from genome assembly GCA_043745465.1 of Fimbriiglobus sp. Classification (GTDB taxonomy): domain Bacteria; phylum Planctomycetota; class Planctomycetia; order Gemmatales; family Gemmataceae; genus Fimbriiglobus. The sequence continues at coordinate 40,787 of JAYTSV010000072.1, forward strand.
GCGTGGAGGTACATCGCGCGGCAGGTGACGTTCTCGGGGTCACACTCCGAGGCGTGACGGAAGAACGCCGTGGCGATGTGTGGGTGCCCAGACTCCTGCCAGATTGAACCGCGCAGAAAGCTCAGGATCGCCGGGGCAAGGGACTCTTGGACCTGACGTAACAGGAGTAGTCCCCGGTCCCACTCCCGATTCTGACGCGCGACAATGGCATCGGCGAGCTGCTGCTGAGCTTCGAGGTTTAACACCTTCGATGTCGCTGGATTCGGGGGATCGCCGATCGAGTACAAGTCCTCCGAAAGCCACTGCGCCCGATCGCGCTCGGTCGGGGTCAACACTTTGTAAGGCGCGTCCAAAGAGTCACGAATCGATTCGGCCTCCGGCGACTCGTCCGTGCCGGCCCTGATCATGTCGTGGATGGCCACAAGCCCCCTGGCGACATGCCCGAAACTCTTGCTGCCGAATGGTGGGTGCAGGGTCATGATCACGTCTCGTCAATCTGCCAGGCGGCGCGAGTCGTCGCCAAGTCGGTCTGGTATTGAGTGATCGGCACAACCAGCAAAGGGGCAACGACGCCATGTTTGACCGGGTCAAGATCGCTGTCCGGGACCAACTCCAACCCGTCCGCTACGATGCCGCGCAAGAATGGGCCGGCTCCCAACGTAAAGCACGCGGTGCTATTCGGGCCGAGCGCCCCAGGCCGGATCGAGCGAAGTCGCTTCGGGATTCGCGTGTCGTCGAGAACCCGCCACCCCGGAGCGACGGACATCCCGGCCCCGTCGAGAACGACTTCGCCGGCCGGATCGACCGCGACATCGATCCCCGGGCGAACGCCGAGTTCCGAGGAACTGGTCGATCCCACGACCGGTAGGTCGTTTTCGGGGTCTCGCCTCATTGCGCGGTAAACCTTGGGCGACTGAACAAGTCCTGCCGGCAATCTCATCGCGAACTCTTCCGAACTACTGTATCCGGCGCACTATGCCGATCGAATGACTTTCCGGCGGAACGGCACCGGTAGTCGTGAACAGACTCGCCGGACGAAACGAGCGCGTCAAGCGAAATGTCGGAGGGCGACCAGCTTACGCTCAGTCGTCCAGCAGCTTGGCGAAGTCGAGTTGGTAGCAGGTCGTGTTCGCGTTGCCGGTGAAGAGTTGCGTGCCGTCGGGGCTGAACGACAGGGACTGGACGGCCACGTCGAACTCGCGGATCGTCAGCAGGCGGCCGCTCAGCACGTCCCAGATGCGGACCGTCTGGTCGTCCCCGGCGGACACGAGGTAGCTGCCGTCCGGGCTGAACGCCACGGCGTTCACCTTGTCCCCGTGGCCTTCGAGCGTGAACGCCAACTCGTCCAGGGTCAAGTCCCACAGGTAGACGTGGTCGGTCAGGCCGGCCCCGGCCACGTACCGGCCGCTCGGGTCCACGGCCACGGCGTACACCCCGTGGTCGAACGTGACCGTCTTCAACTTGGTGTCGAGGTCCCAGACGCACACCGCGCCGTCCCGCTCGCCGGTCGAGAGGTAGTCGATGCCGCCGACGACGACCCGCTTGCCGTCCGGGTGGAAGGCGACGCCTTCGAGGGTGCAGCCGTCGGCCGCCTCGATGAGGATCAACAGGGCCTCGGTGGCGTGCGTCGTCCACAGCCAGACGAGGCCGTCGGCCGGGCTGGTGTGCGCGACCAGGTCGGCCCGCGGGTGGACGGCCACCGACCCGATCGGCGGCTTGGTCGCTTCGAGCAGCCGGGGGGTCGGGTTCGGCTGCGTCAAGTCGTACAGGCGGGTGACGAAGTCGGTGCCGCCGACGGCCAGGCGGGTGCCGTCGGGGGTGGCCGCGACGGAGTACGCCGCCACCGGGTCGCCGAGGCTGACCGGGTCGCCGGTTTCCACGTCCCAGAGGCGGAAGGTCGGCCCGCCGGTGCTGCCGAGCATGAGCCGGCCGTTCAGGGTGAACGCAGCCGTGTCGTGCTTGCCCTTGGGGTTCGGCCCGGCGAGCAGCTTGCCCGTCTCGGCGTCCCACAGGTGGACGACGCGGTCCATGCCGGCGCTGGCCAGCTTGGTCCCGTCCGGGCTGTACGCGAGCGCGCGAATCTCGTCGATGTGGCCGCGCAGGATGTGCCCGACCTTGCCCGTCGTGGCGTCCGCCCACAGGTAAATGTCGTGGTCCGAGTCGGCCGTCGCCAGGCGGCGGGCGTCGGTCGGGTGGAAGGCGACGCACGTCACCTGCTCGGCGTGCGAGTTGAGCAGGATCACCGGGTCGGTCTCGCCCAACCGCCAGACGCGGGCCGACGTGTCCCAGCCGGCGGACACGAACAGCGCGCCGTCCCGGGACCACGACAGGGCCGGGACGCGGTCGGTGTGGCTCTTGAAGGTGTGCAGTTTGGCCCGGGTTTTCGCGTCCCAGACGGCGACCACGCAGTCCTCCCCGGCCGTGGCCAAGTGCTTGCCGTCGGGCGAAAGGCTGACCGCCGAGACGGGCTGCGGGTGGGCCGCGAACTTGGCGACCGGCTTGCCCGTGGCGACTTCCCAGACGGTGACGCTGCCGTCGTCGTGCCCGGCGACGAGGGTGGCGTCGTCCGGCGCGAAGCCGAGGGCCGTCACCCAGGCGGGCGTGGCGATGCGGAGAGCGAGCTTGCCGGTGGCCGTGTCCCAGATCAGCAAGTCGTCCTTGCCGCTGGCGAGCTTGGTACCGTCGGGCGTGAACTGCCAGATGGTTTCGAGGTCGCTGAGGAAGGCGCGGTGGACGACTTCGCCGGTCGCCGACCAGTGGTTGAGGACCCCGACTTCGTCCACGGACCACAGGGTACCGTCGGCCGCGAAGGCGATCGCCGCGATGTCCCCTTCGGTGTGGAAGCGCGGCTCGCCGAAGGTGCGCGTGGCCGGGGCCGGCATCGTCAGGTCTTCGGGGAACTGGTCCGGATCGGGGAGCGTCATGACGATTACCGGAACGGTTGACGTGGGGGCAATGCGGCGGGACCGCGCTGTCCGAATCCCTAGGTCACGTTTCCGACCGGCGCGGCAAAAATCAGCCGAACGCCCGAAAAGGTTACGAGAAGCACCCAAAGTATTGTGGGGAGACGCGGCGATTCCGTTGGGGCGTGAGAAAAGCGGGACGGCCCGGAAAGCGCGAACGACCGTTGGCAGAATCCGCGCCACACCGTTCGGTCCGAAGCGGGTCGAGTGAGCCGCGCGGCAGCGGTCGCCGGTCAGCCGAGCACCGGCCGGTTCAACTCCGTCCGCCAGGACGCCGGGTCGGGGTTCGACTCGGGGCCGGCCGCGTAGCACTCCCAGAGATTCGCGGCCGGCGTGTGGCCGTCGGCCACGACTCGCGCGTCGAACTCGCCCCAGGCGGCGGCCAGGCCTTCGTAAGGCCCGCGGTAGGTCGTCCGCGCGACCCGGGTGGCGGGCAGTCGGCTCGGCTGTACCCGGCCCGCCGGCGCGACCGGCGAGGCGACGGGCACGCCGACTTCAAAATCGAAGGTGTCGGGGTTCATCTCGAAGTGGTGCGAAAAGACCGGCCCGACGGGGGTCAGACCCTGCGCGGCGACGGCCGCGAATACCTCGCCGATGGCCGGTCCCATGACGCGTTGTATCTCGTGCCGCGGGATCGTCAGGCGGATCACGGCGGTGAATTGGGCGACGGACTGCACGATCTGCGGCGTTTCGAGCATCGGAAGGCTCCGGCGTTGGGGAGGGCGTACCGCTTGGTGTTGTAAGCACCCGGCCCGGATCGGCCGGGGACTCGGGTTCAAACTCCGGCACGCCCGGCGGTCCGGTCTTGCGAAACCTGGGCAAGCCTGTCAAGGTAGACAGTGCGGCGGTTGACGGAAGCCGGCACGCGGGCACAACAATATCAATGCGGAATCCCCGCGGCGGACCGGAGACGTTGCCGATGACCACGACCCTGGACGACCTGCCCACCCGCACGACCGCGGTCCCCAACGTGGCCCCCAGCGCGTCGGCCAACGGCGCGGCGCACGGCACCATGCTGGACCGCGTCCAGCAACTCCGCCTCGACGGCCAACTCGGGGCGGCCAAGGACGCCCGGCCGCGGAACGCCCCGTGGCTGCCCTGGATGCTGGCCGCCGCCCTCGCCCTAGCCTGGGCCGGCATGGGCCTGCGGACCTACCGCAGCCCCGGCTCCGACGGCAATTTCGCGGCCGCCCCGCCCGGGTCGCCGGCAGGCACCCCCGCCAGCGCGGCGTCGAGTTCAACCCCGGTCGTCGCGCCGGGGGCGGTGCTGATGGCCGTCACGGGGTACATCGTCCCGGCCGTGTCGGTCGCCGTCAGCCCCATCGACGCGGCCGGCCAGGTGATCGAGTTGAACTTCAAGGAGGGCCAGTTCTACGAGGCCGGCACGCCGCTCGCCCGCATCGACCCGACCAACTACCAGTACGCCGCGAACGAGGCCGGCGAGGGCGTCGCGTCCGCCGGGGAGCGGCTGAACGCTGCGATCAAGCGGCGGGACGAACTCGACCCCAAGTCGGTCCGCCAGATCGAGAAGGACCAGCTCAAGGCCCAGATCAACGAGGCGACGGCCCTCAAAGCCCGGTCCGACGACGAACTCCGCCGCATGGAGACGATCCGCAGCAGCGTGTCGGCCAAGGAGTTCGACACGGCCAACAACGACGCCATCGCGGCCAAGTTCCGCCTGCAGAAGCTCGACATCGACTTGCGCATCCTCGAAGTCGGCCCGCGGCCCGAGAGGATCGCGGCCGCCGACGCGGACGTGGCCGTCGCCCGGTCCGAAGTCAAGTCGGCCGAGGCCAAGTTGGCGCAGGCCATGTGGCGCGTCCGGAACTGCGTCATCCGCGCGCCGATCTCCGGCACGATCACCGCCAAGGTGGCCGAGAAGGGCGTGCTCGTCAACCCCCTCGCCTTCTCCGCCGCGGCCGGGTCGGGCGGCATCGGCACCATCGCCGACCTGGCGGACATGGAAGCCGACCTCGAAATCGCCGAGCGCGAAATCGCCCAGCTCGCCGTCGGCATGGCCTGCTCCGTCAAGGTCAACGCCTACCCGAACCGGGCGTACACCGGCGTCATCGACCGCATCCTGCCGCAGGCCAACCGGGCCAAGTCGGTCGTCAGCATCCGCGTCAAAATCGCGCTCCTGCCCGGCGAAAAGCCCGGCGCGTACCTCAAGCCCGAGATGGGCGCGGTCGTCACCTTCCGCGCGGCCGAAGCCAAGTAACCGACCGCCCACCGCGTTCCGTCAGGGGTTCTCATGCCGCTCGTCGAAGTCCGCGATTTGTACAAGTCGTTCACCCGCGGGGCCGAGACCATCGAGGTGCTCATGGACCTCAACCTCGACGTGGAGGCCGGCGAGTTCCTCGCGCTCATGGGGCCGTCCGGGTCCGGCAAGACGACACTCTTGAACCTGCTCGCCGGCCTGGACACGCCGACCAGCGGCACGATCTCCGTCGGCGGCGAGCGGATCTCGAACTACTCCGAGAGCGAACTGGCCCGCTGGCGGACCCGCAACGTCGGCTTCGTCTTCCAGTTCTACAACCTGCTCCCCGTCCTCACGGCCTACGAGAACGTCGAACTGCCGCTACTCTTACTGCCGTTGACCGGGGCGCAGCGGCGCAAGCAGGTCGAGAACGCGATGGGCCTCGTCGGCCTGTCCGACCGCATGTCCCACCGGCCCGGCCAACTGTCCGGCGGCCAGTGCCAGCGGGTCGGCATCGCGCGGGCCATCGTCACCGACCCGACGATCATCGTCGCCGACGAGCCGACCGGTGCCCTCGACAGCGCGAGTGCGGACGCCGCGTTGAAGCTCCTCGACATCCTCCGCAGCGAACTCGGCAAGACGATCCTGATGGTCACCCACGACCCGCACGCCGCCGAGCGCGCCCAGCGCATCGTCCAACTGGAGAAGGGCCGACTCGCCCACCAGAACCTGACCCTGACGCACTGATCCCCCCGCAGGTGCCCCCATGTTCCCGGGATTTGAACAGATCGACGGCGTCTCCTCGTCGCCCGACCTTTCGCTCGTCCAGACGGCGCTGTACGCGTCCGGCATCTTCGCGCTGCTGATGATGATCTTGACCTTCTTCGCCGTGCTGTCCCTGCCGATCTTCTTCGGCACGGTGATGCTGCTCGAAGGGTTGCTCAAGCTGGCCAACAACGTGCCCGACCCCGTCGGCAAGCTGAGCAAAATCTTCGGCCTCGTCTTCCGCAGCCTTCGCCGCAACGTCGTGCGCACGTCGCTCACCTACGTCGCGCTGTTCGTCCTCACCGGGATGCTCTCGACGATCTACTCGGGCGTCGATCTCATCGACAAGATCACGCAGGAGAAGGAGGACAACGTCCAGGTCATCATGACCGAGCGGTTCGGCGCGCCGAGCATGATGCCGCGGTCGTACCCGGAGCGCCTGAAAGGCATCCTCAAGGAACTGCTGCCCGAACACCAGCCGCGCAACATCGACGACGACTTCATGGTCTGGTCGTTCGTCGGGGCGACGCTCGACCTGAACAAGAGGACGCAGGAGAACGCGCTGTTCATCCTGGCCCTGGAGCCGGACGCCATCCGCACGATGCTCAGCTACCAGGGGCTGAGCAAGGACGACATGTCCGAGGAGGCTTACGCCGAGCTGATGCAGTCGATCGACGACATGAAGAAGGACAAGCGGAACGTCATCGTCGGCCCGGAGCGGCTCGAACTCATGGGCAAGCAGGTCGGCGACTCGGTCAAGGCGTACGCGCTCGGGTACAAGGACGTGACCTACGACTTCAAGATCGTCGGCAGCTTCCCGGCCGAGGTGTCCCGGTGGAGCAAGTCGTCGCTGATGCGCCTGGACTACTTCAACGACACCCTCGACGGGGCGAAGACGTTCAGCGGCGCGGAGGTCCGGCCGGTCAACTTGATCTGGGTGCGGATGCCGAACAAGGCGGCTTACGAGGCGCTGGCCACGGTCGTCAACGAGCCGAAGTCGTTCAGCGCCCCGCAGGCCAAGATGGAGACGGCGTCGGCCGCCATCGGCTCGTTCCTGGAGGGACTGAAGTCGATCGTCTTCGCCTTCAAGTACATCATCATGCCGGCCATCGCCGTCATCATGTGCCTGGTCGTCGGCATCACGATCACCATCGGCGTCCGCGAGCGCCGGTCCGAAATGGCCGTGATGAAAGTCCTCGGCTTCCTGCCCTGGCAAGTCATGGGCATCATCATCGCCGAGGCCGTCCTGATCGGCGTCATGGGCGGCCTGCTCAGCACCTGGCTGGTCTACTTCGCCCCGAAGTCGATCGAGGCGTTCAAGGCGTTCACGGGCTTGAAGTTCAAGATTCTTTTCTTCGACAAGATCAGCGCCCCGATCCTGATTACGGTCTACGGCCCGCTGTTGGGCACGTTCGTCGGCCTGATCGGCTCGGCCCTGCCGGCGATCTCGTCCCGCAAAGTGAAAGTGTCCGAAGTGTTCGCCCAGGTGACGTGACCGAAAGGCGACCTCACCCCCCGGCCCCCTCTCCGTTTCGGAGAGGGGGAGCAAGCGGGACGCAATCAACGGCTTCAACCCCCCTGCTCCCCTCTCCGCGTCGGAGAGGGGCCGGGGGTGAGGTCTCTTCGTCCCTCCGAGTCCCCACGATGGTTGTTCGATTCTTCCGCGGCTTGCTGTCGCTCGTCGTCACCGCGATCGTGCTGGGCCTGTCGCTGCTGCCGTTGTCGGCGCTGTTGCTGTTCTTCCCGGCGGTCGATCCGACCGAGTCGGTGTTGAGCGAGAGTACCGGCCGCGAGGGCTTCTTGCGGCAGTCCCTGCGGCGCATTTTCGCGCTCGTCAGCGGCTTCGTCGTGCTGATTACGCTGCTCGGCGTGAGCATCGAAGTCGTCACCCGGTTGCGGGAGAACACCGGCACCGCGGTCCTGTCCGAGCGCGGCCAGTTCAGCAGCATTTCGCGGACGCTGCTGTTCGCACCGGCGAGTTTCATGGGCAAGAGCGACAAGCAGCGCGAGGAGGTGCTGGCCGGCATCCCCGAGCCGACGCGGACCTTCCTGCGGACGCCGCTGTACGAGAAACTGCCGCCGGCCGCCGTGGCGTACTGGCCGCTGGTCTTTTTCCTCGTTTACCTGCTCGACATCGGACTGCTGCTGGCCATCGGCAAGGTGCCGCTGCGCTACAACCTCCGCAACTTGCGAGTGCGGTGGTTGACCAACGCGATGACCCTGGTGGCGTTCACGTTCGTCGTCGGGCTGCTGGTCATGCTGCTCGCGTTCGTGTGCGGGATGAACAACCTGACCGAGAACACCGGCGTGCCCGGCAACGTGTTCGTACTGTCCGACGGGGCGACGGACGAACTCTTCTCGAACCTCGGGTACGGCGACCTGGACAACGTCGAGCGCGAGACGGCCACCCTGGACGCCAAGGACCGCCCGCTGGCCGAGCCGGTCCGCGTCGCCCGGACCAAGAGCCGCGACGGCCGGGAGGTCGCGCTGGCCAGCCGGGAGACGTACTACTCGATCAACCAGCCGATCCCGAACACGACCCCGCCGCGCCGCCGGTTCGTGTCCTTGCGCGCGATGGACGACGCCGACATCGCCGCGGGGGTCCACGACGTGGAACTGTACCCGCCCGGCCGCTGGTTCAGCCCGGCCGGCGTCGACGGGCAAGGGCGCGTCGAGTGCGTGCTGGGCGAGGGGATCGCCAAGACCTTCGCCGCCGACACCAACCGCCTGACCATGAAGCCCGGCGACACCTTCGAGCTGGGCGACATGACCTGGGTCGTGTCGGGCATCATGAAGTCCGAGGGCAAGACCTTCGGCAGCGAAATCTGGTGCAAGAAGTTCAACCTCATCACCACCCCGTTCGGCAAGCCGAGCTACACGACCCTCGTCCTGCGGACCGAGGCCAACACCCGCGAGGCGAGCACGGCGCTGGCCTACCACCTGGGCAAGCGCTACACCCAGCAGAAGCTCAAGGCCTTCGCCGAGCCGGACTATTACGCCGAGTTGACGAAGACGAACAACGACTTCCTGGCCGTCGTCGTGGTGGTCGCCGTGGTCATGGCGATCGGCGGGGTGTTCGGCATGATGACGACGATGTTCGCCAGCATCGCCCAGCGCATCCGGGACATCGGCGTGCTGCGGCTGTTAGGCTTCAAGCGGTGGCAGGTGATGGTGTCGTTCCTGTTGGAGTCGCTGACGGTCGCGCTGGTCGGCGGGTTCCTCGGCTGCGTGCTGATCCGCCTGTTCGTCAACGGGGCCGGCTCGACGAGTACGCTGTCCGGCGGCGGCGGCGGCCCCGGCGGCAAGACGGTGGCCATCACCCTGGACGTGAACTTCGAGGTGGTGACGATGGGCATGTTGTTCGCCCTGGCGATGGGCCGCATCGGCGGCCTCGTCCCCGCCCTGTCCGCGATGCGCATGAAAATCCTCGACTCGCTGCGGTAGTCGAACGACATTCGCCGGGAGGTCGCCGGCGGCGGGCTTCGATCACGGCGCGCTCTGGATGGCCGCGCGCAACTCGTCGCGGCTGCACGTGGCCGTGCCGACCTTGCCGACGACGACGGCGGCGGCGGCGGTCGCCAGTTGGCAGGCCGCTTCGAGGTCGCCGCCGACGCCCAGGGTCACGGCCATCGTGCCGGCGACGGTGTCGCCCGCGCCGGTCACGTCGTACACTTCGCGGGCCAGTGTGGGGACGTGGACGGTCGCGCCGCCGGGGGCGAACAGGCTCATGCCTTGCGGGCCGCGGGTGATCAGGATCGCCGTCGTCGGGCCGAGCAGCGTTAGCAGGTCGCGGCCGGCGGCGTCCACGTCGGCGGACGTGCGCAGGTCGCGGTTCAGCACCTTGCCGGCTTCGAGTTGGTTCGGCTTGACGACCGTCGCGCCGCGGTACTTCGCGTAATCGACGCCCTTCGGGTCCACGACCGTCGGCACCCCGGCGGCGTTGGCCATCGCGATTAGCCGGGCCGCGAACGTCGGCGTCACGACCCCCTTGCCGTAGTCGGACAGCACGCAGGCCCGCGCCGCCGGGAGGGCCGCCCGGACGCCGGCGAGCAGCGCGGCTTCGACTTCGGCGCTCATCGGCGTCGGCTTCTCCTGGTCGATGCGGACGACCTGCTGGGTGCCGGCGAGGATGCGCGTCTTGGTCGTCGTCGGCCGGCCGGCGTCGCCGACGACGGGGCCGACTTCGACGCCCATCGCCCGCAACAGGCCGCGCACGTGTTCCGCGTTGGCGTCGGTGCCGACGAGGCCGGCGAGGGCCGGCTTGGCCCCCAGCGCGGCGACGTTGGCGGCCGCGTTGGCCGCGCCGCCGGGGACGTAACTCCGCCGCTGCACCTCGACGACCGGCACCGGGGCTTCCGGCGAAATCCGGCTGACTTGCCCGAAGATGAACTCGTCGAGCATCAGGTCGCCGACGACCAGGACCGGGCAGCCGGGGAACAGTTCGACGAGTTCGAGCAGCGCGTTCGTCATGCGATCCGTTCCAGGATGTGGGCGTGGACGGCCGGCCAGTCGCCGGCGAAGAGGACGTTCAGGCCGCACCCCGCGGCCCGGCCGGCGTCGAGGTCGCTCGGCTTGTCGCCGACCATGACGCTCCGGCCGTCGATCGGGGGGCCGAAGTGCCGCGCGGCTTGGAGCAGTAACCCCGGCTTCGGCTTGCGGCAGTCGCACCCGTCGTCCGGGCCGTGGAAGCAGTACCAGCAGCGGACGACCCGCCCGGAGGCTCGCGCGAACAGTTCGACGAACCGGGCATCGACGGCCAGCGCCTCGGCCGGGGCGATGAAGCCGCGGGCCACGCCGGATTGATTGCTGACGACGGCCACCAGGAAGCCGCGGGCCGCCAGGTCGCCGACGCACTCGGCCGCACCGGGCAAAAGCTCCACGGCGGCGGGGTCGCGGGGGTAGACGGTGTCGCGCATCAGCGTCGCGTCGCGGTCGAGGAACAGGTACGGCGTCACGCCCCCTCCTCGACTGGCCCGCCGAGCTTGCGGATGCGGGCGAGGAGTTCCGTCGTGCTGACGCCCGGCACCAGTGGCAAGTAAGCCATCCGGCCGCCGCCGGCGAGGACGGTCGCCAGTTCGGGCACCGGCCGGCCGTGCGGCGGGGCGTACTCCGCGCCCTTGCAGTGAACGTCCGGGCACAACTTCCGCACGGACTCTTCCGGCGTTGGCTCGTCGAAGACGACGACGTAATCGACGCACTCCAACCCCGCCAGCATGGCCGCCCGCTCGACCTCGGTGAGGATCGGTCGCGTCGGCCCCTTGTACCCGCGCACGGAGGCGTCGGAGTTCAGGCCGACGACGAGCAGGTCGCCGAGGCCGCGGGCCGCTTGCAGGCTCGCCAGGTGGCCGGGGTGGAGCAGGTCGAAGGTGCCGTTGGTCCAGACCACGACGCGGCCGGCGGCCCGGGCCGTCGCCCGCACGGCGAGGAGGGCCGGCCACGAGAGGTGCTTGTCCGCGAGGGTGCGCATGGGGGGCGTTATACGCCGGCCGCGACCGGGTCGTCGCAGGTTTGGTCGAGCAGCCCGACCAGTTCGCCCAGCTCGAAGCTGTCCGACCGCGGGCCGGTGGCCCGGCCGGCGGTGTAGATCGCCGTCACGAGTTCGAGCAGGAACTGCTCTTCGGGCGAGAAGCGCGGCATCAGTTGCGTCGGGTTCAACCCCAGGTCGGCGGCGATCGCCCAGGTGTCGGCCAGGCGGACGCACAGATCGACCGGGGCGTCGGCCAGGAAGCGGCGGACGGAGTCGTTGCCGTCGTCGTTCAGGAGGTCGCTGAGGCCGGCGAGAATGTCGGTCAGCAGCGGCCGGACTTCGCGCTCGAGGTCGGCCAGCATTCGGGTCGGGTTCGGCGTGGCGGTCTGCATCGTGGGGTGCCCGTCCGTGACTTCGGAGTGCCGGGCCATCCGTGTGCCCGGTGCGTTGGTAGCGATTGTGAGGATTCGCCATGCGCCGGAATTTTACCGCCGCGCGATTCCGGACGCCAGCGCGATTCCCCCGAACTCGCCGGAACTGTCGGGAAATTCGACAGTGTTGCCGTGGGCGGAAACCTCACCCCCGGCCCCTCTCCGACGCGGAGAGGGGAGCAAGAGGGTTTCAGTCGATGCGTGCGACACACTTGCTCCCCCTCTCCGTTTCGGAGAGGGGGCCGGGGGGGGAGGTCGCCTTTCCCGCCGGGAGCCAAGAAACCTCACCCCCGGCCCCTCTCCGACGCGGAAAGGGGAGCAAGTGCGTCGCAATCGACGGCTGAAACCGACTTGCTCCCCCTCTCCGCGTCGGAGAGGGGGCCGGGGGGTGAGGTTTCTTCCCGCCGATTCCCCGGGCCGTCTGCTACACTGACGGTTTCGTCCCACCAGGATTGAGCCACTATGTCGCGTTCGGGTCGTCGGGCGTCCGCGTTTGAACTGCCGCCGCTGTACGCGATGGTTCAGCCGGGGCTGGAGCCGATCGCGGCGGACGAGATCAACCGCGTCCTCGGGGGCGAGATCAAGAAGGTGGCCCGCGGCCTCGTCGTCTTCCGGGTCAACGAAGTCACGCCCGACGTGCTCAACCTGCGGACCACGGACGACGTGTTCCTGCTCGCCTGGGGGTCGGACGCGATCACGTACAAACAGGACGAACTCGCCAAGTTCCGCAAGTGGACGGCGAACAAGGCCGACTGGCCCGAGTTGTTCAAGATTCACCACTCGCTCCGGCCCAAGACCAAGGGCAAGCCGACCTTCCACCTGGTCTGCCAGCGGGAGGGCGAGCACGCCTTCCGCCGGGTGGACGCCCTGGACGCGATGGCCGACGGCCTGGCCGGGAAAATCCCCGAGGGCTGGCAGCCGCACGACGAGAACGCCTGGCTCGAAATCTGGCTGACCATCAAGGGCCAGACCGCCGTGTGCGGCCTGAGGCTGACCGACCGCACCATGCGGCACCGCACCTACAAGGACGACCACGTCCTCGCGTCCCTGCGGCCGACCGTGGCCGGGGCGATGGTCCACCTGGCGGGGATCGGCCCGGGCATGACGGTCATGGACCCGATGTGCGGTGCCGGCACGATCCTGGCCGAGACGATCGAAGTCGCCAAGCTGCGCAGCAAGGCCGGCCGCGTCGAAGTGATCGGCGGGGACATCGACCCGAACGCCATGTTCGTGACCGGCGAGAACCTGCGCGGCGTCGGCCCGGCGGTCACCTGCCGGTGGGACTCGCGGCGGCTGCCGCTGGAGCGAGAGAGCGTCGATCGGATCATCACGAACCCGCCGTTCGGCAAGCAACTCGCGTCGCCGGAAGAAGTCCCGCCGCTGTACGCCGCGTGCGTCCGGGAGTGGGACCGCGTCTTGAGGCCCGGCGGCCGCGCGGTGTTCCTGGTCATGGAGCAGGACGCCATCGAGTCCCCGCTGATCGCCTACGGGTGGCGGCCGACGCGGAAGTTGAAGGTGCGCATCCTCGGCCAGGCGGCGATCCTCAGCGTCTGGCAAAAGCCGTTCGCCGCGGGTACACTGGGCGAGTCGCCCTGGACCGCGACCGCCGCCCCTCCCCTGGAGACACCGCCGTGAGCACCCCCGCCAGCAAGCCGAAGGCCGACGACGAAGACGACGTGAACCCCTACGGCGTCATCAAGGAGTCCGAGGAGGAGTTGCGGCTCGCCGAGAAGAACAAACCGGTCTTCGGCGACATCGCGGACAAGTTCAAAAAGTCGAACCGCGGCCCCGCGCAGATGCTCCTCGTCCTGCCGGTCAACCTGCTGATCGCCGCCGGTTCGCTGTCGGCCATCATCGGCGTTTGCACCATGATCATCGGCGTCTGGCCGCTCGTCTTCACGGACGCGCCGAACTCGGACGAGGAGATCGCCGAGCGGCTGGTGTACATCTTCATCGGCTTCGTGCTGCTGCTGTGGGGCTGCCTGATCTGCCTGGGCGCGAGCAAGATGCAGTCGCTGGAGTCCTACGCCTGGGCGTTGGCCGGGGCCGTGTTGGGCATGCCGATGCTGGCCGGCATTTTCGCCCTGATCGCCCTCCGCGACCCCCGCGTCCGCGCCGGCTTCGAGGAAGTCGAAGGGGCCATCGACGAACCGGACGAGGACGACGAAGTTGACGAGGATGACGAGGATGACGAGGATGACGAGGAAGAAGAAGAGAAACCCCGCAAGAAGAGTCGCCGGTAGCCGGAAGTTCTCGCCCGACTCCGCCTTGGCGCGGGTTCGGGGTTCTGCCTAGACTCCCTCGCTCGTCGTCTGAGTGAGGGTGTTTTCATGCGCGTCGCCGCGGTGCCGTCCGGTTCGCTGTCCCTCCTCGGCTGGCTCCCATACCTGTGGAAGCGGGTCGCGTTCCCGGCCGCGCCGCCGGCCGACGCGCGGGTCCGGTGGCGGGCGCTGGTCGTCGTTCTCGTGCTACCGGCGTTGCTCCTGTACCCGGCGCTCGGCTTCCACCTGTTCGAGCCGGACGAGGGGCGGTACGCGCAAATCCCCCGGGAAATGCTGGCCCGCGGCGCGTGGGTCGTGCCGACGCTGCAGGGCGAGCCGTACCTCGATAAACCGCCGCTCATGTACTGGCTGGTCGAACTCTCGTACCTCGCCTTCGGCGTCTCCCCGGCGGCGGCCCGGCTCGTCCCGGCGGTGTGCGTCCACCTGACGATTCTCGCCGTCTACCTGATCGGCCGGCGGAGCGTCGGCGAGCGCGGGGCGTTCTGGGCGGCGCTACTCCTGAGCGTGTCGCCCGGGTACGTCGGCATGGCCCGGCTGCTGCTCCTCGACGGGCTGCTGGTCCTGTGCGTGACCTGCTCGGTGTTGTGCGGCTTTGAAGCGGTCCGCGGCGGGCGGTTGAAACTCGGCTGGTGGCTGGCGGCGGCCGTCGGATCGGGGCTGGGCTTCCTGACGAAGGGGCCGATCTCCGAAATCCTGCTCTTCCCGCCGCTCTTCGCCTTCGCGCTGTTGAACCGCGAGACGGCCCGCGTCGGCGTCTCGAAACTGGTGCTCTTCGGCCTCGTCGTGCTGGCCGTTAATCTGCCGTGGTACGTCGCCATTTACCGCCAGCAGCCGGAGTTCCTGCGGTACTTTTTCTGGGAGCACAACGTGATGCGCTTCCTGCAACCGTTCGACCACTTGCAGCCGGTCTGGTACTACGTGCCGATCGTCGCCGGGGGCTTCCTGCCGGGCGTCGTCGTCGGCGTGGCGTACTTGCGAGGCCTGTTCCTCGGCACGACGGGCGCGGGCGTCCGGACGCAGGCCGGCGGCTTCTGGCTACTGTCCGGGGCGTGGTGCCTGTTCTTCTTTTCGTGCTCGGGCAGCAAGCTGCCGACGTACATCTTGCCCGCCTTCCCGCCGCTGTGCCTGGCGCTGGGCGAGTTCCTGGCCCGGTCGGCGTGGGACCGTTCGGGGAAGTTGCGCGTCCTCGCCGGCGGGTTCGCGGTCTTCGGCGGCGTCCTGAACCTGGGGGTCGTGCCGTGGTACGCTGCCGCCCGGTCGCCGGTCGGGCCGAACGGCGAGTACGACCGGGTGGCGGCGTTCGTGAGCGACCCGGCGGTGCCGGTGATGACCTACCCGCGGAACCTCGACTCGGTGGCGTTCACCTTCGGCCGGGACGACTTCGGGCGGGTCCGCAGCAAGGACGTGAACCAGTTCGTCGTCGATTGCCACTTCCGGCCGCGGACGGTCGTGCTGTTCACGCACGGCCACTCCTACGCCGCGTTCGTCGAGGCCATGCCGGCGACCCTGCGCGTCGCCCGGCACGAGACCTTCCAGCGGCACGGCCGCGACCGCACCCTCGCCGACCGGTTCGCCGGGCCTTCGCCGTGGGGGTTGTGCGACGCGGTGGTGCTCGAGCCGGTGGCACTTCAACACCGGTGACGATTGGGCATCGCCCGGGGGCGCTCGGCGGCTAAGATGCCGGCGGACTCCCAGAACTCCGGGCCGGGCGGGTGAGGCGTGGGCGCGATCGTCGTGGCGGCATTACTGGCGACGGTCTTCGGGCTAATGCCGTTGGGCGTCTACTTCAACTGGGTGGCCGGCGTCCACCGCCGGCCGCACCCGGTCGTGCTGAGCGGCACCGCCGACCTGGCCCTGGTCCTCGCCGGCCTCGTCGGCTTCCTGCCGACGCTGTTCGCCCTGGCGCTGCTCGCACTGCAATCGAACGCGCGGCTGCTGGCCCGCGGCAGTGGCCAACTGAACGCCGAACTGTGGGCCGAGGAACGCCTCGCCTGGCTGCTGACGGCAGTCCTCTTCTTCGTCGTCGTGGCCGGCGCGGTCGGCCTGGCGCTGCTCGCCCGGCGCGGCACGCTGGCCGTGTACAACGTCGGCCGGCTCGCGCTCGAACAGGCGGTCCACGACGTGCTGACCGGCCTCGGCCTGACGGCGGCCCGGTTCGGCAACGTCTGGGGCGACGGCCGCGAAATCCTGTCCATCGACCCGGTCCCGGGGTTCGGATACGCGACCGTCCGCTGGCGAACGGGCGACCCCCGGTTGCGCGAGGAACTCGACCGCAACCTCCGCCTCCGCCTCGACCAGACCCCGGGGGCGGGCAGCGGGTGCGCGGGGCTGTTCACGACGGTCGGCATGGGCTGCCTGGGCGGGGCGTTCGCCGCCACGGCCCTGCTCGTCTACCTGGTCACCGTCACGCGCCCTTAGTCGGCTTGACGACGGCGTTCTCCCGCAAGTGCTCCAGATCGACGAACTCCAGCGCGCTCATGTGGGTCGCTTCGAGGACGACGGGGGCCGCCGCCCCGGCCTCGAACGACTCCTTCCACCGGGTCACGCACACGCACCACTTGTCGCCCGGCTTCAGGCCGGCGAAGCCGTAGTGCGGCATCGGCGTGCTCAGGTCGTTGCCGATCGACTTCTGGTGCGCCAGGAACTCGGCGGTGACCTGCGTGCAGACGAGGTGCAGGCCCGTGTCGTCCGGCCCGGTGTCGCAACAGCCGTTGCGGTAGAACCCGGTCAGCGGGGCCATCGAACAGGGTTGAATCGGCGTGCCGAGGACGTTCTTCGCGCTCATGCGGGTGACTCGTGGGGGCGGGGAATGCGGCCGGGGTCATTCTAGGCGCGCGGGCAAAGTCTGCTGTCGCCCGTCGGGCGGCCGGCGTATCCTGGCAGCACTCTCTCTTCGGGTCGGGGTGACTCATGCAATTTCGCGCGCTGGGCCGGACCGGGTTGAACGTGTCCGTGCTCTCCCTGGGCGGGGCGGCCTTCGGCGGGCAGTACGGGGCGGTGACGGTCGCCGACGTGCGGGCCACCGTGGACGCAGCCCTGGATGCCGGTGTGAACCTGATCGACACGTCCGCCTTCTACGGCGAGGGCCGCAGCGAAGCGCTGCTCGGCGAGGTGCTCGCCGGCCGGCGCGACCGCGTCGTGTTGTGTACGAAGGCCGGCCGGCTGACGCGGCAGGAGTTCGACTTCACGCCGGCGGGGATGCGTGCGTCCGTCGAAGGCTCGCTGCGGCGGTTGCGGACCGACCGCGTCGAGGTGCTGCTGGCCCACGACATCGAGTTCGCGGCCGACTTCGAGCGGGTCTTCACCGAGACGGCCGGGGTGCTGCACGCGCTGAAGGCCGAGGGCAAGTGCCGCTTCGTCGGCATGTCCGGGCTGCCGCTCGGGCTGTTGCGCCAGGCGGTCGAGCGCTGCGACCTCGACGTGGTCATCTCGTACTGCCATTTCACGCTGCAGAACACGCGGCTGCTGACGGAACTCCTGCCGACGGCCGCGGACCACGGCGTCGGCGTCATCAACGCGTCGCCGCTGGCGATGGGCCTGCTGACGCCCGGCGGGCCGCCGCCGTGGAACCCCGCCCCGGCCGAGATTCGCGCCGCCTGCCGGGCCGCAGCGGACTATTGCGCGGCCCGCGGGGCGAGCCTGGCGACACTTGGGATGCAGTTCGCCTTCGCGCAGACCGCCGTGCCGACGACGCTCACCGGAACCTCCCGGACGGCCGAGTTGCACGCCAACCTGGCCGCGCTGGCGACCCCGCCGGACGCCGACCTGCTCGCCGGCGTGCAAGCGATCCTGGCCCCGGTGCAGGGGCAGTCGTGGCCGACGGGGAACTGGCGGGACGGCGCGTGATCCGCTTCGTCAAAGACCTGGCGGCGACGCTACTGCTCCGCCTGCTCATCCTGCTACTGTCGCCCGGGTTGATCCTCGTCGGCCGCACAATGCGGGCGAAACTCGTCGGCTTCCGGGCGGTGCTCCTCGGCGTCGCGGTGGTGCTGGCCCTCGCGTTCCTCACCGCCCATCACCTCGGCCTCCCGGCGGCGTCGGTCGATTCGGTCGTCGTGCCGAGTCTCACCTCGGGCCTGGTCCTGTTCCTCAACGTCCACTTCGGCCTGCACTGCACGCGGCCCCGCCGGTCGGCGGAGTTCGTCGAGGGCTGGTCGTCGGTCGATTACGGCCGCCTGGGGTTCGCCCACGCCGACGCGAGTGTCGCCGACGAGAACGACCTCGTCGGCCTCGCCGTGGACGTGGGCACGCGCCTCAACCCGCTGTTGACCCGCGCCCAGGCCGCCACGATCCGCGCCACCGTCGCGGCAGACTTGGAAGCGATGGCGGACCGGCCGGACATCGAACGGCTGCCGTCGATGTTGGCGTGGGACCTCGGGGTGATTCTGCGGGACCGCGAGCAGGCGTTCGTTTACTGTCCGCCGCACGACAGGGGCGAGAAGTTGCCGCTGGTCGTCGTCTGTCACGGGCACGGGGGCAACCCGCTGGTCGGCTGCCTGCCGTGGGCCGACCTGGCGGACGACCTCGGGTTCGTCGTGGTGTTCCCGACCTTCGGCTACGGCAACTGGGAGCACCCCGCCGCCGCGCAGGCCGTCGTGAGGTGCCGCCGGGCGGTGACGGAACGCTTCGCCGTGGACGAGACGCGGGCGGTGCTGGCCGGCATCTCGCAGGGGGGGTGCGGCGTGACGCGCGGGGCGACGGTGGCGAAGTGGGCGGGGCTGGTCTACGTGTCGCCGACAATGGACGTGCGCGAGTTCGCGGCCGGGACAGCGTTCGCAGAATTGTGGACCGGCGGACCGGTGCTAGTCGCGCAGGGCGGCCAAGACATCAACGTCGAGCCGAAGTCCGTCGATGCCGGCGTGGCGGCGCTGCGAAGTCTCGGCGTTGCGGTGACTTACGTCCAAGACCGCGACGCCGACCACTTCTACTTCTTCGAGAAGCGCGACGAGTTCGCGGAGCAGTTCCGGGCGTGGTGGCCGACGGCAATCCCGCCGGCCGGGTGAGGCGTTACGCCTTGGCTTTGGCCTTGGCCGGCGTCTTGGCGGGGGCCGGGGCGACGGCCTTCTTGGCGTCGGCTTCGGTGATTCGCACCGCCGGCATGTCGAGCTTGACGCTCAGGTAGCTGAGGACGCTCGGGGTGTACGGGAACTTGCCCTTGGTCACGAGTTCGACCATGCGCTTGTCGCGGTTGGCCCGCTCCTTGCGCTTCAGGTGGCCGTTCTCCTGGCGCGACTTCCGGCCGTTGACGCGGGCGCGGTCCATGCGCGTCGAAGTGGACAACCGTTCGGCCATGATCGGACTCCGGGGCGGGGCGACTTACGGAAAACCACCATGATACCGCCATCCGCCCGCCCGGGAAGGGACGAACGACCGATCCGGAAGCCGGTGCCCGCCGCGCGTGGCCGAATCTCGTCCGCGCCGGTGCCGTGGGGGCGGGGGCAACTTCGCCTGTTCACGCCGGGGGGATTGGGGTAGGTTCCCGCACGACGGTGCTTTGAGGAGTCCTGGCGGAGGGGTTGCGATGCGCGGAGTTGGGGTTCTCGGCGTCGGCCTGTTACTCGCGCTGCCCGTGCGGGCGCAAGAGCCGGCGGGCGCACCGGCTTACGAAATTTACGGCTGGCTCTCGACCGGCGTCAGCGCCGAGGCGGTCCACCCGTCGTCGTCCCTGTGGGTGAGCGGCAACCCGGACGCGCAAGCCCTGGCCGTCGGCGCGATGGCGACCCTCGGGGCGAACCTGGCCCCCAACCCCCTCGCGGCCTGCTGGGTCCAGTTTCCCGTTCCGGCGACGCCTGTCACCGGGGCGAAACCGGACCTGGGCGGCGCGGCGGCAGTCGTCACCCTCGCCAGCGGCCCACTGGTGCTGTACGGCGGCCGGCCGGGAGTCGTCAGCGATTACCCCGGCCCGCTCAATGGCCCGTACCCGAACTTGCCCCTCCGCGCCGGCGTCGGCACGTTCCCCGGCGGCGTCCCCCTCGTGACCGGCGGCCCGACGACTTCGACCGTCGCACCCGGCGACCCGCCGTTCGCCTTGAACACCGACCGCGGCGTCAGCGATCTGACGGGCGTGACGATCCCCCCCGGCGGTTGGACGGCGCTCACCCTCGACGCCGGCCCGGTCGCGGGGTCGGAATCCGGCCGAGTGCCCGTTGCGCCGGCCCCGCCGATCGTCGCGCCGACCGCCGAACGCGCGCCGATTGCGACCCCGGAGCCGACGACCCTGGTGCTGGCCGCGATCGGCTTCGGGGCGCTTGCGGGAACGCGGCGACGGCCGCGCCGCACTTGAAGTTCTGGCGTGTTGTAGCACCGGAGATCGCACTTCTCATCGCGGTTTCATCGCGCGGCGGCTGGCCTGTAGGTTATGGACGGGTTAGGATTGCGGGAACATAGGCAAGCTCTCCGGCCTGTGACGACCGGCCTGCCCCGCGTATCCCCGAGAAACCGACCGTGACCCGCACTTCGCTCCTGGCGAGCCTCGCGCTCGGCCTGTTGACCGCGGCCCTGCTCGCCGTCCCGTCGGCCGCGGCCGACAAGCCGTTGACGGCCGAAGAGAAGGCCAAGCTCGAACAGCTCGAAAAGCAGATCGCCGACTTGCAGAAGCAGAAGGAGATGATCCAGACGCCGGCGGCCAAGCCGACCCCGCCGTCCGGCCCGGCCGTCCCCGAAGGCACGCTCCCGGAGAGCCTTGCGAAGGCGTACACCTGGCGGCAGATCGGCCCGGCGAACATGGGCGGGCGGGTCACGGCCATCGCCGTCCACGACGCCGACCCGATGACGTACTACATCGCCACCGGCGGCGGCGGCCTCTTGAAGACCGTCAACAACGGCACCACCTTCGACATCCTGTTCGACAAGCAATCGACGGTCGCCATCGGCGACGTGGCGATTGCCAAGTCGAACCCGAACATCGTCTGGGTCGGCACCGGCGAGGCCAACCCGCGCAACTCGGTCGGGTTCGGCGACGGCGCGTACAAGAGCACCGACGCGGGCAAGACGTGGCAGAAGATGGGCCTCGACAAGACCTTTCAAATCGGCAAGATTCTGATCCACCCGACCAACCCGGAGATCGTCTACGTCGGTGCCCTCGGCCGGCTGTACGGGCCGAGCGAGGACCGGGGCATGTACAAGACGACCGACGGCGGCAAGACGTGGGCCAAGGTGCTGTACGTGGACGACAAGACCGGGGTCATCGACGCCCGGCTCGACCCGCAGGACCCCGAGACGATCATCGCCGCGCTGTGGGAGCGCAAGCGGGACGAGTTCGACGGCTTCTTCGGCGAGGCCCCGGTGCCCGACACTTACGGGCCGATCGTCACCCACGGCACCGGCGGCGGGCTGTTCAAGAGCACCGACGGCGGCAAGACCTGGAAGAAGCTGAACGACGACAAGTCGAACAACGGCCTGCCGACCGGCAAGCTCGGCCGGATCGGCCTCGACTACTCCGCGAAAACCAAGGGCCTGCTCGTCGCGATCATCGACACGGACAAGGTCGGTACCGGCACCGCGAGCGCGGTCTACCTGGGCGTCATCGGCGCGGACGCCGAGAACGACGGCGGGGCGAAGCTGAACGAGATCACCGAGGGCGGCCCGGCCGGCAAGGCGGGGCTGAAACCGGGGGACATCGTCACCAAGATCGGCGACGCCGACGTGAAGCGGTACGACGACCTGCTCGACGCGATCTACGCCAAGGCCGTCGGCGACAAGTTGACGCTGACCGTGAAGCGCGGCGACAAGACCGAGACGATCGAAGTGACCCTCGGCAGGCGCGACGCGACGACCCCCTCGGAGACCGCCGGCGGTGGCCGCAAGGGGCCGAAGAAAGGCGCCCCGGCCAAGGACGCCCCGCCGGCCGCGGCCGAACCGACGACGCCGACACCGATCCTCGGGGTGCAACTGGGCACCGACAAACTCGTGATTAACGTGCTCCTCAAGGACGGCCCGGCCGCGAAGGCCGGGTTGAAGGTCGGCGACACGATCCTGCTCGTGGACGGCAAGAAGGTCGAGACCGTGACGGAGTACGCCGCCGCTCTGGGCGGCAAGAAGGCCGGCGACGCGGTTAAGGTCGTCGTCAGCCGGGACAACTTCGAGAAGACGTTCACCGTGACCCTCGGTGCCCCGGTGGCCGGCAAGGGTCCGCCCGAAACGCCGCCGGTGGCCAAGGAGCCTGCGAAGGAAGCCCCCCCGGCCGCGGCGACTCCGCCGAAGGCCGCGGCCACGACCGACCCGACCCTGCCGCTGCCCGGGTTCACGCCGACGACCACCGGCGACGACGTGAAGGTCGCCGCCCTGCCCGCCGACGGCGAACTCGCCAAGGCCGGCGTCAAAGTCGGCGACGCGGTCACCGCCGTCAACGGCGAGCCCGTCACCACCCTGCGGACCTTGTTCGCCCTGCTCCGCGTCGGCCCGCGTGCCGCCGAGAACGCCCGCAAAGCCGGCGATAAGGTGAAGGTCACGTTCACGCTGGCCGACGGCACGACGAAGGAAGTCGAAGTCGCGCTCGTCGAGACGCCGGTGGCCGGCCTCGGCGGGGCCGGCGGGCCGCCGCGCGGGGCCACGGCGACGCGGCCGAACGGCCTCGGCCTCGGCGGCCAGGCCCCCAACGTCCAGGGCCGCCAGGGCAAGGACGGCTACCAGACCGGCGGGATTTTCGTCTCCAAGGACAACGGCGATACCTGGACCCGCGTCAACAGCCTGAACCCCCGGCCGATGTACTTCTCGGTCGTCCGGTTCGACCCGACCGACGACAACACCATTTACGCCCTGGCCGACGTGCCGGTCCTGTACAAGAGCACGAACGGCGGCAAACGGTTCGTGACAGTCCCCACGTCCAACGGCGTCCACGCCGACGCCCACGCGCTATACATCAACCCGGCCAACCCGAAGCACTTCGTCATCGGGTGCGATGGCGGGTTCTACGCCAGCTACGACAAGGGCCTGACCTGGGACCACCTGAACACGCTCGCCCTGGGCCAGTTCTACCACGTCGCCGCCGACAACCGCCGGCCGTACCGCGTGTACGGCGGCCTCCAGGACAACGGCAGTTGGGGCGGCCCGAGCCAGACGATGCGGCGGTACGGCCAGGTCAACGAGGACTGGGTGTTCGTGTCCGGGGGCGACGGGTTCGTCTGCCGCGTGGACCCGACCGACCCGGACCTGGTGTACGCCGAGAGCCAGAACGGGTTCATGAGCCGGCGGAACTTCCGCACCGGCGAGTTCGGCGCAATCCGCCCGCCGCGGACGCAGACCGACGAGCCGCTGCGGTTCAACTGGAACACGCCGTTCATCCTGAGCAATCACAACCCGAGCATCTTCTACTGCGGGGCACAGTTCGTCTTCCGGAGCGTCAAGAAGGGCGACAACCTGAAGCAGATTTCGCCCGACCTGACCAAGTCGAAGAAGGGCAGCCTGACGCAAGTGTCCGAGTCCCCGCGCACGCCGGACGTGCTGTGGGCCGGGTCGGACGACGGCAACGTCTGGGTGACCAAGGACGGCGGGCTGAAGTGGGACAACGTGACCGACAACTTCAAGGCCGCCGGCCTGCCGGGGCCGCGCTGGGTGAGTTGCATCGAGCCGTCGCGCGACAAGGACGGCCGCTGCTACGTCGTGTTCGACGGCCACCGGTCGGACGACGACAAGCCGTACACGTTTGTGACGACCGACTTCGGCGCGACGTGGAAGAGCGTCAACGCCAACCTGCCCGCCTTCGGCAGCACCCGGGTGCTGCGCGAGGACACGGTCAACAACGACGTGTTGTACCTCGGCACCGAGTTCGGCGCGTTCGTCAGCACCAACCGCGGCGCGCAGTGGGCCAAGCTCGGCGGCAACCTGCCGACCGTCCGGGTGGACGAGTTCGCCCAGCCGACGACGGCCAACGACCTCGTCGTCGCCACGCACGGCCGGAGCATCTGGATCGCCGACGTCACCAGCCTGCGGCAGATGAAGGCCAGTGTGATGGCCGCCGACGCGACCCTGTTCGCCCCGTCCCCGGCGGTCCGCTGGAAGCTCGGCGTCGGCGGCGAGTCGCCGTATTCGAGCACCGACCGCAAGTTCGTCGGCGTCAACCCGGCCCGCGGCGCGACCGTCGAATACCTGCTCACCAAGGACGCCAAGAAGCTCGCGCTGAAAATCCTCGACGTGAACGGCAAGACGGTCAAGGCGTTCGACAAGCCGAAGACCGAACCCGGCCTGCACCGCGTCGTCTGGGACCTGACCGGCCCGGCCGCGACCCCCCCGGCCGGCGGCGGCGGTCGCCGCGTGGTCGGCGGCGCGGTCGCCCCCGGGACGTACAAGGTCGTGCTGACCATCGACGACAAGGAGTTCACGCAATCCCTGGTCGTCGAACTCGACCCGAACGCCCCCCGGGACGTGGTCACACTCGAAGGCTTCGAGGACGACGACGCGGCGTACCAGCAAGAACGCCGCGCGATTCAACGGCCGAAACTCCCGGCGACCGACCGGTAGAAGCTCCGCCGCAGGCGAAGGCGAGCGGCCCACGTGAGTGGGCTGTTCCAACCTGCAACGGGGAGTAACAACCCGGGCGAAGTTCCGGGCGCACGCCGGTGGACGACAACTCGCATTCCGGGGGGGAACAGCCCACTCACGTGGGCCGCTCGCCAAGAGTTCGCCTGCGGCGGAGCCGAGTCCAACCCTTCGGGTCAACTCTCGGCGCGGGGCAGGCAGACGCGGAAGGTCGTGCCCCGGCCTTCGGTGCTCTCGACGCGAACGGTGCCGCGCATCGTCTGGACCATGTGCTTGACGATGGCCAGGCCCAGCCCGGTGCCGCCCATTTCCCGGCTGCGGGCGCGGTCCACCCGGTAGAACCGCTCGAAGATGCGGGGCAGGTCGCGGGCCGGGATGCCGATGCCCGAGTCCTCGACCTCGAAGCACACCTGCTGCGCCGTCGATTCCCACCGGACCGTCACTCGGCCGTCCTCCGGCGTGTACTTGATGGCGTTGTCCACCAGGTTGTCGAGCACCTGGGCGAGGGCTTCGTCGTCGGCCCAGACGCTCAGGTCGGGCGGGCAGCCGAGCAGGGCGACGCCGTCGAGCGTCATCCCCTTGCCCTCAGCCCGGGTGCGGTGGCGGTCCAGGCAGGCGTGGACCGCGTCCTCGACGGCGACGACCTCGAAGTCCATCGTCGCCTCGCCCGACTCGATCCGCGCGATCGTCAGCAGGTCGGCCACGAGCGCGTCCAGGCGGGTGCTCTGGGCGTCGATCTCGTCGAGGAACATGCCCCGCGTCGCCGGCTCGTCGATCGCGCCGTCGAGCAGGACTTCGATGCTCGACTTGATGTTGGCGATGGGCGTCTTCAACTCGTGCGACACGTTGGCCACGAAGTCCTGCCGGAGGCGTTCCAGCCGGCGAATTTCCGACACGTCGTTGAACACCATGACCGCCCCGGCCCCGGCCCCGCCGCCGACCCCGGGGAGCGCGGACACGGACAGGGCCAGGCTCGTCTCGGGGTTGCCGTTCAGGTCGATCGACTCGCGGTACGGCCCGCCGCCGCGCAGGCACTTCTGGGCCGCGTCCTGGACCGCCCGCTGCCGGGTCACCTCCCAGAGTTTGCGGCCGACGGCCTGGCCGGGCGGGAAGTCGAGGAGCACCGCCGCCCGGTCGTTGGCGAACAGGATGCGCTGCTCCCGGTCGAAGGCGACGACCCCCTCGTCGAGGCCGGACAGGATGGTCCGCAGTTGCTCCTTGTCCTGCTCCAGTTCGGAGAACGTCTCGGCCAGCCGCGCGCCCATCGCGTTGAAGCTGTGCGCGAGCAGGCGGAACTCCTTGCCGCCGGACGGCGCGATGCGGTGCGCGAACTCCCCGTGCGCGAGCCGGTCGGCCCCGCGTGCCAGCCCTTCGAGGGGCTGGGTGAACCGCCGGGCCAGCAGGTACGCGGGGATGAGGGACAGGAGCACGATGACGGCCATCGCCGGGGCCACGTCGGCGACGAGTTCGCCGACCGAGGTGACGTTGCGGTACAGGAGCAGGACGCCGACGCTGGTGACCGTCGCCGCGACGAGGGCGAGGAAGGTGGAGAACAACCGCCAGAACATGTGTCGGCACCCGAGCGAGGACTGAAAAGCCACACGTTCGCCGGCCGCCCCCGCGAGTGCAAGCGAAAACCGCGTGAAGGGAATCGCGGATCGCGGTTTCGACCGGCACGCGGCGCGGATCAGGCAGGCTGCCCCGCCGGCTGCGATTCGCCGACGAGTCGCCGCGCCACGTCACTCAACAATTGCACCGCGTCCGAATCGGCGGGTGCCGCGGAGGCCGGGGGCGAGAAGCCGTGGACGATCTGGTTGCGGAACTGCGACAGCGCCCCGAGGCGGCGGAACTCGTCCGCCGACAACAGGCCCGAAGAGTACAGTTCGTTCAACATCTCGCGGGGCGGCGTCCCCCACCCGGCCGCTCCCCCGCCCGCCCGGAGTCGCATCCGCATGGCGGCTTCCAGACCGGCCCACGCGGTGATCGTCGCCGCGCGGCCGAAGCCCAGGCCGGCGATGCTCACCGCGTCGGTCAACGACTTGTCGATCTCCTCGCCGGAAAAATCCCGCGCGTCCGAGATGTCCCGGAACTTCGGGTCTTCTCGCTCCAGAAGGACGATGTCGAACCGCCAGTCCGGGTGACCGGCCACGGCCTCGGCGTAGCCCGGCATGGCGGGGTCGGCGGCGAACTCCCGGCGGCTCTTCTTCACGGCGACGAGGACACCCTCGGCCCCGCGCTGGCCGACGATTTCGACCCGAAAGTCGCGCGCGAACGCCGGCAGGTCGTCCGCCCCGGGCCGGACGGTGACCGCGTACCCCTGGGCCGAGTACCGGTCCGCCATGCGCTGGATTTCTTGGTCGAGATTCATGGCGTCACTTCGGGAGCGGGAACGGGTCTACCGGGTCTTCGATCCGGACGTACACGAACTGATTGCCGACTTGAATCGCGTCGGTGAGAACCTTCGACACGCCCACGAACACGAACGGCGTGTCGATCCGCACGTGCGTCAACTCGGCCTGCCGGATCTGCCGGTCGTCGTCGTAAACGACATCCTGGAGTTCGTCCAGGATCGGCTTGGACATGTTGTCCACGTCGAGCGACGGTTTGTCTCCGGTGTGGAAGTTGATGATCACGACCTTCAACCGGCTGGTCAGCGGGGGGATTTTCCACCGGCTTTTCGCCTCAGTTTTGACCGCCGCCCGCCAGACCGCCAGCGCGGGAGTTCCCTGCGACTGGTTCGAGATCGGTGGGCCGGGGACGGCGAACTCCAGGTGCATCGGCGTCTCCTCCGAGCGTGCCCGACCGTCCACAGGCCGATGGCATGACCATACCCGGAACTCGCGCTCACGGCTACGGCGGACAGGATCGGCATTCCGCAATCCGCGTTCGCAAATATCTTAACCCCATGCCGCCGCACTTCACCTACCGGGCCATGCTCTTCGGCGTCGCCGGCGTCGCCGTCCCGGTCCTCAGCCTGCTCGCCGTCGGCGTGGCCGTCGCGGAGAACAAGTCGGCCTACGAACTCATCAAGGACCTGTTCCTGCCGCTCGTGTCGCCGCTCGTCGCGGTCCTCATCCCGGTCGTCGTGCTGTTCTTGATCCCGCAGAACCAGAGCCGGCAGAAGCTCGCGCTCGACCTGTGCGCCCAGTACTTCGCCGAGGAGATGCGCGACGCCCGGAACATCGGCTGGCGGCACTTCGTCGTCGAGCAGCAGCAACTCCCGCCGGTCCGCCGGGCCGAGCGGTTGAACCAGTTCCTCGACTACCACTCGAACCGCGACTTCCACCGCAGCATCGACGCCGCCCTCGACGCGACCTTCCAGAAGACCGCGCGGGTGCTGGACTTCTTCGCGCTAGTCAACGGGTGCGTGGCCCGCGGCGTCGCGGACGGCGACATCGTCAAGGACTTCCTCGTCTTCTACTACCTGTGGTGGCGGGACGAGATCATGGACCCGCTCCGCAAGACCCAGCGGATCGCCCTGGACCACCCGAAGGTCCGGCCGACGTGGTGGCAGCCGCTCGCGCACCTGGACGCCCTCGCCGGCCCCCGCGCCAAACCGGGGACGCCGACGCCGTGACCCCGACCCCGCCGACGCACGAGCAGTACCTCGAACTGGCGG
This sequence comes from Fimbriiglobus sp., assembly GCA_043745465.1. GTDB lineage: Bacteria > Planctomycetota > Planctomycetia > Gemmatales > Gemmataceae > Fimbriiglobus. The sequence continues at coordinate 68,987 of JAYTSV010000072.1, forward strand.
AACTCGCCGGCGGGTTCGTCCACGAGATCAAGAACCACCTGAACACGCTGTCGCTGAACCTGCAACTCCTCGGCGAGGACTTCGAGACCCCGACCACGCCGGTCGAGCGGAAGGCCCAGCAGCGGGTCGCCCGGCTCAACGACGAGTGCCGCCGGCTGGTCGATTTGTCGAACGACTTCCTCCGCTTCGCCCGCACGGCCGAGATGCACACGGCCCCGACCGACCTGGGCGAAGTCGTCGCCCGCATGGTGGACTTCCTGGCCCCGACGGCCCGCGCGCAGGGGGTCGAGGTGAACTGGTTCCCGGCCGAGTTGCCGCCGGTCAAACTCGACGCGGAGATGTTCGAGAAGGTGCTGTTGAACCTCATGCTGAACGCCGAGGACGCGATGGAGACCGGGGGCACGCTGACGCTGCAAGCCCGGGCGGTGGACGGGGACGCGGTCGAACTCGACGTGATCGACACGGGGTGCGGCATGACGCCGGAGTTGATCGCCCGCGCGTTCCAGCCGTTCGTGACGACCAAGTCCGGGGGCACCGGCCTGGGCCTGGCGACGGCCCGCAAGATCGTCCAAGCCCACGGCGGCTCAATCGCCCTGCAAAGCGAACCCGGCCGCGGCACCAAGTTCACGATCCGCCTGCCCCGGGCGTAGCAATCACGGCCGGCCGCCGGGGCCGAGGTCCACGCATCCCGGCGAACCTGTTAACACCAAAGATGTGCCTAACTGTCAGGACTTACACCTGCCGCTCGCCGGGAGCCGATCGGACCGTCGGGACGACGAAGACGACGACCGTGAAGCCGGTCGCGCCGCAGACGCCGATGACGACGCGGAGCCAGTCCGGCAGGCCGGCGAAGACGATGCTCGCGGTACACGCCAGCGTCATCATCGTGACGGCGGTGACCTTCGACGAGACGCGCATGCCGCGGTGGTGGTGCCAGTCGCGGATCAGCCGGCCGAAGTACGGCGAGTACCACAACCAGGCCTGCAACCGCGGCGACGACCGGCTGAAGAAGTAGCTCGCCAGCAGCACCCAGGGCACCGTCGGCAGCCCCGGCGTGACGGCCCCGACGTAGGCCACGCCGACGAAGACGCAGCCGAGGCCGACGAACGCCACGCGCTTCACGCCGGTGACTTGCTGCTCGACCGGGGGCGGGGGGATCGGTTCGGCGGGGGGCATGGCGTGATTGTAGTCGCGCGGCGGGGGCCGCTAGAATGGCGGCATGAATCACCTCGCCGTCTTTTGCGGGTCGCAGTTCGGGACCGACCCGGGTTACGCGACCGCCGCCGCCGACCTCGGCCTCGAACTGGCCCGCCGCGGGGTCACGCTCGTGTACGGCGGCGGCCGGGTCGGGCTGATGGGCGTCCTCGCCGCGGCGTGCGTCGAGGCCGGCGGGGCGGTCGTCGGCGTCATCCCCGAGTTCCTCGCGGCCAAGGAAATCGCCTTCGCCGCCGCGACCGAACTGCACGTCGTCGCCACCATGCACCAGCGGAAGGCGATCATGGCCGACCGCGCCGACGCCGTGGCCGTGCTGCCCGGCGGGTTCGGCACGATGGACGAACTATTCGAGATTTTGACGTGGGCCCAACTCGGCCTGCACGCCAAGCCGGTCGTCCTGCTGAACGTCAACGGCTTCTTCGACCCGCTGATCGCCTGGGTCGATCACCTGACGAAGGAAGGCTTCGTCCAGGCCCGGCACCGCGACCTGGTGCTGACGGCCGACGGCGTACCCGACCTGTTCGCCCGGCTCTCCCGCCGCGGACCGGACGTGCGCTGACGGTTAGGCGAGGGGCTTCGGCTTCACTTCTTCCCAGTACAGTGCGGTGCCGGCGAGGTACGTGTCGCTGGCCCGGAAGTCGTGCAACTTCGGCACGTCCCCGGGGGCCAGGCCCCAGGCGTCGAGGTTGACGTAGTACAGGCCGTTGAAGTACCCCATGCGGGCTTCGGACACGTTTCCGGCGGCGACGGTCGCCCGCTTCTGGAAGCGGAATTCCTCGACCCCTTCGAGCCGGAAGCGGAGCTTGATGAGGGCCGGCTCCATGCCCAGGTCTTTGACGGCGGCGCGGGCCGTGAGCACGAACTCGATGGCGAAGTCCCCGCCGCCGGCGTACCGGAGCTTGACGCCGCGCAGCCGCCCGCCGTTGAAGCGGTAGCGGCGGGCGAACCCGGCGAGGTCGGCGGCTTGGAGTCGGTTCATGGCGGAGTCACACGTAGGAGTCGAAGACGCGCACCCGCGCCCAGTTGCCCTTCATCTCGGCGATGAAGCGGTTGTGCGTCGGGTCGGTCTGGTAGGCGTCGTGGGCGGCCTTGTCCGCGAACACCAGGTGCAGGCCGACGTGCCAGTCCAGGTCGTTGACCGGCCGGACGAGGTCGGCGCTGAGCGGTCCCGCGGCGAAGAAGACGATCCCCGGCTGCACGTTCAGGTACGTGTGGCACGCGGCGACGAGTTCGTCTACCCGCGCCGGCGACCCGTCGGTGAGCTGGAAGAAGACGTTGTGGGCGACGCGCATCGTTTGGTCTCAGGCGGAGGAAGTCTTTGTCGGGTGTCGGGTGTGGGGTATCGGGTGTCGCAGAACCGGGGCAGAGTCGTTGTGGGTTCCGAGCGACGGAGGCTCTGTGGATCGACCACACCCGACACCCGACACCCGACACCCGACACCCCGTCACGACAGCAGTTCTACGAGCAAATTCCCCTGCGGGTAGCTGTGGCCGCGGTGCTGGCGGAAGCCTTCGGCGGCGCGGTCGGGGGTTAGCGACCGCGACCGGCTCCAGTCGCGCATCGACTCGACTAGGTTATCGACGCCGTGGTGCTTGCGGAGCCAGGCCCGCTGGCTCTCGTGGCACGCCAGCATCGCCGACTTGTCGTCCAGCACGGCGGTAATATCGGTGCGGAAGTCCGGCTCGACCGGCCGGCCGAAGATGTCCTTGCCTTCGAGCGGGTCGCAGTAGAACAGGTGCGGGATGGCGGGGATCGGCGGGTGCTCGTGCCGGCCGGCCAGGAAGTTCGGGATCGGCGCGGCGAACGTCGCGGCCCGGGCGATCTTGCTCGTCTGCTCGTGGTCCAGGTGGTAGTCGTCCGGGGCGTGCGTGAAAATCACCGTCGCGCCGACCGCGTTGATCAGGCGGACGACCTTTTCGAGCGGCCGCTCGCCGTAGATGACGCGCAGGTCGAGTTCTTCGAGGCAGTGGTAGGTCGCCCCGATCGTCGCCGCCGCGGCCGCCCCTTCGGCCCGGCGGAGTGCGGCGATCTCGGCCGGCGCGTGGTCGGCGCTGCCGCAGTCGCCGGCGGTCATGGTGGCGATGTGGACGGCGTAGCCGCACTCCCGGGCCAGGCGGATCAGCGTCCCGGCGCACAAGAACTCGGCGTCGTCCGGGTGGGCCAGGACGGCCAGCGCCACGCGGGGCGTCTCGGGAGCGGGCGGGGTCATTTCACCACTTGGGGGGCCGGGCGCGCCATCGGCTGGCCGGGCGGCCCGGGCGGGGGGGCCTCGCCGTCGGCCGGTTGTTCGACCGGCAGCTTGCGGACCAGGCCGATCTTCTGCTTGATGTTCTCCTTGAGTTCCGGTCGGACCCAGTACGCGCTCCGCTCGTAGAAGCCGTAGGCGTCGCGCTCGGTCGGCGGCGTCTTGAACTCCTTGAGCCAGGAATATTGCGACTCGATGACGCCGCGGGCGACGACGCCCTGGACGACTTCGGGTGCCCCGAAGGCCCCGCCGAACGCGCCCGACGCGGCCTGGGTGGCGTTCACCTGCTGGACGGCTTTCTGGCGCGGGTCGCCCGGCGGCAGGCCGAGGCCGGGGTAGACGGCCTTGACCGACTCGGCGGCGATTTGCAGCCCCGTTTCGTCCTCGGCAACGGCCTGCAGGTAGTCGTCCGCGCTCTTCGCGGCGATCGGCCCGAGCAGGGCGATCGCGGCTTCCGTCACCCGGCGGGCGCGCTCCCGGACCGCCCCGTCTTCCTTGAGCAACCCGAGGAGCTTCAACTCGTTCTCGATGGTCTGCTCTTCGGTCGTGTCGGAGTTGCCCGGGCGGTGGAAGTCCTTGTACGTGCCGAGGACCAGCCGCCACCGGGCCAGGGCCGTGCGGTACAGTTCGATGGCCCGGTTGTTGCGGCCGCTCAGGCGGGCCTGCTCGGCCTCCCAGAACAGTTTGCGGGCCTGGACCGTGATGTCCGCCTTTTCGGCGTTGGCCGTCTCCAGGAAGTACCCGAAGTTCGACACGCTCCGGTTCTGCTCGAAGTAGATCAGGCCGTTGTTCGCATCGACCTGGGCGGTCGTCAGGCCGCGCTCTTCCAACTCCTTCTCGGACAATTCGGGGAGCAACCCGGACGGCATACTCCGGAGGCCGGGGTGGGCCGCTTCCATCAGGGCGATGCGGCGGGCGTCGGACATCTTCATGGCGTTCCGCTCGCCGTGCTCGTCCCACATGTCGAAGGCCCGCTGCCACTCCCGCTGCGCCCCGCTCCCGGCCTTGAGGAACACCGGGTCGCCGGCCGCGGCGGTCGGGAACCAGCGGTTGTTCGCCCCCGCCGTTTCGTCCACGTCCCACGTACTGGTGCGGTCGAACCAGCCCTCGTCGGCCAACCGGGTGGCCAGGTACGTTTGCGCCCGCGGGGCGGCCTGGCGGAAGATCACCAGGGCCGGGGACCGGGGCATGCGGTACCGCGACGCGTCGTACTCGCCGGCCCGCTGGGACCGCCACGGGAGCGGCTCGCCGCCCCCGTCCACCTTGGACGGCGGGATGACCGGCAGGCTGTACAGGTACCACGCCCGGGCCGCGTGGAAGCCGTCGAAGCTGTCGTCCACGGGCAGGCCCGGGTAGTACTCGTTCGGGCCTTCGGTGAACTGGTCGGGCAGGATCGGGAACTGCTGGGACGGCCCGAGGAGTTCGCCCTCGACGTTGAACAGCGTCGGAATCTTCTCGTTGTCCGCCAGGAACTGCACGACCTCGCTCGGCTGGTCGCAGTTCAGCTTGGCCCGAAGGCGGCGGACGAGTTGCGGGTTGGCGTCGCAGAACCGGCGGAAGGCGACCGGGTCCACCTGCCGGTCCTGCCCGGACTCCTTCTGCAGCCGCGACTTGGCGCGGTCCGTCGGCTTGATGCAGCTCAGTTGCATCAGCGACCGCAGGGTGCTGACTTTGTCCGACACGCTGAACTTGTTCTGGTAGTAGAAGCCGATCTGGTACCGCATGTCCGGCGACCCGACCTTGCGGTCCGGCTGGCCGGGGTCGCGGTAAATCTTCGAGTTCCGGCGGTCCCCTTCGGCCAGGAGTTCGATGCCGTGGGCGATGTAGAAGTACATGTCCCCGAGCTTGTCGTTCTCGACGGACACGTTGTACGCGATGTTCCAGCTCTGGAAGACCCACGGGGTGATGAAGTGCGGTTGCAGGGTCGTGACGGCGCGGGCCAGGATCTCGAACTGGTCGAACTCGTTCCGCTTCTGCTTCTCGATGGCGGCCGTCCACAGGGCCGTGACGACGATGCCGCGCGCCCCGACGAACGCGAGCCGGGCGGTCTCGCCGGCGATCTCGGGGTCGCCCTGGTCGAGTTCGCGGAGTTCGAGCTTCTCGGCCTGGGCCAGCACCGACCGCTCGGAGAACCAGCGGGAGACGCCGACCTGGTTGGAGAACGGCACGGCCAGCTTGCCCCGCCAGAACATGCTCAGGCCGAACAGGGCGAAAATAGTCACGCCGTAAATGATCCGCCGGCGGAAGGCGTCGCGTTGCAGCTTGTTGGCCATGAGACGATCACCCGAGTTTGGGGCGGAGACCTCACCCCCCGGCCCGCTCTCCGAAACGGAGAGGGGGAGCAAGAGGGTTCGAGCCGTTGAATGTTAGGGTCGTTCTCCCCCTCTCCGTTTCGGAGAGGGGGCCGGGGGGTGAGGTCTCCGCCCCAAACTCGGGTGATCGTCTCATGGCCAACAAGCTGCAACGCGACGCCTTCCGCCGGCGGA